>CAZGTQ010000019.1:0-20855 GCA_964528575.1 uncultured Planctomycetaceae bacterium | reverse complement strand
CCCCGCGATCCGCGCCGGCGATCTAGGATCGAGCATTCCACGCTCGAAGGAGAAAGCACCTTGCTCGAAGGAGAAGCACCTTGGAGGAGCATCGCGCCCGCAGGCTCGCCCGCATCGCCGCAGCCATCTGTCTCGCCGCGTCCCTCGTCCCCGCGGACGAGCTCTTCGCCGTGCGCAACGACGGCCTGCTCCTGCGCGTCGACACCGACACGCTCTCGGGAACCGTCGTCGGGCCCACCGGCCTGACGACCGTCGGCGGCCTCGCGTTCGGTGCCGACGGCACGCTCTACGGGCTCGACGCGCTCGCCGACCGGATCTTCACGATCGACGTCGGGACGGGGCTGGCGACGCCGATCGGGCCGCCGCTCGCCGTCGCGACGACGTTCTCGACCGGGCTCGCGAACGACCCGACGACGGACGAACTGTACGGAGTCGCGGTCGCGGGCAGCTCGAGCAGCCTGCTCGTGCGCTTCGACAAGTCGACCGGTGCGGCGACGATCGTCGGCGACACCGGCGCGACCTCGATCGTCGGGCTGGGCTTCGACCTGGCGGGCCAACTCTGGGGCATCGACGGCGCGGGCGGCCTCGAGCACCTCCTGCGGATCGATTCGGCGACCGGAGCGACCACGGTCGTCGGCCCGCAGGGGCTCGCCGCGTTCCCGCAGATCGGCGCGTGCGAGGTCGGTCCGAGCGGAACGCTGTGGGCGCTGCCGGCGGTCGGGGGCGGGTTCGACCTCCTGCGCATCGACGTGCAGACGGGCGCGCCGACGAGTCTGGGGACGATCGCGGGCATCGCCGGGAACGGCCTCACGGGCCTCGCGTCGCGCACGAGCGCGCTGTTCGCCTCGCCGGTCTCGCTCTCGCTCGCCACCGGCGGCACGCAGACGCTGGCGCTGAGCGCCGGCCCCGCCAACGCGGGGCGCTTCCACTTCGTGCTCGGCACGCTGAGCGGGACGACACCGGGCATCGCGCTCGACGGCTTCGTCCTGCCGCTCAACGTCGACGCCTACACGTTCCAGTCGCTGCTCGCCCCGAACGCGGCGCCGTTCGGCAACACGTTCGGTCTGCTCGACGCGAACGGTCAGGCGACCGCGACGGTGACGCTGCCCCCGGGGCTCTCGCCCGCGCTCGCCGGTCTGCGCGCCGACCACGCGTACGTCGTGATCGACGTCGCGCCGACGCTCGTCGCGGTCACGCTCGTCAGCCCCTCCGCCGGTCTCGAGCTCGTGCCGTAGGAGGCGGGCTCAGTTCCCGCCGCCGATGAGCGGCACCGCGTCGCCCCGCGGGGTCCCGTCGGCGTCGACCCACGAGTCGAGCACGATGCCCGTCGCCGGGTTCGTGAGCACGTCGATCAGGGCCGAGCCGAGCGGGCCGGCCATGTCGGTGTTCGCGCCGCCGTCGCGCAGGTTGGGGCCCTGGCCCGGCGCGAGCATCGGGTGGTTGCTCGAGCCCTGCGACGCGCCGTTCTGGTCGACGATGCGGTCGAGGTTGAACGCGACGTTCGCCAGGTTGAAGGTGTCCGCAGGCGATTCATCGCAGCCGGCGCGGTTGTCGTTCTGGTCGAGCGGGTTGATCGGGCGGCCGTGCTCGTCGAACAGGAACAGGCCGGTGCCGAGCCCCGCGACCATGTGCACCCACAGCGGCGAATCGAGCTGGTTGCCCGTGTTCTGGCCGAAGTGCAGCTTCAACTGGTCGAAGTCGAGCGACGCGAAGTCGTCGGTCGCGATCGCGGCGCGGAAGTCGTCGTACTCCTCGCCGTAGGCGCTCAGCGCGCCGTCGGTCAGGTGGCACGCGACGCAGTAACGCGGCCCCTCTTCCGACGACGTCACGCGGCCGCGGATCGAGTGCGGCATCATCGCGTTGTGCGACAGCGCCGGGAACGGCGTCGCGGTCTTGTCGTTGCCGGTGCCGTTGCGGTCCGAGAACGCGAACGTGTCGGACAGGGCGTTGTGGCGGTCCTTGTAGCTGAAGAACATCTCGGTGTTCGGAGCGATCGGCGCGATCTCGTTGCGCGGGTCGACGCCGAGCTGGAAGAACACCGGGGACTGGTACGTGAAGAGCGCGTTGTCCTCGCGGAACGCGATCCGCTCGCCCGTGATGTTGCTGAAGTTGTTCGGGTTCTCCGAGTACTCGCCCTCGAGGTGGCACCCGATGCAACTGTTCGTCCACGACGCGTGGCACGCGACGCACGACACGTTGTCGTCGTGGCTGAAGCCATCGTGCACCGTGCCCGTCTGCTGCGGCCCGAGCCCCGTCGCCGGGTCGCCGTCGTCGCGGCCCATCGCGAACGAGCCGAGCGCGCTGTACACCGCCTCCTGCGTCAGCGGGTTCACGACGCCGGTGTCGACGACGACGTCCCGCGTCTGCGCGACGTAGTGGCGCTTGCCCGTCAGCCGGCTGTAGAGGAAGTAGCCGCTGCCTTCCTTGACGACGTGGTCGAGCACGTTGCCCGCCGCGTCGAGCGCGAGCTCCGCCGCCTGCCCGTCGTGCGCCGTGCCGGCCTGCGTCGGGGCGTACGCGTCGACCCCGCCGTGGCAGCTCTCGCAGCGGATGGCGACGGCCTGCCCCATGCGGCTCTTGATCTCGCCGCCGTCGCCGTTCGCGACGTCGCCGCCGTGCAGGTCGTAGCTGCCGTGGCAGTCGATGCAGCCGAGGCCGGCCTCGTAGTGCACGTCCGGAGGCGTGTCGTCGCGGCCGTCGCCGTCGTAGTCCTCGCGCAGCAGGTATTGGTTGGCATTGCGGCCGTTGAACGTGTGGTTGCCGACGACCGGATCGAACAGCCGCTCGTCCTGCGCCGTGTTCTTGTACGAGGCCGGATTCGCCGGGTACTGGAAGTTGCGCCGGACGTCCTGGTTCTGGTCGAGGCGGATGCCCCAGTACTGCATCACCGTGCGGTTGGAGCCCTGGTGGCAGCCCGCGCACGAGTAGTCGTCGATGCCCTTGATCGTCTTGCCGGTCGGGCTCGTGCGCGCCGTGCTGCGGATCAGGTGCCGCGCGACGTGCGCGCGCTCGGGCGCCTGGATCTCGTCGGGATCGGCGGGCTCGAGCTTGTTCACGTTCGGGTCGCTCGTGCCCGAGCGCCCGTCGAGGCTGTAGCGCATGTGGCACGCCGTGCAGCCGGACGAGCGGAAGTCGCCGTAGCGATTGTTCGCGCCCGCGCTACCCAGGTGGCAGTCGCCGCACGTGAACGCGACCTGCTCGTGGTACAGGTTCGCGAGGGGCGAGCCGCTCACGACGCGCCCGTCCGCGTGCACGTCGTCCGCGAGCCCCGCCGCGACGTACAGGTCGTTGCGGAAGATGTCGTTCGGCCCGTTGCCGCCGAACGTGCTGAACACCGGGTACTCGATCAGCTCGGAGACCGCGCCGACGTTCGCGGGGTCGAACGACCAGCTCGGGTCGCTCACCGAGCGGAAGCCCTTGTCCGCCGCCGTGTCCTGATAGAGGCCCTGGCTCGCCGGCACCTCGTTGTCGGCGCCCGCGGCGTACATCGCGCCGGAGAGCATGCCCGCGGCGGTCGCGAGCATGCTCGCGCCGACGCCCTCGACGTGATCCTCGTGGCACGCGCCGCAACTGCGGCCGTCGTCGACGACGCGCAGGTCGCCCGGGTTGATGAACTGGAGGTAGTCGAGCGCGCTGTACGTCACGCCGTCGACGACGTAGTCGGGCAGCTTGTCGATGCCGGTGAGCGTGAGCCGGTTGAAGTACGCGAAGCGGTCGTGCTCCTGCTTCGTGGCGCCGCCGATCTGGGGCGGCGCCGGGACGTGGCTCGCGACGCGGTCGGCGCCGTTCGGGTTGCCGCCGTGGCAGTCGGTGCACAGGAGCTGTGCCTCGGGGCCGGTGCCGAACGGGTGCGGGTTCTCGATGCCCGGGCCCCTGTAGTCGTCGTCCGGCGAGCCGTTGTGGCACGACATGCACGACTGCGACGAGCCGACGAGCGCCGAGGACGACGAGTCGCCGCCTCCGCACCCGACCAGAGTCCCGCTCGCCAGAGCGGCCGCCAACACGATGTTTCGCTTTCCCACGCCTGCCCCCTTCGCCTGAATCCCCGCCAAAGCTGGAATCGGCCGCGGGACCGCGGAAACTCGATCAGAAGTTCGGATCGAGCTCCGCGCGGTCCCAACTCGTCGGGACGTGGCACGCGTCGCAATCGAACGTCCAGCCCAGGTTCGCGTGCGGCGGGATCACCGCGCGCGCGAGATCGTCCTGGTGGCACGTCAGGCATTCGACGTCGGTCGGAACGAATTTCCCGACCTCCGCGCCGGGATGGCAGCGCCGGCACGCGGTGGACGCGTGGACGCCGGAGAGCGGGAAGCGCGTGCGCAAGTGCAGCTCGATCTGCCCCTCGGGCCGCCAGACGCGCTGGTTGTGGCACGACTCGCAGTCGCTGCCGAGCTGGCCCGCGTGGATGTCCTCGTGGCAGCCGGCGCAGCCTGCGCGCTGGAAGTCCTCCACCGGCCCGCGGTCGTTGTGGCAGCGCAGGCACGACGCGAACTGATGCGCGCCGACGAGCGGGACGCCCGTGAGCTGCGCATGATCGAACTCGAAGTCGGGGACGAGCGTCTGCCAGTCGTCGCCGACGTGACACAGCCGGCAGTCGGCCGGGAACGTCTCGTGCGGGAGGACCGGCCCCAGGCCGCGCCACCACGCGTGCTGCGGCGTGCGCCGCCGGTCGCCGCCCGTGAGGCAGGCGGCGACGAGCAGGACCGCGGCGGCGGCGAGCACGATTCGGTGCAGCTCAGGGCGCATCAGAAGCTCCTCTGAAGGTGGAACCCGAGGGACCAGGAGCTCTCCTCGTCCCACAGACGCGTCTCCGCGTACAGCGAGACGCCCCAACCCGACTCGGTGTGGAAGTCCCGGCCGACCCGCACCCAGTGCTGGAGCAGATCGTCGTTATCGGCGTCGAAGCTGAGCTGGTCGTGCATCGCGATCTCGTAGAGCACGTCCCAGCGCCCGTTCTCGGTCAGCCGGTCGAAGCGCACGCGCCCGCCGGCGACCGAGGTGAAGCGGCCGTTCGCGGCGAACGCGGTCAAGTCGGTGCGGCTGCGGTCGACGAACGCGTCGGGCACCTCGACGCCGAGCTCCAGGCTCCCGCCGGACTCGTCTTCGTCGCTCCAGCCGCCCGCGACCGCGTGCAGCCGCTGTCCGCTCGCGAGGAACGTCGAGCCGGAGACCGCGAGGCGGTCGCTGCCGAGCTGGTCGAGCGCGTTCGCGTCGGCGGGCGGCGTGAACTCGGTGCGCAGGAGCTCGGGGAACTCGATCTTCGTGTACGTGATGTCGAGCCGACTCCCGCTCTCCCAACGGTGCCCCGCGCGCGCGTGCGCCTCGGTCAGCTCGAAGCCCGAGCCGTACACGTCGTCCTCGGTACCGTACAGGTCGACGAACGCCGTGCCCTGGAAGCTCCAACCGACCGGCGGCAGGTACTGCGCCTTCGCGACGAACAGGTCGCGGTCGGAGTCGCCCTCGTGCCAGGTCTTCTGGTAGCCGCCCTCGAACGAGAGCCAGCTCTTCGGGTCGACGAGCCAGCGGTAGTACGCGGCGACCTGCAAGTCGTCGCCCGAGTCGTACGTCGGATTCGGCTCCGGCATGTACCCGAAGCTCGCGCCGAAGCGGTCGCCGCTGTCGAGCCGCTGCTCGTACTCGATGCCGTCGAGCACGCCGAACTCCGGCATGCCGTGCTGCAGGAAACGACCCACCTCCCAGCGGCTCGCGTCGAAGCGCGACCCGCCCCACGTGTACGACAAGCGGTCGAGCCGAAAGCGCGTGTCGCTGTCGTCGACCTGGCCGTCGACGTCGGCGAACCGATAGTTCAGCTCGCCGTCGAAGTGCAGCGCGCCCCCCTGCATGAACGGGTTCTCGAGCAGCACGTCGACGCCGGCGCGGTAGAAGCCGTCGGAGCGGTCGTCGAGCGTCGCGAACGTCGTGTCGGCGGTGAGCCAGTAGCGGCCGGAGAGCTGCCGGATGCGCTCCTCGGGCCGCACGACGCCGACCTCCGCGAGTAGCGGCATGCCCGGCTCCCATTCGTCGTCCTTGCGCGACCACCGCGGCGGCTGGGGCCCGGCCGGGGGAGCCTGGGGCGCGCCTTCCGCCGGCTCGCCGGGCGGCGGCGCGGGCGGCGGAGCGAGCGCATCGAGGCGCGCGCGCGGCACGAGCACCTCGCCGCGCGTTCCGTCCGGGATCACCGCCGCCCGATCGACGAGCTCGACGATCGATTGGCGCTCGCCGACCTCGACGACCGTCGCCTCGCGCATCGAGCCATCGCGCGGGAAGAGCAGCACCCGGTCGCCGCGCTCGACCGCGTCCGAGCGGCCGCGGTCGACGACGACCTGCCCGAGCGGCCGCTGCGACGTGACCCGCAGCGAGATGCGCTCGGTCTCGTCCGCGCGCTCGGCCTCGACGGCAGCCTCCTGCGCCCCCGCGGCCGTGCCCGCGCCCACGGCGCACACGAGCGCGAGCGCGGCCACCCTCGTCCAAGGCCCCTTGATCGCAGCCTTCCTCATCGCGGCCTCCTCTTGACCGGTCCGCCCGGCTGCGCGCCGTGGCACGACGCGCAGTCCCGACTCAGCGGCCGATAGCGGACGATTTGCTGCCCGTCCTCCGCCTCCCAGGGGCGGTGGCACGCGACGCAGGCGAGCACGGCGTGCGCCTCGCTCAGCGGGAAGCGCGAGTCGACGTCGTGATGGAACTTGAGCTTGCGGAACGAGCGCGCGTCCTCGTGGCAGCGCTCGCACGTCGTCGCCGCGCCGACGGCGAACTGCCCCGCGTGCGGATCGGCGTGGCACGCGGCGCAGCTCGTCCCCGCCGCGCGGCCCCACGTGCGCCCCTCCTCGTCCGGCCGCCGCAGCGGCGCGTGGCAGCTCGAGCATCCGAGCGCGGCGTGCGCGCCGTCGATGCGGTAGCCCGTCCACACCCCGTGGTCGAAGCCGCGCGAGAGCGAGCGAAACGACGTGTCGTCGTGGCAGCGGGCGCAGCCCGCGCGCCCGTCGATCTGCGCCGGCTGACGCGGGCCGTCGAAGCGCGCGCCGTGCGGGTTCTCGTGGCAGCTCGCGCAGCCGTCGACCGTCCCCCACTCGTCCGCGACGAAGCCGAGCGTGCGCCCCGCCGCGTCCGCCTCGGCGGCGCGCGGATGGCACGCTTCGCAGCGCGCCGCCGCGTGCGCGCCCGCGAGCCCGAACCCGGTCCAGGCGCCGTGGTCGAAGTGCGGCGTCTCGTCGAACGTCGTCTCGAGGTGGCAGCTCGCGCACGTGCCCTCGGAGACCGGATCGCGCGCGGCGAGGAGCGCGTCGAAGAAGCCGCGGTGAGCGTCGGCGTGGCACTGCTCGCACGTCGCCGCCGTCCCTACGAAGGTGCGCGGCACGTGCTCGCTCGCCTGCTCGTGGCACGCGTGGCACGCGGCGTCGCCGTGCGTCCCGCGCAGCGGCAGCGCCGTGCGCGCGTGCTCCTCGACGCCGAACGCGGGCGGCTCGAAGCGGTGCCGCTCGTGGCACGACAGGCAGTCGGTCGCACCGAACGCGCCCGCGGCGAACTGGGCGCCGTGCGGGTCGTCGTGGCACGCGACGCAATCGTCCGCGAGGCGTCCCGGGTAGCGCGCCGCGAAGTCGAACGAGTCGCCGGCGCCGGCGTGGCAGTCCGCGCACGCGAGAGCGTCGTGCGGCCCGTCGAGCGCGAAGCCCGCGCACGCGTGCTGCGCCGCGTCGACGCGCACGAGCTCGCCCGTGAACGTCGCGTGCGCCGCGTCATGGCACGCCGCGCACGACGCGCCGGCGCTCACGTTCGCGAGCCGCGCGTTGCCCTCGACGAACGCGGCGTCGTGCGGCGAGGAGTGGCAGTCGGCGCACTCGCGCCAGCTCTCGCGGACGCGCGCCGCGGGCGTCGCGACGAGGCGCTCGAGCGCGTGCGGACCGTCCGCGGCGTGGCAACTGCGGCAGGCGAAGTCCGCGTGGGCGCCTGCGAGCGGCAGCCGCTCGTCGTGCTCGAACGCGGTCAGCGCGCCGAAGTCGACCTGCGCGTGGCAGTCGGCGCACGCGCGCTGCATCGCGCCCTCGTGCGGGTCCTCGTGGCAGCTCGCGCAGTCGCGTCGCAGGCCGCCGTAGCGCTGCGCGCCCGCGGGCAGCGTGTCGGCGTCAGCGTGCTCGTGGCACTCGGTGCACGCGATCTCGACGTGCTTGCCCTCCATCGGGAAGCCGACGAGCGCGTGGTCGAACGCGTCGCGCTCTTGCACGCCCGCGAGCCGGAAGCTGCGCGCGTTGACCATCGCGAACGACGTGCCGTGGTGGTCGCTGTGGCAGAGCGCGCAGTCGAGCGCGGTGTCGGCCGCGATCGAACCGTGCAGCCCGGCGCCGTCCTCGATCTGGGTCGCGATCGTCGCGTGGCAGTCGCGGCAGGCCTCCGACAGGCTCGTCGTCCAGCCGCCGTGACAGAGCTTGCAGCCGTCGGCCGCGAAGAGCTCGGGGACGCGCCCGTGCACCCGCGCGATCGGGCCGGGCGACTTGCGCTCGAACGCGCTGGCGACGTACGCGAGCACGCCGAGCACGGACAGCGCGCCCAGCCAGAGGCGAGCGTCGAGAGCCCTCATCCGAGCTCCCCGTAGACGAGCGCCAGGACGACGTGCAGGCCGACGAGCAGGACCATGAGCAGCGCGACCCAGCGGTGCAGGTAGCGCCACGTGCCGAGCAGCGCGCGCAGGTCCTCGTAGTGCGCGGCCATGAGCGCCGTGCGGTGGGCGCGCTTCGCCGAGCCGAGCGCCTCGGCGACGACCTCGTCCGGCACGCCTTCGCGCGTTCCTTGCGCGCGCAGGCGGCCCAGCACGCGATACAAGTCGCGCTGGCCGCCGCAGAGCGCGAGCACGCGCCCAGCGAACGAGCTCCTCCACTGGCGCCGCTCGATCAGCGCGAGCACCTCGTCGCGCACGTGCTTGCCGAAGCGTCCCTCGCTCCCGGCGCGCTCGGAGAGCCGCTCGAGCCGCACGCGCACTTCCTCGAGGTCGAGCTCGCGTCCGTTCGCCGCGCGCGGCACGTACGCGTAGAAGTAGCGGCCGACCGCGCCGGTGAACATGAGCGCGGCGAGGGCCAGCAGCGCGTGGCCGCCCGGCGTGTCGCGCGGCGCCATCGCGCCGTGCAGCAGGGCGCAGAGGAACGCGAGGATGCCCGTCGCGACGTGCGCGGTCATCCACAGTTGCAGCGAGCCCCAGGAGAGGCGAAAGCGCGCGGAACGGCGCAGCAGGTAGGCGAGGTTCGCCGGGATCAGGAGCACCGCCGCGACGCCGAGGGCGAGCCCGATGCCCTGCGACGGGCGCAGGACGTCGTGCTTGGGCTGCTCGGGCCGCGCGCCCGCCGGCAGGAGGTAGTAGTCGCCGTGCCAGATCGCCCACAGGAGCGCGACGAGCGAGAGCGCGAACGCGGCCGCGAGCGCGCGCGCGAAGCCCGTGCCCTGCTCGCCGCGCGGCGGAGGGACGTCGAGCAGCTTCGGGTCGAAGGAGACGCCCGCGCGCTCGAGCATCGCGAACGGAGGAACGCCGCCCGTCATGACGAAGACGTCGTCGTTCGCGATCCTCTCGCGCTCGACCGCTCCGTCCCGGCGGATCGCCAGGTCGACCGCGTCGGGCCGGATCGCCGACACGTCGGTGTCGAACAGCACGCGCAGCTCGCCGTCTCGCGCGGCCTTCTCGACGCGCTTCTCGTTGCGCGCGCGCAGGCGGAAGAAGCCCGCGCGGCGGTAGACGAGCGTGACGTCGTTGCCCGGTTGCTCGGCGAGCCCCAGCGCCGTCTCGACCGCGCTGTCGCCGCCGCCGACGACGAGCGCGCGCCGGCCGTGGTGCGCGCGCGCGTCGAGCAGCCCATACGCGACCTTCGCCAGGTCCTCGCCGGGCACGTCGAGCTTGCGCGGGACGCCGCGCCGTCCCAGCGCCATGCAGACGTGCCGCGCGCGGTACGTCGCCTCGTTCGTCTCGAGCTCGAAGCCGCCGTCCTCGGCGCGGTCGACGTCGACGACGACCTCGCCCGTGCGCACGGGTAGCCGGTGCTCCTCGACCAGGCGCTGCCACAGCTCGACGAGCTCCTCCTTGGTGTACGCGTCCTGCCCGAGCTGGCCGAAGAGCGGCAGCTCGACCGGCTCGGTGACGACGAGCTTGCGGCGCGGGTAGCGCGCGACCGTGCCGCCGACGTCGCGCTCCTGCTCGAGGACGACGTAACGCAGGCCGTGGCGCTGCGCCTCGAGCGCGCACGCGATCCCCGCGGGCCCGGCGCCGACGATGCACAGGTCGAGCGCTCCGTCGCCGGCCGTCGCGTGGCTCTCGCGGACGCGCCGCGCGACCTCCGCGCCGACCGCGGCCCCCTGCTCGATCGCGGTCTTGATCAGCGCGTGCGCGGTGACCTCGCCGGCGAGGAACAGGCCGCGCGTCCCGACCGCCTCGAGCCGCGGGTCGAGCGCCGGCACATCGGTGCGCTTCGAGACGTCGCCGAGCGTGACGGTGATCGCGCCGACGGGACACTCGCGCTCGCACTTGGCGATGCCGACGCAGCGCGCGCCGTTGACGACGACCGCCTGCCCGTGGACGAGCGCGAGCACGCCGTCCTCGGGGCACGCTTCGACGCACGTGCCGCAGCCGAGGCAGCGCGAGAGATCGACGAGCGGGTGGCGCAACTGCGCCTCCGCGGCGCCGAGCCGCACGGCGCGCTCGCGCTCGCGGGTCGACTTGCGCATCCGCGCGAGCTCCGCCCGCCGCGTCAGCGCGGCGAACAGCGACAGACCGAGCACGCAGACGAGGGCGAGCAGCAGCGTCCAGCTCAAGGCGCCGCTCCGCCGGCCCGGCGGCCGGACGTACCCCGGGCGCCACGCCACGCCCGGCCGGGCGCGTCGCTCGTCCCGCACCCGCGGCGCTGTCGCGATCGTTGCTCGTGCACGCGGCCGAGCTGCGGGACCCGCCCGACGCCGCCCGGCACCTCCCTGCTGCGAACGGGAGATCGACGGCAACGGGAGGTGGCCTTGAGCACCTCCCCCGCGCGCACCCTCTCGACAGGGCCGACAGGGCGCCCTTCCGGGCGGTCCCTCTGGAAACGGTCCCTTGCGGAAACGGTGAGCGCGGCCGCGGCGCGGCGCCGACCGCGGCCTATGCTCGCTCGCCGTGAGCCTCGCCCTGCCGATCGTCGACGTCGCGCCGCTCGTGCGGGCGTCGAGCACTGCGCCCGAGCGCGCGCGCGTGGCGGCCGAGCTCGACGCCGCGTGCAGCGGGCCGGGCTTCTTCTACGCGACCGGGCACGGCGTCGATCCCGAGCTGCCGCGGGCGCTCGAGCGGCTCGGGCGCGCGTTCTTCGCGCGGCCCCAGAGCGAGAAGCGCGCGCTCCGCATGGAGCTCGCCGGGCGCGCGTGGCGCGGGTACTTCGGCGTCGGCGACGAGCTCACGTCCGGCGTGCCCGACCGCAAGGAAGGGCTCTACCTGGGCGCCGAGCTCGGTCCCGACGACCCGCGCGTCGCCGCGCGCACGCCGCTCTTCGGGCGCAACCTCTTTCCCGATCTACCCGGCTTCCGCGAGACGACGCTCGCGTACCTCGACGCGCTCACCGAGCTGGGGCACGCGCTCGCGCGCGGGCTCGGCGCGGGCCTCGGGCTCGACCCGTCGGCGTTCGACGAGCGGCTCACGCGCGACCCGCTCGTGCTCCTGCGCCTCTTCCACTATCCGCCGGCAGGCGAGAGCGAGCGCGGCTGGGGCGTCGCCGAGCACACCGACTACGGGCTGCTGACGATCCTGCACCAGGACGCGGTCGGGGGGCTCGAGGTGCGCGCCGAGGGGCGCTGGCGCGAGGCACCGCCGATCGAGGACGCGTTCGTCTGCAACGTCGGCGACATGCTCGAGCGGCTGACCGGCGGCCGCTGGCGCTCGACCGCGCACCGCGTTCGCAGCCCGCGCGACGCCGGCCGCGTCGCGATCGCCTTCTTCTTCGACCCCTCGTTCGATGCGCCGGTGCGGCCCTTGCCGGGCGCGCCCGCGCGGGCGAGCGTGCCGCGCTGGGACGGCGAGGACGTCCACGCGTTCGAGGGCACCTACGGCGAGTACCTCGTGCGCAAGGTCGCGCGCGTGTTCCCCGCGCTCGCGCGCGAGCTCGACGGGCCGCTATGATCGCGGCGACCATGACCTTCCAGCCGACGGTGTTCGACAAGATCCTCGACGGCGAGATCCCGTGCCAGCGCATCTACGAGAACGCGCACGTGCTCGCCTTCCTCGACGTGAACCCGCTGGCGCGCGGACACACGCTCGTCATCCCCAAGGAGCGCAAGCCGTACCTGCACGAGCTCTCCGACGACTCCGCCGCGGCGATCGGCCGCGCGCTGCCGCGCATCGCCCGCGCCGTGATGGGCGCGACCGGCGCGAGCGACTACAACGTCCTGCAGAACAACGGCAGCGCGGCGCACCAGGCGGTCTTCCACGTCCACTTCCACGTGATCCCGCGCCTGGGCGACGCGGGCCTGGAAATCGGCTGGAAGCCCGGATCGCTCGCGCAGGGCGAGGGCGAGGAGCTGGCGGCGAAGCTGCGCGAGCTGCTCGCGAGTAGCGGGTGAGCTCAGCGCGGCACGCGGAACCGCCGCCGGGCGCGCTCGACGCGCTCGCGCGCCGCGCAGCCCGGCACGTGGTCGTCGACCAGCCCTGTCGCCTGCATGAACGCGTACGCGGTCGTCGGACCGACGAACGTCCAGCCGCGCCGGCGCAGGTCGGCGCTGAGCTCCTTCGACCGCGCCGTCGTCGCAACGACGCCGGCGAACGGCCGGCGGTCCTCGAACGTCCAGAAATAGCGCGCGAGGCTGCCGCACTGCTCGATCAGCTCGAGCGCGCGACGCGCGTTGTTCACCGTCGACTCGATCTTCCCGCGGTGGCGCACGATGCCCGCGTCGCCGAGCAGCCGCTCGACGCTGCGCGACGTGAAGCGCGCCACCACCGCCGGCTCGAATCCGCGGAACGCGCGCCGGAACGCCTCGCGCTTGCGCAGGATCGTCAGCCACGAGAGGCCCGCCTGGAAACCCTCGAGACAGATCTTCTCGAACAGCCGCGCGTCGTCCGCGACCGGCAGGCCCCATTCCTCGTCGTGGTAGCGCACGTAGAGCGGGTCGGTCCCGCACCACGCGCACCGCGCTTGTTCGCCGTCCGTCCGCAAGAGACCGTCGTGCTCGCCCACGTGGGCACTCCCGTACCGCCGGCCCCGGCCGTCCGCAAGCCATGACCAAGCTCCTTCCCACGCTCGCCGCGCTCGCGCTGGCGGCCGCGGTCACGCTCCCGAGCGCGCTCCAGAGCCCCGGCGCCGAGAGCGAGCCGCGCCTGCCCGTCACCGTGCTCGTCGTGCGCCACGCCGAGGCCGAGCCGTCGACGGCGGACGAGCGCGACCCCGCCCTGACCGAGCCCGGCGCCGAGCGCGCCGACGCGCTCGCCCGCCTGCTCGCCGCCGCGGACGTGACGCACCTGTTCGCGAGCGAGTACCGCCGCACGCGCGACACGCTCGCCCCGCTCGCGGCGCGGACCGGCCTCGCGGTCGCCCCACGCCCCGCGCGCGACCACGCGGGCATCGCCGCCGAGCTGCGCGCGCTGCCGCCCGGCTCGATCGCCGTCGTCGCGGGGCATTCGAACACCGTCCCCGCGCTCGTCGAGGCGCTCGGCGGCCGGATCGAGGGACTCGAGACGCACCCGACGCACGGCGCCCTGCTCGGCCACGACGAGCACGATCGGCTGTTCGCAGTGACGCTTCCCGGGGTCCCCGGAGCCGCGCCGCGCGCGATCGAGCTTCGGTACGGCGCCCCAGCAGACGATTGATGCATGGGCGCGCGGTCGCCCGACGCCGCCTCGCTACGATGGCGCATCCGACGCCCCGCGCGCGCTCCTCCTCATGACCGACCGGGAACACCTGCTCACGCTGCCGCACGGCGCCACGCTCGAGGGGGTCGTCGCCGGCTTGGAGGGCCGCTTCCGCGTCGAGTCCGCCGAAGAGCGCGAGCTCGGCTCCTGCTTCCTCGACACGTTCGACGTCCGCCTGCGCGAGCGTGGGCTCGTCCTCGTCTGGCGCGGCGGCGAGCTGCGGCTGACGACGAGCGAGGGCGAGCTGCTCGGCCGCGCGCCCTGCTCGCGGGCGCCCGCGTTCGCGACCGACCTGCCGGCGGGGCCGCTGCGCGAGACGCTCGAGCCGGTGGTCGACGTCCGGCGCCTGCTCCCGCAGGTCGCGCTGGACGTCAGGAGCCGCGAGCTGCGCGTGCTCGACGAGCGCGACAAGACGGTCGTGCGCGTGACGCTGGAATCCGCCGCGCGGCAAGGCGCCGGCGCAGGCGCGAGCGCGAACGGCACGCTCCCCCCGCTCGTGCGCGTGCGCGGCGTGCGCGGCTACGACGACGCGCTCGACGACGTGCTGCGCGTGCTCGCGGACGAGCGGCGGCTGCGTCCGCTCGAGACCGACGAGCTCCACCACGTGTGCGCCGCGCTGGGCGAAGAGCTGCGCGAGGCGGCGCCGAAAGCGTCGGTCCATCTGCACCCGCTGCAGCCGGCGCACGACGCGGCGCGCAGCCTGCACCGCGCGCTCCTGGGCGTGCTCGCGCTCAACGAGGCGGGCACGCGCGACGCGCTCGACACCGAGTTCCTGCACGACTACCGCGTCGCCCTGCGCCGCGTGCGCTCGTTGCTCGCGCAGCTCCCTGGCGTGTTCCCGCCCGCCGCGGTCGAGCGCTTCCGCGCCGAGTTCAAGTGGCTCGGGAGCGTGACCGGACCCGCGCGCGACGCCGACGTTCTCCAGCTCGAGCTGCCGCGCTACGCGCAGCTCCTGCCCGACGAGGCGCGCCGCGACCTCGCGCCGCTCGAAGCGCTCGTCGAGAGCGACCGGCGCCGCGCGTACGCGGAGCTCGTCGCCGCGATGGACTCGCAGCGCTACCGCGACCTCTACGACGCGTGGCGCACGTTCCTCGGCAGCCCCGCACCGGTCGGCGCGAACGCGAGCGCGCCGAACGGTCTGCGACCGATCCGAGCGGTCGCGAGCGAGCGCATCGCCAGCGCCGCGCGCAAGGTGCTCAAGCGCGGCCGGCGCATCGACGAGCGCACGCCGGCCGAGCCGCTGCACGACCTGCGCATCCAGTGCAAGAAGCTGCGCTACCTGCTCGATCTGTTCAGCAGCCTGTACGACGAGGAGGATCTCGCGGCGCTCGTGAAGGCGCTCAAGCGGCTGCAGGACTGTCTCGGCGCGCTGAACGACGCCGCGGTGCAGCAGGACACGCTGCGCGAGGCGGCCGAGCGTCTCGCGGCCGCGGGCGAGGCGCCTCCCGCGACGCTGCTCGCGATCGGCCGCGTCGCCGCGCACGTCGAGCAGCGCCGCCGCGCCGAGCGCGAGTCGTTCGCCGAGCGCTTCGCGCGCTTCGACACGAAGAAGACGCGCAACCGGCTCGATCGGCTGCTGCCGGGCGGCTACCGCGAACGGCGGCCGTCGTAGGGACGACGCGTGAAGGCGTACGCGCTCTACAACATCAAGGGCGGCGTCGGGAAGACGTCGTCGGCGGTGAACCTGGCGTACGTGTCGGCCAGCCTCGGCCACCGCACGCTCCTGTGGGACCTCGACCCGCAGGGCGCGGCGACGTTCACGTGCCGCGTGCGCCCCGAGCTCGTCGGCGGCGTGCGCGTGCTGCTCGACGACGACGCGCACCTCGCGTCGAACGTGCGCGGCAGCGACCACGAGGGTCTCGACGTGCTGCCCGCCGACTTCTCGCAGCGCGAGCTCGAGCAAAGGCTCGGCGCTCGCAGCCGACCGACCGAGCGCCTCGCGCGCATCGCGCGCCGCCTCGCGCCGGGCTACGACCGGCTGATCTTCGACTGCGCGCCCGGCATCAACCTCGTCGGGGAGAACGTCTTCCGCGCCGCCGACGCGCTGCTCGTCCCCACCGTCCCCACGCCGCTGTCGCTGCGCACGCTGGCCCAACTCTTGAAGCTCCTGCGCGGGCGGCCGGGAGCGCCGCTCGTGCTGCCGTTCTTCTGCATGGTCGACCGCCGCAAAGCGCTGCACCGCGACGTGTGCAGCTACGCACGCGCCCATTCGCTCGGTTTCCTCGACGCGGAGATCCCGTACTCCAGTACCGTCGAGCGGATGGGCATCCGGCGGGACCCGGTCGGCGCGAGCGCGCCTTCGAGCGCTGCGGCGCGCAGCTACCGGCTGCTGTGGGACGAGGTCGAGGCCCGCAGCGCGGGCGTGCCGATCGCGGGCGCGCCGGGCGCGGCGGCCAGCCCGCGGCGCAGCGGGCTGCGCGACCTGCTCGAGGCGATGCGCACGGGGCGCGTGCCCGAGGAGCCGCGGTGACGGGCGGACGCGAGATCGAGCTCAAGCTCGCCGTGCCGGGCGAGGACGCCTTCCGGCGTCTCGCCGAGCGGCTCGCGCCCGGCACCGAGCTGCCGCGCGCGGCGCTCCAGGTGAACCACTTCTTCGACACGCGCGACGCGGCGCTGCGCGGGGCGAAGCTCGCGCTGCGCCTGCGCGAGGAGGAAGGCCGCTTCGTCGTGACGGCGAAGGGCGCGGCGCGCGGCGCCGACGACGCGCTGAGCGACCGCGCGGAGGAGGAGGTCGAGATCGACTCCGCCGCGGCGGCCGGCGTCCTGATGGGCGAAGAGTCTCCGCTCGATCTGCTCGCGCGCGCGCTCGACCCTCCGGCGCCGCTCGTCGACGCGCTGCGCGGCGCGCTCGAGGGCCGCGCGCTGCTGCGGGTCGGCGCGTTCGAGAACGAGCGGCGGCGGCTCGGACCGGTCGCGCTCGGCCCGCTGCGCGACGTCACGCTCGAGCTCGACCGGACCACGTTCCCCGGCGGCGCCGTCGAGCACGAGGTCGAGCTCGAGATCGCCGCGGACGAGGCCGAGGCGGCGCGCGCTGCGGTCGGCGAGCTGTGGCGCGAGCTCGAGCTCGAGTGGCGCACGGCGCCGAGCAAGGCGCAGCGCTTCTTCCAAGCGCTCGAGAGCGTGCGCCGGCGATGACACTCTCGCTGTACCTGCTGCGCCACGCGAAGTCCGACCAGGACGCGGCGTTCGAGCGCGACCACGACCGGCCGCTCGCCGAGCGCGGCGTCGCGGCGGCGCGTCGTGTCGGCGAGCTGCTCGCGAGCGCCGGCGAGCAGCCGGACCTCGTGCTGGCGTCGAGCGCGGTGCGCGCGCTCACGACCGCGCAGATCGCCGCCGAGGCCGGCGGCTGGGACGGCGCGGTGCGGGTCCTGCCGGAGCTCTACGAGGCGACGCCCGAGTCGGTGGTCGCGACGATCCGCTCGCAGGGCGGCGTTGCGCGGCGCCTGTGCGTCGTCGGGCACGAGCCGACGACGTCCGCGCTGCTCGGCGCTCTCGTCGGCGGCGCAGCGGTCCGGGTGCCGACCGCCGGGCTGGCGCGGATCGACTTCGCGAGCGGGCTCTGGGAGGAGATCGCGGCGGGCCGCGGCGTCCTGCGCTGGCTCGTCACGCCCAAGCTCCTCACGTAACGGCTGCTGCGGCGCGCGCGCCTTGTCGCCCTCCGGAGTCCGGGCTACGGTGATCGATGCTCCTGTGTCGGCTCGTCCTTCGTGGAAGGCTCCCATGCTCCGGCTCGCTCCCCGGCTCGCTCCTTCGCTCGCGCCCGCGCTCGTCGCGCTCGCCGGCGTGCTCGTGCCCGCTCACGCGGGCGTGATCGTCGTCGACGCGGCCGGCGGCGGCGACGCGACCGATCTGCCGCAGGCCGTCGCTCTCGCGATCGAGGGCGACGTGCTCCTCGTGAAGCCGGGGTCGTACTCGGGCTTCACGATCGACGGGCTCTCGCTGCGCGTCGTCGCCGACGGCGGCGTCGTCACGGTCACGAGCTCGGTCGCGATCCGCAACCTCGGCGCCGGCCAGCGCGTCGTGCTCGACGAGATCGACGTGCAGCCGGCGTGGATCGACATCTTCTCGCAGCCTCCCGCGCTCACGATCGCCGGCTGCGCCGGCAGCGTGCACGTCGAGCGCTGCAACGTCCTCGCCCCATCGGCGATCGCGAACGACTTGTGCGAAGGGTTCGCCGCCTGGCCGAAGGGTCCCGACGCGGTCTCGGTCAGCAACTGCGCCGACGTCGCGATCTCGACCGCGACGCTCACCGGCGGCGCCGGCATCGGGAGCACCAACCCGCTCTGCCTCGACAGCGGGAGCTACGGCGGCCGTGCCCTCGCCGTCGTGGATTCGCTCGTCGGCCTGCACGACGTCGTCGCTCGCGGCGCGATCGGCATGATCGACGGATACGGAGGTGTCGGCGGCAACGCGCTCGACGTGAGCGGAGCCTCCGACGTGCTCGCCTCCGGGGTCTTCGCCGAGGGCGGCGACGGCGGCTACAGCGCCGACTTCATCGGGAGCACCGGCTTCGGCGGCAACGGCGGCCACGGCGCGAACGTCGAGGCACCCGCGACGCTGCGCGTGCTCGGCGGCTCCTACGCCGGAGGTGCACCGGGCGGCGCCTGTTGTTGGACCGACTTCCCCGGCCAGCCCATGGTCGTGACCGGGAACCTGATCGATTACGCGGGCAGCCACCACCGCCTGCTGACGTCGAGCCCGACGCGCGAGGGAGGCACGCTCGTCGTGTCGATCAGCGGCCAGACGGGCGATCTCGCGTGGATCGCGCTGAGCACCGCGCCGACGTTCATCCACGCCGCTCCGCTCAACGGCGTCCTCTACCTGCACCCGGCGTTCCTGACCGCCCCGCTCCCGCTCGCGACGATCACGTCGCCGCAGAGCCAGGTGCCGTTCCAGATGCCGCAGATGCCGCCCGGCGTCGACGTGCGTCTCGTCGATCTGCAAGCGATCGTCTTCGAGCCCGGCACCGGCGCGCTCGTCCTGACCGCGCCCGCGCAGCTCGTCGTGCTCGACTCGTCGTTCTGAACGCGCGGGTGCGGTGCTGCGTTCAGCGGCCGCCGGCCGGCGCGCTCTCCGGCTCGGGCTCGGC
Source organism: uncultured Planctomycetaceae bacterium (assembly GCA_964528575.1). GTDB lineage: Bacteria > Planctomycetota > UBA1135 > UBA1135 > CAZGTQ01. The sequence continues at coordinate 1,932 of CAZGTQ010000019.1, read as the reverse complement.
GCCGAAGCAGAAGAGCTTCTTGCTCGTGCGCACGTACACGTCGCCGTGCGCGATCGCGATGCTCGAACGGACGCGGTCCTCGTCCTCGTCGCCGAGCGCGGCGCTGTGCAGCGTCTTCCCGTCCTTCGCGTCGACGACGAGCACCCGGCCGCCGTGGTCGACGAGCCAGACGCGCCCGTCCGCGCCCGTCGGCGAGGCGCGCCAGAGGTGCTCGCGAGGCAGCGCGATGGTCCACGCGACCTCGCCCGTGTCCGGCGCGACGCACGAGAGCGCCTCGCGCACGTCGCTCAGCACGTAGAAGCGGCCCTGGTAGAAGAGCGGCGTCGGCACGTCGCTCGACACCGGGTTCGCGCGCCCCTCGCTCTTCCACGCGAGCGGCTCGGCGCCCTCGACGCCCGCCGCCGCGAGCCGGATCGCGTACACCGGCGCGCGCTTGGGCGCGCAGACGAGCACGTGGCCCGCGCCGACCACCGGCGAGGGCACGATGCGCCACCACTCCTCGCGGTGGCCCTCGTTCCACGTGCCCCAGCGCCACCGCTCGGCGCCGGTCTGCATGTCGTGCGCCGTCAGCACGTCGCCGCCGACGACGAGCAGCGAGCGCTCGCCCGACGGCGCGACGTACGGGATCGGCGTCGCGTACGACTCGAGCGACTCCTTGCGCGCCTGCGCCGGCCGTACGTGCCGGAAGAGCTGCTCGCCCGACTTCGGATCGAGCGCGAGCAGGAACGACGGCGCGTCGCCGCCGACGCCGTTCACCGACTCGTCGCGCTGGAGCACCTGTAGGTAGAGCCGGCCGCCCTCGAGCGTCGGGCTCGCCGAGAACGTCCACTGGAACGCGAAGTCGCCGTGGTCCTTCTGGAGGTTGCGACGCCACAGCTCCTCGCCCGCGTGGTCGGTCGCGACCAGGTCGCCGTTGCCGAAGAAGAACACGACCCGCTCGGCGTCCGCCACCGGCGACGGCGACGCGTAGTTGCTGCGGTCGTGCAGCACGGTCGTCGAGCCCTGCTCCCCCGCCCGGTAGCCGCTGCCGAGCGCGCGCTTCCACGCGAGCGCGCCGGTGCGGCGGTCGAAGCACAGCGCGACGAGCGTCTCGCCCTCGAGCGAGGTCAGGAACACGCGCTCGCCGACCACGATCGGCGTCGACGCGCCCGGGCCGGGCAGCGCCGCCTCCCAGCGCACGCCGGTGTCGGCGTCGAACGTCCGCACGAGCCCCGTCGCGGGCGACGAGCCGTCGTACGACGGCCCGCGCCAGCACGGCCAGTCCTGCGCGAGAGCGGGCGACGCGGCGAGGACGAGCGAGAACGCAACCGAAACGAGGTGCGGGCGCATGCGGGGGCTCCTGGTGAAGTCGGGCGAGCAGCGTAGCAAGCTTCGTAGCGCGAGCGCGGGGCGGGAACTAGGATCGGGCCATGGCCAGCATCACGGTCCAAAAGCACATCGCCGCACCGCTCGAGACGGTCTTCGAGTACGCGACCGACCTGCACCGCGCGCCGGAGCGCGTCTCCGCGATCCGCAAGCTCGAGGTCCTCACCGACGGGCCCGTCGCCGCGGGCACGCGCTTTCGCGAGACGCGCGTCATCTTCAAGCGCGAGGCGACCGAGGAGATGGAGATCACTCGCTTCGAGCGCCCGAGCGGCTACACCGTGCGCGCCGAGAGCCACGGCACGCGCTACCGCACCGACTTCGCGTTCCGCGCCGCCGCCGACGCCGGGACCGACGTCGACGTCACGTTCGACGCCGAGCCGATCACCGTCGGCGCGAAGATCATGGGCTTCTTGATGAAGCCGATGCTGAAGAGCTGCGCGAAGCTCTTCGCCCACGACCTCGACGACCTCGCGCGCGCGATCGAGGCCGACCGCGCGGCGAGCCCGCAACCGGCGCCGCGCGGCTGAAGAGACTGCGCCGGCTCGCGCGCGCGGCGCTCGCCGTCGC
>CAZGTQ010000018.1:0-3132 GCA_964528575.1 uncultured Planctomycetaceae bacterium | reverse complement strand
GGCGCCAGCGCGAGACGCTGGTAGAGCCGCGACGCGAGCGCGTACGACGCCTCGCGCTCCAGGGCGCTCGCCCACGCGCCGAACGCACGATCCCAGTGCGCAGCGGCCGTCTCGAGCTCAGTGCGGGCCGGCGTCACCTCTCCTCCAGCCTCGCGCGGATCGTCGCCAGACTCTCGCGCGCCGCCTGCGCGAGCGTCGCGTCGTCCCCCGCCGCGATGCGCTCGAGCGCGTCGAGCGCGGGCGCCGCGTCGGCGCCCAGCCGCGCGAGCGCGAAGATCGCGACGCCACGCACGTCGCGGGACGGAGCGTCGAGCGCGCGCACGAGCTCGGGCACGCCGTCGGCGCCCAGCAGCACGAACCACGCGGCGAGCTCCTCGTGGCCGGCGAAGAGCACGGCGCCGAGCGGCTCGATCGCGGTGCGCGGGATCGGGCGGATGCCCGCGATCAGCTCGCCGAGCCAGAGCGCGTCGGTGTCGTCCGCCGCGGCGAGCGCGGCGAGCGCGGCGAGGAGCGCGCGGACGGCGCGCTGGTCGCCGATGCGCGCGAGCGCGCGCGACGCTCGCGGATCGCCCTCGAGCGCGCGCTCGTCGAGGAACGTCCGCTCGCTCTCGGCCGCTACTCCGCTGCGCACGATCGCTTCCGCGACGTGCACGCGCTCGTCGTCCTCGGCCGTGCCGAAGCGCGGGGCGAGCGCGGGCGCGATTCGCGCGTCGACGAGCCTTGCGCGCGAGAGCGCCCAGGCAGCCGTCGCGCGCACGTCCGCGTCGGCGTCGGCCGTGAGCGCCCGAAGACGCTCCTCGACGTGCACGAACCACGGCGCCGGCTCGGGCGCGCGGTCCCGCGTCCGGACCGGCCCGGCCCGCGCGGCACCCTTCCAGCCGGAGAGTCTCGTCCGGCGCCGAACCTCCTCGCGCTCCTGCTCGCTCAGCTCGCCGAGGCCGAGCTTGCCGCCGGAGCCCCCGCCGATCCCGATCACGTTCCGCGCCGACCGCGGAGCCTCCGCGCCGGCGATCCAGCTCGGTACCCAATCGCCCTCGCGCAGCTCGACCGCCTGCACGCCGAGCGCCCACACCGCCGCCGCGCGCACCGACGCGTCGGGATCGTCGAGCGCGAGAGCGAGCCGCTGGAGCTCCGCGTCCTCCATCTGAAGGTCCAACGCGCTCGCCCACGCCGCGGTCTCGCGCACGCTCGGGTCGGGATCGTCGAAGAGCACGAGCAACTCCGCATCGCTCGCCGCCGGCTCGTGCCACGCGCGGGCGTATCGCGGCTGGACGAGCTCGTCGATCGAGCTCCGCTCACGGATCCAGCGCGCGCGCAGGGCGAGACGCAGCGCCGCGCGCAGCCCCGGGTCGAGCCCGCTCTCGTCCACCGGTTCGGCGACCGTCCGCCACGCGGCCGCTCGGTCCATGATCGGCGCTGGCCACCACACCTGCTCCGCCTCCTCACGCAGGGCCCGCAGCACGCGCATACGTCGCTCGGCCGAAGCGCGCACCGATTCGAGCAGGAGCGCGGCCCGCGTCGCCGGCATGGCAAGAAACGGCGCGCCGTACTGCGCGGGCCAGGAATCGGGCCGCAGGAGCAGCTCGACGAGCTCCGGCTCGAGCGCCGGATCGTCCAGCGCCGCGCGCAGCGCCTCCTCGGCCGGCCCACCGATCAAGAGCAGCGTGGCGAGCGCCGCACCGCACACCTCCGGCTCGCGCGCCGCCGCCGCGAGCGGGGCGACCGCCGCGCCGCCGAAGCTCACGAGCGACCGTGCCGCGCCGCCGCGCGTGCTCGCCGCCGGATCGGCGAGCAACGGCACGAGCGCCCGCACGATGCGCTGCGCGTCCGGCTCGCGGCCGGCGAGCGCTTCCGCCGCGCTGGCGCGCACCGCCGGGTGTGCGTCCGCGAGCAACGGCAGGAGCACGTCGACGACCTCGGCCGCCGCGCGGTCGGTGAGCGCGCGTGCCGCGGTCGCGCGCACGTCCGCGTCGTCGTGCGACAGCATCTCGAAGAGCGTCGCGACGAGCGTCTCGGCTCCCGCGCGCTCGAGCGCCGCGAGCGCGGCGTCAACGACGTCGTCGTCCGGGTCGGCGAGCAGCTCGAAGAGCGCGCGCTCGGCCTGCGCGCCGCCGAGCAGCGCGAGCGCTGCCGCGATCTCCTCGCGCACGCCAGTGGATCGCTCGACCTCGAGCCGGTCGACGAGCGCGTCGACGCCGCGCCGGTCTCCGATCGCTCCGAGCGCTCCGACGATCGCGCGCCGCACGCTCCACAGGGGCTCCTCCTCGAGCCGCCGGACGAGCGGCTCCACCGCGGGGCGCGCCTGCTCCCCGAACGCGCCGAGCCCTTCGGCCGCCTCGCGTCGACCGAAGGCGCGAGCGCTCTCGAGCTGCTCGACGAGCTCGGCGACGTCGTCAGCCGGAGCCTGCGCCGTCCCGCACGGGCTCGATGCGCTCGCGAGCACGACGAACGCCGCCACGCCGAGAAGGGCACTTGTCATCGCTCGTCCTCCACGGCGCGGCGGATCTCCTGCGCGCTCTCGCGCGCGAACCTCGCGAGCATGGCGTCGTCGCCGGCCGCGATGCGCTCGAGCGCGTCGAGCGCCGGCGCTGAGGCGGCGCCGAGATGCGCGAGCGCGAAGATCGCGACGCCGCGCACGTCGCGCTCGTCCGTGGCGAGCGCGCGCTCGAGCTCGGGCAGCGCGGCGGCGCCGTGGAGCACGAGCCAGCCGCCGAGCGCGAGCTCGCCGGCGCGGAACCGCTCCGCGAGCGGCGCGAGCGCGGCGCGCGGCGGCGGGTCGATCGAGACGAGCACGCGGCCGGGCTCGGTGTCCAGCATGTGCTCCGCGTCCTGGATCGCGTCGAGCAGCGTCGCGATCGACTCGTCGTCGCCGAGGCGGCCGAACGCGTCCCAGGCGCGCATCGAGCGCAGCACGCCGCGCGCCCGCTCGTCCGGCGCGCCCGACGCGACGATCGTCTCGGCCACCGACCTGCGAGCCGGCGGATGTTCGATGTACGGAGCGAGCGCCGCGCCGACGCGCGGGTCGCGCGTGCCGATCCACGACAGCGACCAGGCCGCGGACGCGCGCACGTCCGCGTCGGGATCGTCGAGCAGCGGCGCGAGCGCGGGCGCGACCTCGGCGAGCCAGGCCTC
>CAZGTQ010000017.1:0-38744 GCA_964528575.1 uncultured Planctomycetaceae bacterium | reverse complement strand
CGCGCGACGGCGGCGGAGGCGGCGCAGCCTCGATGCCCGCGCCGCGGCTCGCGGCGGGCGCAGCCGCCGCCTGCATCGCCGGAGCGCTCTTCTGGCGCGGCGCGGTGGGCGCGCGGCGGGAGCGGGACTCGCTCGCCGCCGCGGAGGCCTCCGTGCGCGGTGCCGCGGCGACGGCGCCCTCGTTGCTGTCCGACATGATGTTCTGCAGCACCATCGCCGCGAGGCACTTCAGCGTCGGGAAGACGCCCTGGCCGCTGTTCGCGACCCCCTCGAAGTACGGCACGTTGTGCTTGTTGAGCTTCGCGTTGAGCTCTTCGATCGACAGCGCGTCCGGCAGGTCGCGCTTGTTGAACTGGATGACGTAGGGGAACGTCTCCAGCGACTTGCCGTACTCGTTCAGGTTCTCCTCGAGGTTCTGCAGCGACTCGAGGTTCTGCTCGAGCATCCCGGCGGACGAGTCGGCGATGAAGATCACGCCGTCGACGCCCTGCAGCACGAGCTTGCGCGTCGAGTTGTAGTAGACCTGGCCGGGGACCGTGTACAGCTGGAAGCACGTGCGCATGCCCGCGACCGTGCCGAGGTCGAGCGGCATGTAGTCGAAGAACAGCGTGCGGTCGCCGTCGGTGCTGATGCTCGTCAGCTCCCCACGGTTGTTCTGCGGGGCGCGCTGGTGGACCACCTCCAAGTTCGTCGTCTTGCCGGACATGCCGGGTCCGTAGTAGACGATCTTGGCGTTGACCTGTTTCTGAGCGAAGTTGATCTGGACCATCTGGCTCTCCGGCTGACTACCCGGCGGCTTTCTTGTTGCGGTTCGAGCCGTCCGCCACCGCGGGGGCCCCCTGCTGTTTCCCCACCCCCGGCAAGGGAGCCGGAGGGTCCTCGTACCCGTCGTCGGGACCGCGCGAGATCGCGCGCAGCTTGCGCTGGATGCGCGCGACGGCGCCCTCCATCGGCAGCCAGAATTGCTCCGGTCCGAGGCCGCCTTCGAGGACGACGACGAGGACCGTGCGCGTGGTGCGCAGCATCAGGAGCGTGCCGCGCGCCGCCCGCATCACCACGCGTCGCGGCGCGTCCCACGAGAGGCCGCCGACCGCGCGCGTGAGCTCGTCCATCCAGCCGGCCGACAGCGCCGCCAGCGCGTCGCGATCGGAGCACGGGCCGTTCGGATCACTGCCCTCGCGCAGGGAGCGCCCGGGCATCGCGACGGGAACGCCGTCGTCCGACACGAGCGCCGCGACCGTCACGCCGGGCAGGTCGGCGAGCGGTTGAATCGCGTCGATCAATTGGGTTCCTCCGTGACAGAGGCCTCGAAGCCGGCGAGGTCCAGGAGCGCCTGTTCCTGCTCCTCGGTCGGATGGCCGGCGCACCAGATCGCGCCCGCGTCCATCTCGCCCGCGGCGACGGTGAGCGTGTGCCCGAGCTCGTTCTCGAGGAGCACGGACGAGATCTGACCGAGCCCCAGGCGGCGCGCCGTCCCGCGTCCGCTCATCACGATCGAGCGCACCGCGCGCGCCGCGCGCTCCGCCGTCGCGCCGCGCGGTCCTTGCACGAGCGCGGTCCCGCCGCGCTGGTACACCGCGGCGCGCACGCCACGGCTCTTCGCGAGCGACTTGAGCAGCGGGCGCACGTCGCGCACCTCCGCGTGCGGCCGTTCGCCCTGGTCCTCGTCGACGAGGACGCCGCTGAGCTCGACCTGGTGCAGCGCCTGGTCGACCGTCGGCGACGACGCCGCGCGGGCCTCCAGCGTGCGGTAGCGCGCCTCGAGCGCGGGGTCGCCCGGGTCGAGGTCGAGCAGACGCTTGGCCGAGCGCCGCGCCTCGGCCCAGGCGCCGACGCGCATCGCGAGCGTCAGCCGCATCTGCCACGGCCGCGAGTCGCGCGGCATGCGTTCGGCGGCGTCGTCGAGCGCGTCGAAGGCGGCCAAGCCCTCCTCGCGGTTGCGCATCCCGTAGAAGCGCTCGGTGCGCACGCGCGCGAGCATCAGGTAGCCCTCGCCGTCTCCGTCGCTCTGCGATTCGATCCAGTCGAGACAGTACTCCTCGGCCCGGCCGACCTGGCCCGCCTCGATGAGCATCGTGCACATCTCTTTCCACACCGCCGGCCGCGCGCCGTCGCGCAGGATGAGCTTGAGCTCGCGCATGCGCCCTTCGCGGCAACGGTGCCGGATCCGCTCCGCGAGCCGCGCGAGCTCCGTGCTACCGCGGAAGAGCGCGAGCCCCTCCTCACAGACGCGCAGCGCCTCGCGGACCTCGCCATGGACCGCGTGCTCGTGCGCCAGCGTGGCGTAGTTCATCGGCGTCGGGTTCGACGCGAGCTCGCCGCGGAGCTTGCTCAGCCGACTCCTGGACAGCAGCTTGCGGACCAGCTTCAAACCAACCCTCCGCTGCGGATGCCCCCGCGGGGGACTTCGGTGAACTCGTTGACGGACACGTGTATTGCTCTCGAACGCGGTCTGGGTGGCGACCGGTTGCCGCACACGCCCCCGGGGAACGGGGGCTCCAGCAGCCCGTATCGGTTCGCCCCTTCGGGGACCTGTAGCGAGTTCGGCGCGCGTCGCGAAAAGCGAGCGCGCGGGTCCCCGGCCGGGCTGGCCGATGCGGGACCCGCGCGCAACGTCTCGGGGGGGCTGGACCGTCGGAGCCGCGCGGCCCTCAAGGAAGCGGAGTGAAGCCGATCTGGCCCGCCGCGTTGCCGGCGAGGTCGGTCGCGCCGGTCACGCGGATCTCGTCTCCCGGTCCGAGCGGGCCGGACAGGACGACGCGCACGACGTCGGCGTGGATCAGCGTCGCGCTCGTCACGAGGAGCCCGCCGTCGACGTCCCAGGAGAGCGGATCGCCGACCGCCGTCGGGTCGACGTGCTCGTCGAAGCGCAGGTCGACCGTCGTGCCGGCCGCGTCGGTGCGCAGGTCGACGAGCCCGGCGACGAGGCCAGGCGCCGTCATGTCGCCCGTGACGCTGCCGTTGACGCTCGCCGGCGGGTCGATCGTGAGGCCCGCGTGGCTCTGCACGCCGTCGACGAAGACGTGGATGCCGAGGCTGGCGTCCAGCTCGACGCCGGGCGCGAGGCCGAGCGTCACCGTCGCGGGGCCGCTGTCGAAGCGGACCGACGCGCCGGAGATGTCGAGCGCGACGCCGCCCTGCGACACGACGTAGTTCTCGAGCAGCGTCCCGGAGCTCGGGTCGACCGGGTGGTCGAACGTCACGACGACGAGGTCGCCGCCGATGCCGGGCGTCGCGACGCCCAGGACCGACAGCACGACCGGTCCGCTCGTCTCGGCCGCCTGCGCGGCGCGGCTGACGAGCCCCGACGCGTTGCCGGCCAGGTCCTCGAGCGTCACGTCGACGACGTCGCTGACGTTCACGCCGCCGTTCCAGGTCGCGCGCGCGGTGCGGAAGCCGAGGCGCTCGACCGTGTCGGGGTTGACGCCGAGGATCGCGTAGTTCGACGGGTCGACGAAGTCGAGCGGGGCGATCGCCTCGCTCATCTCGATCAGGATCGAGCTCGCGGGGTCCTGCGCGTCGAGGCGGCAGCGCGAGAGCGGCAGGTCGGGTGCCGTCGCGTCGCCCGCCGCGACCGCGGCATCGGTGCTCGCCCCCGACATCGCCACGCCCTGCGCCGACAGCAGCCCGTCGACGAACAGGTCGTACGAGAGGCCGTTCGTCAGCGGCTGCGCGCCCGACGCGTCGAGGCGGATCGTCACCTCGCGGTCGCCGTCGAACGAGTAGCCGGCGCTCGCGATGGCGATCGGCACGCCGCCCTGCTCGAGCGTGTAGACCGACGGGTCGGTCGCGAGCCACGGCGAGACGGGGCGGTCGAAGAGCACCGTCACGACGTCGTTGTGCTCGCCGCTGACGGTCGTCGCGGCGGACATGCCGGTGTCGAGGCCGGGCTCGAGCGGGTCCTCGCCGTCGATCGGGAAGCCGTACGCCGGGAACATCTGGTTGCCCGCGAGGTCCGCGACGCCGCGCACGTCGAGCATGTCGACGCCGGCGACCGCGCCCGCGGTGAACGTGAGCTCGACGCCCATCGCGTCCGCGTCGACCGCGACCGCGGCCAGGTCCCCCTTCAAGAGGCCCGAGCCGTCGTAGAGCTCGTACACCGTCAGCCCGGTCGGGTTCGTCGTCGCGTCGAAGACGTCGTCGAGGTGCTGGCAGGGCTCGCTGAAGCGCACGTGCACGTGGTTGAGCGCGCCGGTCTCGACCCACGCGGACACGACCTCGGGGAACGTCTCCTCGGCGTCGATCGTGCCGGCGATCGCGGTCCCGACGACGGTGTTGCCGCCGAGGTCGCGCATCCCCGTGAACGTGAGCGAGAAGTCGTCGCGCGTCTGCAGGTCGACGCCGCCGCCGTCGAAGACGAGCGTCGCGATCCGAGTCCCGCCGACCCAAGTCACCGTCGCGCTCGACGTGTCGCGCGCGACGCCGATCGGCGACTCGAAGGTCCAGTTCGCCGGGTCCTCGACCTCGGCGACGACCATCGCGTCGCTGAACGTCGCGACGATCGTGTCGTTGTCGGCGCCCTCGACCGCGGACGCGACGACGCCGCTCGCCGACGGCGCCACCGTGTCGGTCGAGGAGACCGACAGGCCGGCGGCCGGGTCCATGGCGTTCCCCGCGAGGTCCACGACGTTCTGGACGTCGACCGTCACGTCGCCGGGCAGGGCGGGGCCGTCGAGGTTGAGCCGCACGACCTCGCCGGCGGAGAGGCGCGTCGCGACCTGGACCACGAGGCCGGTCACGGCGTAGTTGCCGACCGTCTCCGCCTGGGCGGCGTCGACGTCCTCGGAGAAGTGCACGTCGATCGACGCCCCGGTCGGGTCCGCGGTCCGGTTCTGGACCACGGAGAGGACCGTCGGGAGCCCGACGTCGCCGTCGACCGTGCCGCTGAACGTCGCGGTGAACGGCTGTCCGTCGACGTCGACCGGCGGGCCGGCGACGACCGGGGCGAGGTCGAACGCCGCGCCGTTCGCGAAGTCGTCGACGAGCTCGATCACGAGCGTCTTCGTCGCGAGGTCGTACGTGAGCGTCTGCTGCGACAGATCGACCCCGCTCCCCCCGACGTCGAGCATCCAGCGCAGCGGATCGGCGCCGTGGGCGGGGTCGAACGCCTGGACGAACGTCGCGGTCAGCACGTCGCCGCCGAAGTTCGCGGTCGTGAGCAGCGTCGGGCTCCCGTCGAAGCCGTTCGCGACCGTCGAGCCGGCCGTGACGAGCGTCGCGCCGCCGTTGTCGATCGCGTTCCCGTGCGCGTCGACGAGGCCCGCGGCCAGCGTCACCGAGTCGACGTCCGCGATGACGGGAGCGGTGAACCAGACGCGCAGCACGTCGTCGGCGGTCTGCTCGACCGCGGACGCGAACGTCGGGAAGCCGGCGTCGAAGTTCGAGAGCTGCGTCGCGAAGACCGGGCTCATCGGCTCGTCGAACGTGAAGTCGACGACGCGGCCGAATTCGTCCTCGGCGAGCACCTGGACGGCGCTGACGACCGACGGCGCATCGCTGTCCCCCGTCGCCGCGCCGCCGACGAACGTCGCGTCGACCGGCGTGTCGGCCACGCTCTGGACGCCCGTCGCCGACAGCTCGAACGCCGCGAACAAGTCGGCGTCCGCGAGCGTGACGGTCAGCACCTGCGTCGTCGGGTCGAGCTCGAACGTCGAACCCGCGAGATCGAGCTCGACGCCGTCGACGCGCAGCGCCCAGCTCGCCGGGTCCTCGGCCTGCGCCTCGACGAGCCGCGGGCCCGCGAACTGGGCCGTGAGCGTGTCTCCGCCGATCCCCGCGACCTGCGTCCCGTCCGTGATCGCGAAGGTCGGGGCGGTCGCGTCGCTCGTCGTCACGCTCTGGAACGTGCTCTCGACGGCGGGCTTGCCCACGATGCGCACGCGGTGGGTCGGCGTGACGCGGTCGTCCCACGTCACGGTCGCGACGCCCGCAGCGAGCACCACGGAGACGGGCACCGCGGGTCCGTCGGTGACGAAGTTGCCGGGCGACAGCGCGCCGGGGCCGGACGAGAAGTCGACGGTCGTGACGCGACCGTCGGGGTCCAACGCGAGGTCCTGCACGACCGCGTCGACCGAGATCGAGAACGTCGTGCCGCTCGAGCCGCTGCTCCCTCCGCCGCCGCACGACGCGATGAGGGCCGGGACGAGGACGGTGGCGAGGGCGGTGGCGAGGAGCGAGAACGGGAGCGCGGAACGGCCGGACGGGTACCCGGATGCCATGGGGACGACCTCTCTAGATGCGATGGGGCTGCGGCGGCCTTGGGGAAGGGCCGACGCTCGCCGCTATCGGCGGCACGCCGCGCAGGCCTGAAGAGCCCGCGAAGGAATTGCGCGCTTCGCGAGGCGCGCGGACCGCTCCGGAGAAAGGGCAGCGCCCGCCCGCGCGCGAGGCGCGGAGCGGGCGCTGCCGCGAGGGAGCTCCGGGACGCGCCCTTGCCCTTTCCAGAGGGCCGGGCGCGTGAGCGGGTCAGGGCAGGGCCGGGCGGACGACGTCGTCCGAGAAGAAGAGCCCGCCGGCGTCGAGCGCGACCGCCTGGGCACGCAGGTCGAGCCCGACGAACGCGGGGCCGGCGGGCACCGCGAGCTCGAGATCCGCGCGGTTCGCGCCGAGCGCCGTCGGCGCGAGCAGCGCCAGCGGCGCGGCGGGATCGAGCGCGAGCGCGCCCGCGACGCCCGGCAGCGCGAGCGGCGCGGCGGCCGGCGAGCCGATCAGGAAGAGCGCGGCGACGAGGCCCTCGGAGCGGAACGCGAGCTCGAACGCGGCGCCCGGAAAGGGGCTCCCGACGACCTGGAGGTCGCGCTCGCCCGTGTCGAACAGCAGGACCGCGCCGGTCGTCGCGAACTGGTTGGCGTGCGCGCCCTTCGTCGCGACCGCGAGGCGCCGGCCCGCACGGTCGAGCTCGAGGTCGAGCACGCTGCCGCCGGTGTCGGCGGCGAGGAGCGGAGCGCTCTCGCCGCGCGCGTACAGCAGCACCTCGGGCTGGCCGTCGCCCACGCCCCACAGGCCGAACGCGACGCGCGAGCCGTCGTCGGAGAGGTCGAGCGCGACCGGAAAATCCTGCAGGTTCGTCGCGCCGCTGCTTGCCTTCACGACGCTCAGCCACTCCTCGCCGCCGCCGAGCTCGAGCGCGTCGAGCCGCACGGCGACGCCCGTCACGAAGTTCCACCAGCCGATCGCGAGCGTCGAGCCGTCGCGCGAGAGCGCCGCGCGCGTCGCGATCTCGCTCGCGGTGCGCTGCACGGTCTGCGCGAGCGCATAGCCCGCGCCGGCGTCCGCGAGCACCCGCACCGCGCCGAAGCCGCCGACGGCGAGGCGCGCGCCGTCGCCCGAGAGCGCGACCGCGTGCGTGGTCGCCGCGAGCGCCTCGTGGTGCACGACGGCGCCCGCCGCGTCGAGCACCCACAGGTCGAGCCCCGCGGCGAGCGCGATGCGGCCGCCGTCCGCGGCGACCGACAGATGCTGCAGCCCCTGGCCCGCGAGGTCGACGCGCGCGACGAGCGCTCCGCTCGACGGGTCGACGCGGTCGAGGCGCACGCTCGCGGAGGCCTTGTCGAACGCGGCCGCGACGAGCACCTCGCCCGCCGCGTCGCACGCGACGAGCGCGTTGCCGTGCACGACGAGGTCGAGCGAGTGGCTCCACAGCGGCTCGAAAGGGCCGCCGACCGCCGCGCTCGCGAGGTCATGGCGCCGCACGAACGTCGCGCGGTGCGCCGCGTCGGGCGCCGCGTGCTGGGCGACGGAGAACAGCTCGCTCGGGTCGTCGCCGGCCGCGACGCGCAGCTCCCCCACCAGGCCGGCGAACGCCGCGTCGAGAGCGAGCGGGGCGCCCTCGCCGAGCTCGCCGGAGCCATAGAGGGCGACGTGCGGGTTCGTCACCGACGGAGCGGCCCACACGAGCTCGCCGTCCGCGGCGAGCGCGAGGTCGCGCGGGATCCAGGGCGCGGCGGCGCTGCTCGCGTCGCCCCAGCGCAGCCCCGCGGCGAACGGATCGGAACCGGGCTGCGCGGGCGCGAGCTGGGCGTAAACCTCGTCAGGACAGGCGATTGCGACGGCGAGGGGCAGAGCGAGGACGAGCGGGCGGACGAGGCGGCGGATGTTCGTCATGGCGGTCGGCTCCGACTGCCACCGATGTTCCGCGGCGGCGGGGCGGGGGGTGGCGGCTCCCCGCACAAGCGTATCCCGCCGCTGTGCGCCCGGCCGGGAAGCGGCTCGACTGGCCGGAGGCGTTGCACTAGCATTCCCGCCCCGAATCACCCGGAACGAGCGCGCGGGAGAGCTCCGCGCCGGCCGCCCGCGGGGGCGCCGGACGGACGCCGAAGGGGCAAGCGCCGAGGCGCGAAACTCTCAGGTACCGAGGACCGCGCGCGCGGAGCCGTCCTGGACGGAGCTGGGCCCTGGCCCGGATCCACGGACAGGGGCGCGGCGGCCGAGGCCGAAGCGCCCCGTCTCGTTTCCACCGACGACCCATGAAGACCACTCCTCTGCGCGACGTTCACGTGGCCCACGGCGCCCGGATGGTCGAGTTCGGCGGCTGGGAGATGCCGGTCCAGTACGCGTCGATCCTCGAGGAGGTCCGCCGCGTGCGCGAGCACTGCGGCCTGTTCGACCTCTCCCACATGGGCCGCTTCGACGTCACGGGAGCGGACGCGGTCGCCGCCGTCGACCGCGTCGCGTCGAACTACTGCGGGAAGATCCCGGTCGGCGCGATCCGCTACGCGCTCCTGTGCAACGAGCAGGGCTTCCCGCTCGACGACGTCCTGCTCTACCGCGGCGCGTCCGACGTCTTCGTCGTGGTGAACGCGTCGAACGCGGAGCGCGACCTCGCGTGGATGCGCCGCCACGCCGAGGCCTACGACGCGCGGGTCGACGACCGCACGGACGAGCTCGCGATGATCGCGCTGCAGGGGCCGCGCTCGGCGGACGTGTTGCAGAAGGTCGTCGCGGGCGACCTCGGCTCGATCGGGTACTACAAGTTCGGCTTCGACACCGTCTGCGGCATGCCGGACGTGCGCATCAGCCGCACCGGCTACACCGGCGAGGACGGCTTCGAGCTCTACTTCCCCGCCGGCGAAGCGCGCCGCGTGTGGGCCGAGCTGCTCGCCGCCGGCGAAGACGAGGGGCTCGCGCCGATCGGCCTGGGCGCGCGCGACACGCTGCGGCTCGAGGCCGGGATGCCGCTCTACGGCCACGAGATCGACGAGTCGCACCACGCGTTCGAGGCGGGCGCCGGCTTCGGCGTCTCGTTCCACGAGGACAAGGGCGACTGGATCGGCCGCGACGCGCTGCTCGCGCTGCGCGACGCGCCGACGCGCCGCCTCGTCGGCATCACCACGCCCGGGCCGCGCGTGCCGCGCCAGGGCTACCCGCTGGTGCGCGGCGGCGAAGTCGTCGGCGAGGTCTGCTCCGGCAGCGTGTCGCCGACGCTCGGGACGAACATCGGCACCGCGTACGTGCGCCTCGGCCTCGACCGCGAGGGCGAGGAGCTCGAGCTCGACGTGCGCGGCAAGCGTCAGCCCGCGCGCGTCCAGGAGCTCCCGTTCTACTCGCGCACCCGCAAAGGGTCGCGTTCCTCTTGACCACGAAACGCCCTCCGAACATGCGCCCCGACGACCGCAAGTACACCGCGTCCCACGAGTGGGTGAAGCCCAGCGGCGAGACGATGCTGGTCGGTATCACCGACTTCGCCGTCAACAAGCTCTGCAGCGGCAACGAGGGCGACCTCGTCTACTGCGACCTACCCGAGCCGGGCCGCACCCTCGAGGCGGGCGAGACGTTCGGCGAGATCGAGTCCGTCAAGGCCGTCGCCGACCTGAACTCGCCGGTCGCGGGCACGGTCGTCGAGGTCAACCCGACGATCGAGGAGCACCTCGAGGTGCTCTCGCGCGATCCGTGGCAAGAGGGCTGGATGGTGCGCATCAAGCCGAACACGAAGAGCCTCGACGGCTTGATGGACGCGGAGGCGTACGAGGCGTTCATCGCCGCCGAGGAGCGGTCGGCGACGAGCTGAGCCGCCGGACAACGTTGGAACGCTGGCGCCTCCTGCGCACCCCGGACGCGTCGCCGGGCGCCGCGATGGCGCTCGACGAGGCGCTGCTCCTCGCGCGGGACGCGCCGCCGACGCTGCGGCTGTACACCTGGTCTCCCGCCGCGCTGAGCCTCGGCTACTTCCAGCGCTTCGCCGACGTGCCCGCCGCGGCGCGCGCCGGCGCGCTCGTGCGCCGGGCGACCGGCGGCGGCGCGATCTGGCACGCGCGCGAGCTGACGTTCTCGATCGCCGCGGACGCCGCGCACCCGCTCTACGCGGGCCCCGTCGCGGATTCGTACGAGCGCGTCCACGCGGCGGTCGCCGACGCGCTGCGGCCGCTCGGCGTCGACGCGACGCTGCGCGGCGAGCGGTCCCTGCGCTCGGACCGGGCCGACACCGGGATGTGCTTCCACGTCTCGACCCCGCTCGACCTCGTGTGGGACGAGCGCAAGGGCGTCGGCTCCGCGCAACGCCGCACCGGCGGCCGCGTGCTGCACCACGGCTCGATCAAGCTCGACGCGACCGAGCTCGAGCCGGGCGTGGCGCGGCTGCCCGCGGGCACCGCGCTCGCGACGGTCGCCGAGCTCGTGCTGCTCGCGTTCGCCCGCCGCTTCGCTGCCGGCTTCGAGCCGGCCGAGCCGAGCGCGAGCGAGCGCGCGCACGCCGAACGCCGCGCGGCATGGTTCGAGTCCGACGCGTTCGTGCGGCGACGCTGAGGGGCGGTCGGAGTCCGCCAGCCGTACCGCGCCAGCCCCTCTCCGCCAGCCCCTCCGCGCCAGAGCTACTGGGAGTCCGCGGTGTAGCCGAGCGCCTCGAGCATCTGCTGCTCGCGCAACGTGAGGCCGCCCTCGCGGTCGAGTCGCTCCTTGACGACGTCGACCGCCCAGTCCTCCAGCCGGTTGACGACCGGTCCGGCGCTCTTCGAGCGGCCCGGCCACAGGTTGACCCTCTCCGCGGGATCGGGCTCGAGCCAGTAGTGCTCCACCGCCGTGCGCCGGGCGTCGCGCTCGTGGCGCCGGACGATCGTCTTGTGCGTCGGCGTGCGCAGGCCGACGTGCGCGATCCGGTGGTGCGAGCGCAGGAGCAACTCGCGCTCGTGCTCCGGAGCCGACGCGCCCTCGACGAGCGCCGCGATCGAGAGTCCGTCGAGCGGGAGCGCAGGCAGCGGGGCGTCGAGCCACTCGCACACGCTCGGCACGATGTCCATCGTCGACACGAGCGTGTCCGACACGAGGCCGGGACGCGCGCGCGACGCCGGCAGCTTGACGACGAGCGGGACGCGCAGCATCTCGTCGTACAGGTGCAGGTTGTGGCCCCAGCGGCCGTGCTCGAACATCGCCTCGCCGTGGTCGGACGTCACGACGATCAGCGCGTCGTCGTACAGCTCCTCCAGGCGCAGGAGATCGACGAGATGGCCGAGGTTGTGGTCGGCCCACGCGAGGTTGCCGTCGTAGAGGGCGATCGCCGCCTGCACGTCGTGCTGGTCGGGCCGCCAGCGATCGTGGACCGTGTCGACGAACGGCTTCGTCTCGCCCGACGCGAAGCGGCCCTCGTATGCCGGATCGAGCCAGCGGGAGCGGAACGACTCGGGCGCCTTGTACGGCGAGTGCGGCTCGAGCACGTGGAGATAGAGGAAGAGCCGCTCGCCCTCGGCGCGCCGCGCGAGCGCGTCGGCCGCGAACGCGACCAGCTCGTCGGCCGCCGGGATGCGGTACGCTTCGCCCGAGCGCGCGACGTGGTCCACCTCCTCGTCGCCCTGCGGCTCGAACAGCTCGACGAAGCGTTCGAAGCCCTGGTCGACGCCGTAGACGGAGCTCCCGTTGAGGTTCGTCACGGCCGCGACGGTCGTGTAGCCCTTGGCCGCGAGCAGCTCGGCGAGCGTGTGCTCCTCGTCGTGCAGGCGAGCGAGGTTGTTCGTGACGCCGTGGTGGTCCGGCAGGCGGCCGGTCAGGATGCTCGGAATCCCGGCGAGCGTGTACGGCGCGGGCGAGAACGCGGAGCGGAAGCTCGCGCCGTCGGCGGCGAGCGCGTCGAGGTTCGGCGTCGTCTCGCGCTCGTACCCCAGGTGGGTCACACGGCCCGCGTACAGCGCGTCGAAGACGACGAGCACGACGAGTTGGGGCGGCTCGAGCGGCGCAACGCGGTCGGGTTCGGGGCCGCGTGCGCACGCGGCGAGGAGCGTCAGGGCAGCCAGAACGAGCCGGCTCATCCGCGCAAGGTAACTCGCGCGAGCGACGAGGTGAACTCTGCGGTGCGGTTCAGCGTTGCTCGGAGGCGAGCTCGACGCGCAGGTGCCAGGGCTCGCGCGTGGACAGCTCGATGCTGCAGCCGGTCAGGTCGCGGCCGTCGATCGTGCGGCTCGGACGCCATGAGTCGAGCGACGGCCGCTCGCAGACCCAGCCCGCCTCGATGCCGCGCGTCGCGAGCTGCTCGGAGATCGACGCGGCGCTCGCGTCCGCCGGCAGGACCACCTCGAGCGTCTCGCGGCCGCCCTCGCTCGTGTGCGCGCGCCACGTGCTGATGCCGACGAGCAGCGCAGCGTCCTCGGTCGCGACCGGCGGCGGCCTGACGTGGACGCGGCTCGGCGCCTCCTGGGACGTCGTCACGCTCCCCCGCAGCCCGTGGCCGAGCCGCGTTTCGACGTAGCGGACGCGGTCGACGAACAGGCTCGCGACCGGACCCGGGTGGCTCGGCTCGATCACGTCGAAGCTCGCGCGCCGCAGGCGCTCGCCGAGCAGCGCGGCGAAGTCCGACGCGGTGGTGCCGACGGCGAGGTGCAGCGAGAGACGCAGCTCGCGCGTCCTCTCGCCCTCGCCCATGCCGACCGCGACGTCGACGAGGGCGCCGCCGGGGCTCTGGATCGAGCCGAAGAACGCGAGCTGGACGAGCCCTTCGGCCCGCGCGACGCCGCCCGGAGCGAGGGCGGCGAGAGCGAGGGCGGCGAGCGCGCGGGCCGGGGCGCGCAGCGCCGAGTGGATGCGGACCATGCATCGATGGACGCAGCGCGCCGCGTCCGCTGCCCGCGAGCGGCGATTTCTTTTTCGCGGGCGCCGCGGAAGGTGTTGGTTACCCCGCCAGGACTCGAACCTGAAACGTCTGGACCAAAACCAGATGTGTTGCCAATTACACCACGGGGTAAGGGCGGACCGCTCGGAGCGACGTCCTCTCGGACGTCGGAGCGGCGGCCGCGAGCCGGGAGTGGTACCAAAGTCGCGCCGCGCGAGTCAACGGCCAGGCGCGACTCGCGCCGCCGCGCGGCCGAGCAGATCGAGCGCGGTGTACGCCGCCGCGCGCCGGATGCGCTCGCGTCCGAGCCGCGCGAAGCGCCGCTCGACCGCGTCGAGGCGGCCGTCGACCGACGTGCCGAACCACACGAGCCCCACCGGCTTCTCGTCCGTGCCGCCGTCCGGGCCCGCGATCCCCGTGACCGCGACGGCGAGCCGCGCTCCCGCCCGCTCGGCGGCGCCGGCGGCCATCGCGCGCGCGACCTCCGCGGAGACGGCGCCGTGCCGCTCGATCAGGCGGGCGTCGACGCCCAGCAGCGCGACCTTGGCCCGGTTCGAGTACGCGACGAACGCCGCCTCGAGGCACGCGCTGATGCCCGGGACGCGGCCGAGCAGCGCGGCCGCGAGCCCCGTGGTGCACGACTCGGCGAGCGCGACGGACAGGCCGGCGTCGATCAGGCGCCGGCCGACGACCTGCTCCAGCGCCCGCTCGCTCTCGCTGAACACGTGGCCGCCGAGCCGGCCGAGCAGCTCCTGGCGGCGCGCCGCGAGGGTCGCCGCCGCCTCCGCCGCGCTCGCGCCGCGCGCGGCGAGGCGCACGTGCAGGACGCCCGCGTCGGCGGAGACGCCGATCAGCGGATTGGCGGATCGGTCCATCCACGCTCCCACCGCGTCGGCGAACGCGCTCTCGCCCAGACCGAAGAGGAAGAGCTCGCCGCGCGCGACCGCGTCGTCGACGAGGCCCTGCGCGACCAGACGCGGCACGAGCACGTTCTCGAGCACGTGGCGCATCTCGCGCGGCGGCCCGGGCAGCGACGCGACGAGCGCGCCGCCCACCTCGACGAGGAAGCCCGGCGCGGTGCCGACGTCGTTCTCGAGCAGCTCGGCGCCCTCGGGCAAGAGCGCCTGGCGCTCGTTCGACGCGGCCATCGGAACGCCGGCGCGCGCGAACCAGTCCGCGAGCCGCCGCAGCGCGCCCTCGTCGCGCACGAGACGCCGGCCGGCGGCGCGCGCGACCGCGTGGCGCGTGACGTCGTCGAGCGTCGGACCGAGCCCGCCGGTCGTGACGACGAGGCGGTGGCGCTTCACGAGCGCCTCGAGCGTCGCGACCAGCTCGTCCTCGTCGTCGCGCGCGACGGTCATCGAGTCGGTCGCGACGCCGAGCTCGAGCAACCGCTGGGCGATCACCGCGGAGTTGAGGTCCGGATGGCGGCCCTCGAGCAGCTCGTCGCCGATCGCGAGCGTCGCGGCGGTCGGGACGGGCGAGGCGCTCATGCCGCGTTGGACGCGCCGGGACCGGCTGCCGGATGGCTGCGCGGCTTGCCCAGCCAGCGCGCGAACAAGATGCCGACCTCGTACAGCCCGATCATCGGAAGCGCCATCATCGCCTGCGTGAACGGGTCGGGCGGCGTGATGATCGCTGCGACGATGAACGCGAGCACGACGAAGTGCGGGCGGTACTTGCCGAACGTCGCCGCTTCGACGAGCCCGAGCCGCGCGAGGATCACCTGGAGGATCGGGAGCTGGAACACGAGCCCGAGCGCGAGGCAGAGCGAGAAGAGCATGCTCGCGTACTCGCTGACCTTGTACTGCGGCACGACGAGGTCGATCTCGTAGATGCTGCCGAAGAAGTACATCGCGTAGGGCATCAACAGGAAGTACCCGAACAGCACGCCGCCGATGAACAGCGCCAGGCTGAGCGGGAAGTAGCGCGTGATCGTGCGGCGCTCGTGGCGGTACAGGCCCGCGGCGATGAACTGCCAGAGCTGCCACAGCAGGATCGGCGAGCCGATGAACAGCGCGACGAACAGCGCCGTCTTGAGCGCGAACACGAAGCTCTCGCTCGGCGCCGTCTGGATCAGGTTGATCGAGAGCCGCTTGTCCTCGACGAGACGCGTGCGCTCGGGGTCGACGAAGTACTCGCCCGCGTCGAGCGACGAGTCTTCCTCGAGCAGCTCATGGTAGTGCTCGCTACGGTCGGCGTTGATCATCGCGACCGCCTGGAAGTGCGGCCGCCACAGGAACGTCGAGATCTCGTCGTACCAGAGCCAACTGAAGACGAACGCGACCGCGACGGCGGCGACGCCCTTGAACAGGCGCGAGCGGAGCTCGTCGAGGTGCTCCCCGAGCGTCATCCGCGTGCTCTCGAACGATTCCTGCTTGCGCTCGTCCGCCATCGGAGCGCAGCAGTCTACGGGCCCGAACGCGAGCGGGCGAGGTCTCGAGACCTCGCCCGCCAAGTGCCCGCCATAGTGCCCGCCATAGTGCCCGCCGTGGTTCGGCAGACGCGCCTCCGCGAGGCGCGGGCGCTCGCACGCTCAGATCTTGAAGAACGAGCGCAGATCCTGGATCGGGATGATCACGCAGCCGAGCGCTTCGGCGTCGCGGTAGGCGGGCAGCTCGGACGGCTGGAGCGGCTCGTCGAGCGGGGTGCCCTCCTCGTCCTCCCACAGCTCGGACCCGACGATCAAGAAGTGCGTCGTGAGGCCGACCTCTTGCTGGACTTTGATGCCGATGCGGTCGAGCAGCGCCGTCAGCTCGCGCTCGTCGTACGGCGCCGAGAAGTTGCCGAGCAGCACCGCGTTGTACTCGCCGCGCGGGTCGTACAGGCGGTTCGTGACGATGTCGCCCGCGACGATCGGGTCGTTGCGGTCGGCGAGGCCCGTGAAGGAGACCTGCGACTTGTTCGGCTGCGTCCGGGTGACCGTCGCGCGGCCCTTGTAGCGCGGCGAGCTCTGGCTGCCCGACCACACTTCGAACGACGTGCCGACGACGAGGCGGTCGGTCGCGCCGACGTCGATCCAGCCGAGCGGCAGCTCGTCGGACACCGCGAGGATCTCGCCGTCGGGGAGCTGGTCGAGCGGCTCCTTGAACGGCCGCGTCACGCGGTTGAGCTCGCGCACGCGCGCCTCGTGGGTGCGCTCGAGCTGCGCGATGTTGCGGTCGCGGTCGGCGACCGTCAGGCGCGCTTCGCGCAACTGGCGGTCGAGGTCGGTGACCTGCGTCTCGAGCCGCTGGACGCGCTCCTCGAGCTCGTCCTGGCGCTGCTGCGCGTTGCTCTGGTCGTCGCTCATCTGCTGGCGCAGATCGCGGATCGTCCCTTCCTTGTCCTCGCTGACCTGCGTCGTCGTCTGCTGCGACGCGGCGATCTCGGACTGGAGCTGCGTGATGCGGTTCTCGAGCTCGTTGACCTGGCGCCGGTCGGCGTTGTGGGCCGCGATGACCTCGGGGAAGACCTTCTCGATCGTCCCGTACGTCGAATCGAGGCCGAACGCTTCGCGCAGCTCGGACACCGCCGCGCTCATCGCCGCGACGTCGGTCTGCCTGATCGCCCCCTCCCCGGTGGTCCAGCCGACGTCCTCGGAGATCGCGCTCATCTCCTGCGAGCGGACGTCGTAGCGCTCGAGAGCCCGGGTCTCCACCTGGCGCGCTTCCGCCAGCGAGGCCAGGGCGTCCGCCCGGTCGCTGTTCGCGATGAACGCGAAGACGAACGCGACGAGCGCGACGACGATGAGGACGATGAGCCAGACCGCGCTGACTCGGGCGGCGCCACGGGTCGAGTGGTTCATGGGATGGGTCGTGGGCTGGACCCGACGCTCGGCCGGGAGCAGGGAGGGGCGAGACGAGGCGGTGGACGGCAGGCGGCGCGGGCTCGCGAGCCCTCCTCCGTGTCGCGAGGGGGCCCGTTGATACCCGGCCGGCGGACGGCTCGCAAGCGGATTCCCGCGCCCGTCGACCCGCCCGTCCTCGGCCCTAGCCTCTTGCAGCGACCGAAGATACGGTTCGGGCCGAGCGCGGGGAGCGCGCGCGTCGACCGGCGCAGGAGGTACCTCGCCCGCCCCTTGCTGTAACGCGCCCGCGCGCCCGAATTCCCGCTGCGCCGGAGCGCTCGAGGCGCCCGAGGACATGGATCCGCCGTTCACGAACCCAGACGACACGAACCCGGACGACGCGCACCCGGACGACACCAGCCCCGCCGGCCCCCACCGTCCGAAGCGAGACGCGCCGCTCGTCGTGGGCGTCCTCGGCGGAATCGCGTCGGGCAAGTCCGCGGCCGCCGCGGCGCTCGCCCGGGACGGCGGCGTCGCGATCGACGCGGACGCGATCGCGCGCGAGGTGCTCGCCTCCCCCGCCCTCGTCGAGCGGCTGCGCTCGGCGTTCGGCGACGACGTGATCGGCGCGGACGGGACGCCCGACCGGGCGCGGCTCGCGGCCCGGGTCTTCGCCGATCCCGCCGCGCGAGCCCGGCTCGAAGGCTGGACCCACCCGGCGGTCCGTGCCAGGATCTTGGCCGACCTCGCGCAGGCTCGCGCGTCCGGCGCGCCGCGGATCGTCCTCGACGTCCCGCTGTTGCTGGAGAACGACGCGCAGCACGGGCTCGCCTCGCTCTGCGACGTCCTCGTCTTCGTCGACGCGGACGACGCCGAGCGCGACCGGCGGGCCGTGCGCAACCGCGGCTGGGAGCCGGGCGAGGTGCGGCGACGCGAAGCCGCGCAGCTCCCGCTGGCGCACAAGCGCGAGCGTGCAGACTTCGTGATCCACAACGATGGCAGCCCCCGACAGCTCGACGCCGCAGTGCGGCGGATCCTCACCGAGCTCGAACGACGCCGGCCGCGCGTGTGACGCGGCCTGGTCGACCGACTCCTCCGCGTAGCTCATGGCCTACAAGAAGCGCAAGCGCCCGTTCAACAAGGGCGGCAACGCGAACAAGGGCGGCGGCACCGCCGTCGCGGTACGTCCGTTCAGCGAAGTGCGCATCGACTACGACGCGCTCCCCGCCGACCTCGACGCCGAGCAGCTCGACGCGCTCGAAGCGGGGCTGCCCGCGACGAAGCGCAAGACGAAGCCGAAGGCGCAGAGCTACTCCGAGCTCCAGGCGATGGTCCTGTCGGACCTCTACGAGGTCTGCGACAAGGAGAAGGTCGACGACGTGCGCGGCAAGAAGCGCTCGCGCGTCATCTGGGAGATCGCGAGCGCGCGCCTGCTCAAGCGGATCCCGGTCGTCGTCGCCGGCTGCCTCGACGTCGGCGACAACGGGCACGCGTTCCTGCGCTCGCCGGCCAACTCGTACCTCGCGAGCGAGGAGGACGTGTTCGTGCCCCCCTCGCTCGTGCAGCGCTACGGCATGCGCGCGGGCATGACGGTCGAGGGCGAGCTGCGCGCCCCGCAGGACGGCGAGAAGTACTTCGCGCTCGTGCGGGTCGCCTCGATCGACGAGGCGAAGCCCGAGGAGGCCGTGACGCGCACGCCGTTCAAGGAGCTCGTGCCGCTGTACCCCGAGAAGCGGATCCACCTCGAGGGCGCGGGCGACAACCCGATGGAGATGCGCATCGCGGACCTGATCACGCCGATCGGCCGCGGCCAGCGCGGGCTGATCGTCGCGCCGCCGCGCACCGGCAAGACCGTGCTGCTCCAGCAGATCGCGCGCGCGGTCGTCGACAACGCGCCGGACTGCCACCTGATCATCCTGCTGCTCGACGAGCGCCCCGAGGAGGTCACCGACTTCAAGCGCTCGATCCCCGGCGGCAGGCACGAGGTCGTCTCGTCGACGTTCGACGAGCCCGCCGCGCGTCACCTCAAGGTCGCGCAGATGGTGATGAACAAGGCGCGTTGCATGGTCGAGGCGGGCCACGACGTCGTGATCCTGCTCGACTCGATCACGCGTCTCGCGCGCGCGTCGAACAACGAGGCGCCGAGCAACGGCAAGCTGCTCTCCGGCGGCATGGATGCGACAGCGCTGCAGTTCCCCAAGCAGTTCTTCGGCTCGGCGCGCAACATCGAGAACGGCGGCTCGCTCACGATCCTCGGCACCGCGCTGATCGAGACCGGCTCGAAGATGGACGAGGTGATCTTCGAGGAGTTCAAGGGCACGGGGAACATGGAGCTCGTGCTCGACCGGCGGCTCTCCGACCGGCGCATCTTCCCTGCGATCGACATCAACCGCTCCGGCACGCGCAAGGAGGAGCTGATCTTCGCGGAGGAGGAGATCCGCCGCGTGTGGATGCTGCGCAAGGTGCTCAACGAGCTCGATCCCGTCGAGGCGATGGAGATGCTGCTCCAGAAGATGAAGCGCACGCGCGTCAACGGCGAGTTCCTGCTGACGATCGGGAGCTAGCCGAGCGCGGGCCGAGCATGCGCGTCCTGCTCGGGATCGACACCTGGGGCCTCGTCGGCGGCACGGAGCGGTACGCGAGCGACGTCGCGGGCGCTCTGCGCGCGCGCGGCCACGACGTCGCGGTGCTGTGCCGCGACGTCGGCGCCGGCGCTTGCGCGGCGGCGCCGAGCGACGTGCCCGTCGTGCAGGACGCCGCGTTCGGCGACCCGAGCGCCGGTCGCGGCGCGCTGCGCGAGCTCGCGCGGCGCGTGCGGCGCGAGCGGCCCGACGTCGTGTTCCTGCAGATCGCGCGCGGGTCGAAGCTCGTCGATGCGCTGCTCGACGCCGCCCCGCTCGTGCGCTTCGTGCACGACCACACGCTCTTCTGCCCCGGCCTCAACAAGGTGCGCGCCGACGGCGAGCTGTGCGACCGCCCGCTCGGTCTCGAGTGCCTCTCGCGCTACTGGCTCGCCGGCGGCTGCGTGTGCTTCCAGCGCGCGGGACACGCGAACGCGCTCGTCGAGCCGCTGCGCGCGCTCGGCGCCAAGCTCGCCGAGATCGAGGCGAATCGCCGCGCCGCGCGCATCGTGACGAACTCGCGCTACATGCGCGGCGAGCTCTTGCAGGCGGGCTTCGGAGCCGACCAGGTCGTCGCCCTGCCGATGTTCACGCGCTCGGGGAGCGCCGACCAGCCGCCGGGTCCCCTGGGGGCCGACGTCGAGCGCTTTCTCGCGCGCTCGGACGCTCCGCTCCTCTTCACGCCCGCGCGCCTGACGCTGCCCGACAAGGGCGTCGACGTGCTCCTGCTCGCCCTGGCGCGCCTGCGCGCGCCCGCGCGCACCGTGATCGCCGGCACCGGGCCTGCCGAACAGAGCCTGCGTGCCGCGGCGCGCGCCCTCGGGCTCGAGGAGCGGGTCCTGTTCACCGGCTGGCTCGACCAGGGCGGCATCGAGACTCTGTACGAGCGCGCGGACGTCGTCGCGTGCCCCTCGACGTGGAACGAGCCGTTCGGGCTCGTCGGGATCGAGGCGATGGCCCATGCGCGTGCGGTCGTCGCGTTCCGCGTCGGCGGCATCCCCGAGTGGCTCGCGCACGAGGAGACCGGGCTCGCGGTCGAGCGCGGCGACGTCCGCGGCTACGCGGCGGCGTTGGAGCGGCTGCTCGGCGACCGGCAGCTGCGCGAGCGGATGGGCGCGGCCGGGCGCGCGGCGCTCGCGGCGCGCTTCACGCGCGAGGCGCACGCCGACGCGCTCGAGGACGTCCTGCGCGCGGCCGCAGGCATCCCGGCGGCGCGCTGAGGGCCGCCCGATCCGCGCGTCGGCCGACGGAACCGATTTCCGGCTCCAAAACGCGACTTCCTACCGGCCCGGGTTCAGGTCGGCTCCGCCCCCGGACGAGAGGTGGCGTGGGAGACGGGACCGGGGAAGGTCCCTAGGGAAGCCATGAGCCACGACTGGGGAGTCGGGCGCCCGCGGGAGCAACACGGGCGTCCCCGCCGCCGTCGCGCATTGCGCGACGGCTTCACGCTCGCTGAGCTCGCGCTCGCGACGACGATCCTGCTCGTCGCGCTGATGAGCATCAGCGCCGCGACGCTGCGCAGCCACAGCCTGCGCCGGCAGAACCGTGAGCGCGTGATCGCAGCGAACGCGGTGCGCACGTACTCCGAGCAGATCCACGCCGCGTCGATCCAGGCGTCGAAGAATCTGACGACGTGGTCCGAGACGATGCTCGAGGAGTGGGGCCCCGGCGGCACGGTCGGCACGACGTTCGACGTCGTCGGGCTGACGCCGGCCGGTGCGAACGAGAGCGTCGGCACGATCGAGATCGTCACCGACGAGACCGCGACCGACGAGGAGCTCGGCGTCCAGCTCGGCATGCCGCGCGACCTCGACGGCGACGGCGCCGCGGACGACGTCGACGTCTCGGCCACCGCGCGCCTGCTCCCGGTCATCGTGAGGATCCGCTGGGTCTCGCACACGGGTGTGAACGAGATCCGCCACCCGTTCTACGTGATGGGGTACTGACACGATGCGCACGCTCCACACGACACGCGGCGCGCGCGCCGGCTACTCGCTGCTCGAGTTGTCGGTCTCCGTGTCGCTGTTCATCATCGTGCTGCTCTCGTCGCTCGCGCTGATCGAGCGCGACACGCGCCTCTCGCAGGCGACGATCAGCATCCACACCGTCGAGATCCTCGCGCAGGAGATGCTCTTCGACATCGAGCGCGAGCTCGCGAGCGCACAGGGCGCGAATCCGATGGCGATCGTGACGAGCGACCTCGCGGCCGGCGCGACCGACGCGCTGACGGTCGACTCGACGCTCGGCTTCCCGGCGTCGGGCACGCTGCTGCTCGACCGCGGCACGCCGCAGGAGGAGCGCATCACCTACGCGTCGCTCGCCGCCGATCAAGTGCGTTTCCTCGACCTCGACCGCGCGCAGATGTGCACCGACTCCAACAGCCACGCTTCAGGCGGCGAGCTCGTCTGGATGGGCCTGGCGGAGCCGCTCGAGCTGCAGGACGATCCGCCGGCCGACACGTACGACGGGATCGCGCTCGAGGCGCGCGGGCCCGTGTTCTACCGCGGCGACGGCACCGGCTTCTCGTACCGCGTGCCGGTCGATCCCGACCAGGTCCCCGGCACGGCGCCCGACTTCATGGACGGCGACGAGCTGCAATGGGGCGCGACCGTCGGCGGAGCCGAGGTGCTCGCAGGCTGGGCGTGCATCCAGTTCGTGCCGACCGGCGCGTACACCGAGGCGCAGACCGGCGACGACCTCAACGGCGACGGGGACACGGACGACGTGTTCGAGATCGGCCAGTTGCGCAAGCGCACGTGGAACGTCGCGGACCCGACGGCGCCGGTGTTCGATCTGGGGCTCGGACCGCGCGCAGTGATCCAAGAGCGCTGCAACTACGGCGGCGATCTCGACAACGACGGCTTCGACGACCCGATCTTCCTGTGGGACAAGGAACGGCGCCAGCTCCACGTGCGGCTCATGATCCTGGGCCTCACGCGCAGCGACATGCCCGTCCTGCGACAGGTCGAGTCGGTGATGTTCCTGCGCAACGAGCAGGAGCTCTAGCCCGACGCTAGCGAACAGAAGGTGGCCGGCCGTGGGAGCGGCTCGGCCGAAACAGGGGAAGGCATCATGAGGACAATGGAACGAACGCGCCGAGCGGCGCGCCGAGGACGTCGAGGATCCGCGCTGATCCCGACGCTCGTCGTCGTGTCGAGCTTGGCGATCTTCGCGCTCGCGCTCATCACGGCGACGCTGAGCGGCGCTCGGACGGTGAACCACCAGAGCGACGAGTACTTCCTGGGCAGCGCCGTCGAGAGCCTGGCCATCCTGACGGCGGAATCGATGTGGTCGGGTTACCTCGCGCAGCCCTCGCAGGGCGGCGAGCCGGGCTCGATCGACTCGTTCCGCACGTACCTCGACGGCCTCGGCGTCACGGATGCGGGGCCGGGCGGCTCGCCCGCGCCGGACGACGGGGCCGACATGATCCCGCTCGTCGGTCTGCCGGAGGTGAAGAACGACCCGCGCCTCAACAACGTCAACGTCGACGCGATGAACGTCGTGCGGCGCGACGTGAACGACTCGACGCAACTGTGGATCACGGTGCAGGCGAGCACGAACCGCGGCAAGGGCATCGTCAACCCGGTGCTCAACCGCGCCGTCCAGCAGGTGTACACGGTCGAGCCCGAAGACTTCGACGGGTTCGAGTACGGCCTGCTCGCGAACAACGTGAACTGCGTGTTCTGCCATTCGCAGTTCGACTCGGTCGACCGCTACTACAACCAGGATCCGAACGGGTTCGGGCGCTTCGACCGCATCAAGATCGGGACGCTCGAGAGCCTCATGCTGCGCCACGACATGGACGGCATCGACTGGTATATCACCGACCAAGACTCCGACTCGTTCGTCGCGGGCTCGCTCTACGTCCGCGGCGCCGCGACGGACCACCATGGATCGGCGATCGGGAACTGGGCGAACCTGACGTTCAAGCCGTTCGAGTTCGATGCGAAGGGCAAGATCATCCAGGACATCTGGGGCGACATGAGCGTCGACTCCTTCGCGCCCGCGCCGCAGCCGCTCAAGCCGTTCGAGAACCTGTACGTCGACTACCCGACCGATTACGGGGACATGGTCGACGGCAGCCTACCGGTCGCGTTCCCCGCTCCGATCCCCGACAACGGCGGCGTGGACCCGTCGACGGGGCTCAAGACGAACGCCGGCGCGAGCAACAAGCTCGTCGACGACTCCGAGTTCTTCGCCGTCGCGCAGAAGGCCGAGGGAGCGATCACCGCGGGCATCATCACCACGGTGGGCCCGGGCGAGACCGTCGACACCGTTGCGGAGTACTCGTACGCGCTCACCGTCGGCAACACGTCGAGCGTGCAGCAGAGCGTGGGCTCGAACCTGATCCTGTCGGGAACGAAGCAGAACCCGATCACGATCGACGGCACGGTGGCGATCGACGGCGACGTGATCATCAACGGCTGGGTCAAGGGCGAGGGCTCGCTGATCGTCCGCGGCAACATCTACATCCCGACGGACCTGCAGTACCTCGACGGCAAGAAGTACCTGTCCTCGGACTTGCCCGGCGCTCCGACCGGTCCGCGCACGTTCGGCATCTCGCAGGACGGTACGAAGAACGCCCTCGGCCTCGCCGCCGGCGGGAACATCATGATCGGCGACTACTCCAAGCCCGCGGCGCTGCAGGTCGACGGGACGTACGTCGTGCCGGACAAGTACGCCTACGTCTCGGGGGACAGCGACGGCGAGTGGAACTTCGTGCTCGCCGAGCTCTCGCTCTTCAACCGGGCCGAATGGGCGAAGACGCAGCCGTTCCTGCCCGGGCCGGGCGAGGACAAGGCCAGCCCGACCGTGCCGAACCCGGACTACGTCGCGGGCTACGTGCCGCGCTACTACACGTTCGGCGAGGGCGACAACGTCCCGATCTACAACCTCGGCGACATCTACTTCGACGCCACGACCGGCACGTGGGTCGGCGACGAGGAGGTGCCGCTGAGCTGGAATCTCGACATGCTGTCGGTCGCGGATCCCGACGATACGGCGAACCCGCTGCTGTACAACCTCGACGGGACACCGAAGGCGGTCGTGCGCCAGCTCACGCCCACCGACGGCTGGATCACGGACTGGATGTACAAGCTGTCGATCGAGTACTTCGAGGACTCGCGCGTGCTGTACGACCCGATGCGGCTCGACGGCCTGCTCTACACCAACAACGCGATCTTCAGCCTGACGCACCGGATCAGCCCGATGGCGGGCCGCATGGTCGTCAACGGCGCGCTCGTGTGCGCCGATCTCGGCCTGCTCGCGCCAGGCTTCCCGAACCCGTCCGGCGTCGGCACGAAGAACAACCCGCCGGGCTCGCCCTACGCGACGGGCCTGCAGCTCAACTACGACCGCCGCGTGAAGGACATGCTCAACGTGGCCAACCCGTGGCAGGTCAAGATCAAGCGGACGCTCTGGAATCCGACGGCGAACATGATGTAACGCGGCCGGAAGCCTGGGGTGCACCTCCGGGTGCACCTCGGAGTGCACCTCCGGGTACGTCTCCGGGAGTGCCTCCGGGAGTGTCTCCCGAAGGCACTCCCGGAGTGTTCAGTGCCCGCGCGCCTCGAGCCAGCGCTCGGCGTCGATCGCCGCCATGCAACCCATGCCGGCCGCGGTGATCGCCTGGCGGTACTTGCGGTCGGAGATGTCGCCCGCGGCGAACACGCCCTCGACGTTCGTGTACGTGCCGTCGTGGACCTTGATGTAGCCGAACTCGTCCACGTCGATCTGCCCTTGGAAGAGCTTCGAGTTCGGGTCGTGCCCGATCGCGGTGAAGAACCCCTGGCAGGGATATTCCATCACCTCGCCGTTCACGGTGTCGCGCAGCCGCACGCCGCGCACGCCCTTGCCCTCGGGCGTCTCGAGGATGTCCTCGACGACCTTGTTCAGGAGCCACTCGATCTTCTCGTTGCGCTGCGCTCGCAGCACCATGATCTTCGACGCGCGGAAGTCCTCGCGCCGATGGATCACCGTCACCTTGCTCGCGAAGCGCGTGAGGTAGTTCGCCTCCTCCATCGCGCTGTCCCCGCCGCCGACGACCACGACCTCCTTGTCGGGGAAGAATGCGCCGTCGCACGTCGCGCACGCGGAGACGCCGTGGCCCATCAAGCGCTTCTCGGCCTCGAGCCCGAGGAGCCGCGCGCTCGCGCCCGTGCTGATGATCACGGAGTACGCGCGGTGCTCGTCGAACTCGGTCTTGACGACGAACGGCAGGGTCGAGAAGTCGACCTCCGTCACGAGCCCGAACTGGATGTCCGTGCCGAAGCGCGCAGCCTGACGCTTGAAGTCCTCCATCATCTGGGGACCGAGCACGCCGTCGGGGTAGCCGGGGTAGTTCTCGACATCCGTCGTGATCGTGAGCTGCCCGCCGGGCTGCATCCCCTCGATCAGGAGCGGTTTCAGGTTCGCGCGCGCCGTGTAGAGGCCAGCGGTGTAACCGGCGGGACCCGAGCCGATGATGATGACGTTGCGGACTTCGCTCATCGCGTAGGAGGGCTCATCGCGTAGGAGGGAGCAGGAGCAGGCTGCGCGGCACGTTCGGAGCTGCAGATAGGACGGGCCTGCGCGCCAGTGTAGTGCCCTCCGGGGACCCGCGCACGCTTGCCCGCACTCGCGCGAGCGTGTCTACTGCGGCCATGCCCGGTCCGCGCGTCTTCGCCGTCGAGGAGGTCGACGCCCTCATCCCCGACCTGCGCCTGATCTTCGACGAGCTCGACGCGCTGCGCTCCCGCATCAAGACGGTGCACCTGCGCATCAACGCCCTGGAGCTGATCTGGGGGGACGCCGTCCACCAGCCGGAGAACCCCGACCACGAGGAGCTGGCGCACCACCTCGAGCAGATGCGCGCCCTCCAGGCCGAGTTCGAGGAGACGAGCAAGCGCGTCGCCTGCCTCGGCGGCCAGATCAAGGCCGTCGAGCCGCCCCTGGTCGATTTCTTCGGCGTGCGCGACGGCACCCTCGTCCACTGGTGCTGGACCGGCGGCGAGGACCGCGTCAGCCACTGGCACCACATCGACGAGGGCTTCACCGGCCGCCAGCCGCTCTGAGAGCTCCTGCAGCCGATGGACGAGCGCTGGTTCGCCCGCCTGCGCGAGCTCGCCGACGCGATCCGCGTCGCGACGCGCGGCCCGCTGCTCGCCGCCGCCGACGACGGATCGGGCGAGCGCCTGCGCGCGACCTGCGGCCAGGGCGCCGGCGACGTGACGTTCGGCCTCGACGTGCCGAGCGAGGAGCTGCTCACCCGCTGGCTGGACGAGCGCGCCCGCGAAGGCCCGCTCTCGCTCCTCACCGAGGACAGCGGCTGGCGCCACGCCGGCCCCGGCCCCGGCGGCCGGCCGCGCGAGCTCGACGGCTTCGACCACGGCGGCCCGTGCATCGCGGTCGACCCGGTCGACGGCACGCGCAACCTGATGGCGGACCTGCGCTCGGCCTGGACCGTGCTCGCCTGGACGCCGCCGTGCCCCGCCGGCCCGCGCCTCGCCGACGTCGCGGCCGGCGTCGTCGCCGAGATCCCGACGTCGCTCGGCGGCCGCTACCGCGTGCTCGCGACGCGCGGCGGCGGCGACGCCTGCACGCTCGAGACCCGCGAGCTCGACAGCGGCGCCCTCGTCGCCCGGCGCGCGCTCGCCACCGACGCCGACGACCGCGTCGACCACGGCTACTTCCCCTTCTTCCGCTACGACCCCGCGCAGCGCCCCGCGCTCGCCGCGATCGAGGCGGACTTCTTCGAGCGCCTGCGCGAGCACGAGGACGCCGACCTGCGCACCTGCTTCGACGACCAGTACATCTCGAACGCGGGCCAGCTCGTGCACGTCGCGCTCGGCGTCTACCGCCTCGTCGTCGATGCCCGCGGCTTCGTCGGCGCGCGCGCCGGCGCCCGCGTCGTCACCTCCAAGCCGTACGACGTCGCGGGAGCGCTCGCCTGCGCCCGCGCCGCCGGCTGCCCCGTCACCGACCCGCTCGGCGCCGAGCTCGACGCGCCGCTCGACGCGAGCACCCCGGTCTCGTTCGTCGCGTACGCGAACGAGGCGACGCGCGCGCGCATCGAGCGGCATCTGCGCGCGGCGCTCGGCGCGGTGTAGCGAGCGCTACTTCGCCGCCCGAGCCTGCCGCTCCGCGAGCAGCAGATCGACCATGCGCCCGTAGCTCTCGACGCCCTCCTCTTCGCCCTGCGACACGAGGTACGCGTCGTTGACCGCGTGCGACATCACCCCCACCGGACCCTTCCAACCGCTCCAGAACTCGCTCACGGCGTCGAGGTCGCGCGCGACGCCCGGCTCGGCGCGCAGAGCGACGAGGAGGTCGAGCGCGCGCTGCTTGTCGACGTCGGCGAGCGCGTAGAGCGCGTGCGTGGCCGCGTTCAGCGCGCCCGAGTAGCGAAATTGCGCGTCGGGATGCGCGCGGCACGCGAGCCAGCTCGCGAAGCTCGCCTCGTCCTCGCGCGCGATCCCGCGCCGGTGCGCGAGCTCGTGGCACGCGGTGAACGGCAGCTCCGGCGCCGGCATCGCGACGTTGACGTGCGCCTCCCCCGTGAACGGGAAGTACACGCCGGCGATGCGCAAGATGGAGAGCACCGCCGGCGCGCGCGGCCGCTTCGCCGGATAGCCGCGCAGCGCGAACGCCGGGTGCACGCCCGCGATCGGCTCGAACCCGAGCGACGCTCGCGCGAGCACCGCGTCGACGCCGCCGGGGATGCGCAGCACACCGTCCGCGTCCTCGGCCAGCGCCGCCCGCATCCGCTTCGCGTCCTCGACGAGCTCCGCGCACAGCGCCGCGAGCTCGGGGGTCCGCGTGTCCGGCGCCGGATAGCCCACGACGAGCGCGAACGGCAGGCGCTGGTAGTTCAGCCCCCACACGGCGAGAAACGCGAGATAGATCGGCCCCGCGAGCGCGAGCGCGTTCAAGAGCCCCGCGCCGAGCGTCCCGCTCCACGTCTCCTCGGGCCGCATCGCGCGCAGCGCGCCGCGCGCCGTCCACGCGAGGAGCACGACGATCGCCCCCGCGAGCACGAGCTCAGCGACGGACGCCGCGGTGAACGCCGTCGCCGCGCCCAGCGCCGCGGCCAGCGGCGGATACACCGCGCCCGCGTACCAGCGCTCGACGAGCTCCGGCACGCGCGCCGCGCCGATGCGCAGCGCGAGCGCGAGCGCGAGGCACACGAGCCCGACGACGCGCGCGCGCCGGCTCACACCAGCCGCTCCTCGCGCCACGGATCGGCGCCGTTGTGGTACCCGCGCGTCTCCCAGAACCCGAGCCGGTCCTGCTCGAGCAGCTCGACGCGCGCCACCCACTTGCACGACTTCCACGCGTACAGCGACGGGATCACCGCGCGCAACGGCCCGCCGTGCTCGGGCGCGAGCGGCGCGCCGTCGTGCTCGTACGCGAGCAGCGCGTCGGGCGCGAGCGCCGCGGCGAGCGGCACGCTCGTGTCGTAGCCGCGCTCGTCCGCGAAGCGCACGAAGCGCGCGCCCGGCAGCGCTCCGGCGCGCTCGAGCAGCGCGGCGAGCGAGAGCCCCGCCCAGCGGTTGTCGAGCCGACTCCACCCCGTGACGCAGTGCATGTTCGCGATGCGCTCGACCCGCCCCGCCGCGCGCACGTCGTCCCACGACAACGCGAGCGGCCGCGCGACCGCGCCATCGACGCGCAGCGCGAAGCGCGCGAGGTCGATCGACGGCACCGGTCCGACGTGCAGCACGGGGAAGGCGCGCGTCGTCCCCTGCCCCGGCGGCACGCGCTCGCGCTCGCTCGCCGCCATCGCGCCCATCGTCATGCGCGATCGCGCGCCACGTCGAAGCGCCCGAGCGCCAGACCGCCGAGGAACACGAGCCCGAGGTCGGCGAGCAGCAGCACCGCCGAGACCGCGAGCGCCGCCGCCATCCCCGCCGCCGCCTCGCCCGCGCCGAGCCCGTCTTCGACGCCGACGTACGCGAGCACGCCCGCGGTCGCCGCGGGGCCGCCGACGACGACGAGGAACAGGAGCCGGACGAACATCATCACCAGAGCGCGCCCCGCGTTCTGCAGCGTCCCCTCCTGTCCCGGCACGAAGCGCACGGGCACGAGCAGGAACAGCGCGTTGTCGATCGCGATCCATGCGAACGCGACGAGCGGCAGCGCGAGCACGATCAGCAGGACGCCGGGCGGGAACGACCCGCTGAGCAAGCAGCGCAGCAGCACCGCGACTTCCAGCAGCAGCGTGACGAGGCACACCTGCGGCACGAGCATGCCGAGGAACACGCGCCGCGGCGGCAGCGGCCACGTGCGGATGCGCTCCATCGCGTCGAGGTCCTCGCGGAAGTCGAACCGCAGCCCCGCCGAGAGGTAGATCGTGCCGACGAGCGCGATGACCGTCGCGCCGGCGAGCACGTCGCGCCGCGCCGCGCCGTCGAGCAGCACCGTCGAGAACATCGTCAGGAACGCGAGCACGAGGATCGAGACCGTCAGCGTGCCGCGCGCCTTGCGCACGATCGAGACCGTCTTGCGCCAAGCGAGCGCCCCCATCGGCCCCCGCCCGAACAGCCACGGCACGCGCCACCCCGCGGCGCGCCGGCTGATGCGGCTCGCGCTCGCTCCCCCGCCGCTGCGCCGCGCGCGCCGGATGCGCTCCGCGACGCTGGCCGACGTCTCCAGCGACAGCTCGCGAAAGTCGATCGGCAGCCGCGCGGTCCCCTCGAACGCGAGGATCCACAGCGCGAAGCAGAAGACACCCCACGGCGCGAACTCGGCGAGCGTCGCCGCGGTGATCGCGCGCGCCCACGGCTCGATCGGCAGGGTCAGCGCCGCGACGAGCGGGCTGTCGGCGAGATGCTCGCGGCCGCTGTCGAGCCAGGCCGGCGGCCCGTCGCCGATCCCGTCGACGAGCGTCGGGATCAGGATCGCGCAGCCGCCGCCGATCGCGAGCACGACGAGCAGCAGCGTCGGCAGCCCGCGGAAGCGCTCGACGAGCCGTTTCTCCGCGCGTCCCGCGAGGATCGCCGCGCACTGGCCGACGACGCCCAGCGTCTGCAGCGCGAGGAACACGCCGAGGAAGCCGTACAGCGGGCTCGGAACGCGCCCGAGCACGAGGAGCCCGAAGATGAGCGTCGCGAACAGCGAGCGGCCCATGTTGACGTACAGCCGGTAGCGCACGAGGTCCGCGCGCGAGACCGGCGCGCTGAACAGCGGCTCGATCTCCTCGCGCGGCACGTACAGGCCGCGGTAGTTGAGCGCCCCGGTCAGCGACAGCACCGCGAGGAAGAGCCCGCCGACGCGCACGAGCGTGCGCGCGTCATCGGGATCGGCGACGTCGCGCGAGCCCACCGCGAAGCCGAAGACGATCGAGCCGAGCCAGAGGAGCAGCACGAGCCCGCCGAGGATCGCGAAGGCCGCGCCCGCGGGCGTGCGCACGCGCCGCAACTGCTTGCGCACGACGCCGCGCAGCTTGCGGCGCGCGAGCAGCCGCAGCGCGGGCGGGGGCAGGATCACGCCGCGCCGCCCTCGCGCTCGGCGGCGGCGATCTCGGCCTCCTGCGCGGCGTGCTCCGCCGGCGCGGGCTCGGGCGCGCCCGCTTCCGTCACGGCGAAGAACACGTCTTCCAGCGTGCTCCCCTCCGCCGCGGCGACGCGCGCGCGCGCCTCGGCCAGCGTGCCCTCGAAGATCTTGGCGCCCCGGTCGAGGATCAGGATGCGGTGTCCGAGTTGCTCGATCAGCTCGAGCAGGTGCGACGAGAGCACGACCGCCGTGCCCTCGGCCGCGAGCGTGCGGATCGCCTCCTTGGCCGAACGGATGCCGCGCGGATCGAGGCCGGAGAGCGGCTCGTCCATGAGCACGAGCCGCGGGCGCGGCAGCCAGGCGCAGCAGAAGGCGAGCTTCTGGCGCATCCCGCGCGACAGCTCGCCGCCGAGCGCGTCGCGCTTCGGCGCCAGCTCGAATTGCGCGATCAGCTCGTCCGCACGCGCGCGCCAGTCGGCGACGCCGTACAGGCTCGCGGTGAACTCGAGGTGCTCCTCGACGGTGAGCGTCTCGAACGGCTGCGGGTCGTCCGGGACCCACGCGAGGCACTGCTTCGCCGCCCGCTCCTCGCTCGCGATGTCGTGGCCGCACACGCGGATGCTCCCGCTCGCGATCGGCAGCACGCCGGCGATCGAGCGCAGCGTCGTCGTCTTGCCCGCGCCGTTGGGCCCGACGAGCCCGAGCACCTCGCCCGGCGCGACACAGAACGAGAGCTCGCGCACCGCGACGGTGCCCTCGTAGCTCTTGCTCAACGCCTGCACCGCCAGCGCCGGCACGGGCGCCGCGGCGGGAGGGCCGGAGTCGACGATCGGGAGCTCGTTCACGGGCGGCGAGAGTAGAGCAATCCTCAGGCCGCGAACAGGCACGCGGCGACGCGGAGCAGGCCGACGGCGAGATTGCCCGCGGCGTGCAGTGCGAGCGGCACGAACACGCTGCCGCTGCGCACGCAGGCCCACGCCAGGAGGAAACCGCCGGCGACGTTCTCCGGACTCGGACTTCCGTAAACGACGTGCAGCGCGGCGAACAGGACGCCGCTCAGCGCGATCGCGGCGCGCGGGCCGAGGACCGCCGCCGCCGGCGCGCACAGCGCGAGCCGGTAGACCGCCTCCTCGACCGGCGGCGCCCAGCCGAGGGCCGTGCGGCTCCAGCGCCAGAAGTCGCCCGGCCGCTCGAAGCCCGCGAGCTCGAGCTCGAGCTCGAGGCCGAGCAGCGGCGCGGCGGCGATCAGGAGGCCGACGAGCGCGCCGACGACCAGCCCGAGCAGGAGCCCGACGCGCGCCCAGTGCGCCCAGCCGCCGGCCGGGTCGGTCCGCAGCCCCACGCCGCGCGCGTCGCCGCGCGCGAGCACGACCAGGACCACCGCCGCGAGGGCCGCGGGCAGCGCCCGCACGGAGTAGGGCGCGCCGCGCGCGGCGAGCACGAGGTCCTGTGCCGCGAGCGCCAGCGCGACCGCGAGCGCGAGCCCCGCCCGCGGCCGCGACCACGCGAGCGAGGCGCCGAGCGCGGCGGTCGCGCTCACGGCCCCGCCTCGCGCCAGGCGTCGACCTCGAGGCGCGGCGCGCCGTCGGGCCGCGACACCGGCGGCGCGCCGAGCCGCGCGAAGCGCCCGGGGAGGTCGGGCGGCAGGGGCTCGGTGACGAGGCGCCGAAAGCGCGCCGCGCTCGCTCCCCCGCAGCGCTCCTCGACGAGCGCGACGACGTCGTCGAGGTCGGGCGCGGCGCCGCGCGACTCCCAGCGCGGGTCGTCGTTCAGCGCGCGCATGAAGTCCTCGAGCCGCTCGTCGCGCGCGCGGGCGCGCAGCTCGAGGTCGAGCCACGCGGCGACGAGCAGACCGCCGTCGTACACGAGCGCGGTCGCGTCGGGGTCGTCGAAGAACGGCGCGCCGCCCGCGGCGACGAGCGAGAGGTCGGCGCGCCGGCGGTTCGCGAGGACGCGGTCGAGCGAGCGCCCCAGCACGCGCGCGACGGCGTCGAAGTCCGCGATGCCGGTGCGCGCGAGCACGAGGTGCGCGAACCAGTCGGTGAAGCCCTCGTTGACGAAGCGCAGCTCGTCGGGCGCGTCGTAGCGCGACGCCGCCCAGACGTGGTGGAACTCGTGCGCGACGAGGTGTCCGAGCTCGCGCCGTGCGAGCGCCGCGGGCACGCCGGCGTCGACGCTGAGCGTCATCGACGCGCTCTTGGGCGAGCCGCCGAACCCGCGCGTGTCCGCGCGGCCGAACAGGAAGAGGTAGCGCTCGACCGGCGCGCCGCCGAAGAGCTCGAGCTCGGCCTCGACGATCTCTGCGACGAGCGGCACCGCGACGCGCGCGAGCCCGTCCTGGCCCGGCGCGACGGCGACGACGATGCGGCAGCCCTCCAGCGCGAGCTCGTGCGTCGACCACGCGCCGACGGCGACCAGGTCGTTCTGCAGCGCGACGAGGTCGGGCGGCTCGTACGCCCCGCGCCGCTCGGGCCACGGCGCGACGACGTCCCAGCCGCCGGGCAGCTCGAAGCGCACGCGCGTGCGCGCGACGGAGCGGCCGATCGGCGCGAACAGCATCGCGCCGGTGACGAACAGCCCATGGTCGCGCGCGACGTACGGCTGCTCGTACTCGTCGCCCGCCGCCTCGGGACGCCGGCGGTGGTCGAGCGGCACGCTCCAGCCGAGCGTGAGCTCGGGCGCGTCGGCGGTCGCGGCGTACGTGAACGCGTCGACGCGGTCGAGCGGCTCGCGCTCGCCGCTCGCGCGCAGACGCCACGGCGGCCCCTCGAGCACGGGCTCGTCGAACGTCGCGAACGCGTAGCGCCGCGGCAGCTCGATCACGAGCGTCTCCCCCGGGGCGAGCCCCGCGACGTCGAGCCGCATGCTCGCGCGCTCGTCCGCTGGATCGCCGAGCGCGACCGCGTAGTCGAGCGCGAGCGGCTCCCCGGCCGGGGCCGTCGCGGCGCAGGACGCGAGCGCGGCGCAGAAAAAGGCGCCGAGAGCCGCCACCAGCGGCCGATCGGCGCGGTCGCCAGGGCGGCGGCGGGGGTGGCGGGCCCGAGCGGGCGCCGCGAGCGGTCGGTCGGCCGGGGTCGTCGCGTCCTCGGTGCGGCGTGCTCGGTGCGGCGTCCCTCGGTGCAGCGTCACTCGCTCTGGCGTCACTCGGTCTGGCGTCACTCGCTCTGGCGTCATCGGTGCGGCTTCGGCGGTGCGGGCGGGCCGCCGAGCATAGTCGATCGGTCGCGAGCGCCGGCGCCCGTCGATCGGTACGATCGCGCGCCATGGCCGGCCGGGACAACCCGTCCAGCGTCGCCCTCGTCGTGCTGCGGCTCGCGGTCGGGCTGCTCGTGCTCGGCTACGCGTGGAGCGCCGTCGCCGACGCGCAGCCCGACGGCTACGCGATCGAGCGGCCGGTGCGCGCAGCGCTCGCCGGCGCGTCGGGCCTCGCGGCGTGGTGGGCGGAGTCGGTGCTGCTCCACAACCCCGACGCGCTCGCGTTCCTCTGGCGCTGGGGCGCGCTCGTCTTCGGCCTCGCGTTCCTGCTCGGCGCGTTCACGCGCGCGGTCGGCTGCCTCGCGGCGATCGGCCTACTCCACGCGTGGGTCTACGGCCCCGCGGAGCACGCGCGGCTCTTCACCCTGCTCGCGGCGTGCGCGCTCGTCTGCGCGTTCGGGCGGGCGGGACATCGCTTCGGCCTCGATCCGACGCTCGAGCAGCACGCGCCGCGCTGGCTGACGTGGCGCAACAAGCCGCGCCGCTCGTTCCTCGACTGACGCGACCCGCGCCTACGCCGCGCGCTCCGGCGTCCAGCTCCCGAGCACGCGGTGCTCCAGCCCGGCGCAGGCGTCGTTCGCGATGCGCTCCCCCGCTCCCTCGTCGTGGTCGAACTCCGCGA
This sequence comes from uncultured Planctomycetaceae bacterium, assembly GCA_964528575.1. Lineage (GTDB taxonomy): Bacteria > Planctomycetota > UBA1135 > UBA1135 > CAZGTQ01. The sequence goes on along the minus strand of CAZGTQ010000017.1, from coordinate 3,975 downwards.
GGAAGCAGCGGCCGTCCTCGGAGCCGAGGAACGGGACGCGCACGCGGCGGGCGTCGCGCGCCTCGATCTGGATGCGCAGCGTCCTCACGACGCGCGGCGCGTGGACCGGGCCGACGAGCAGGCTCGTGCGCGTCCCGCTCTTCGCGCCGGCGCCCTCGGGCCCGAGCACGAGGAAGCGCGTCACGTTGTTCGGCAGGTCGGAGAGCCCCTCGGCGAGCACCTGCAGACCGTAGAGCGCCGCGAGCGTGCGACTGCCGATCACCGCGAGCGCGGCATCCCCGCTGTCGGCGAGCTCGCGCGCCGCCCGTGCCGTGTCGGGCATCGTGCGGGTCGCGACGCCGGCTCGCGCGAGCCAGTCGCGGCAATGCGCGAGCGCCATCGGGTGCGACGTCACGACGCTCACTTCGTCGACGCGCGTCCCGGGCGCGCCGAGCAGGCAGTGGCGGATCGGCAGGAGCACCTCTCCGTGCACCGAGAGCGGGCGGTCGCAGAGCGCGTCCGCGACGCCGGCGAAGCAGCCCGTGATCGAGTTCTCGACCGCGACGACGGCGCGGCGCGCACGTCCGGTGGCGACCGCCTCGATCGACGCGCGCGCGTCGTCGCAGGTCAGCGTCGGCTCGCCCTGCCCGAAGAAGCGGCGCGCGGCCTCTTCGCTGTAGGAGCCCGGCGCGCCGCTGAACGCGATCGGCAGAGCGGCGGCGGAGCGTGGGGCAGGGACCATCGTGCCTCCCTCATCGGCCGGGCGGGTGCGGCGCTTGAGCCGCCGCCCGGCCTCAGCGGGCGAGCCGCAAGACCTCCGCGACCATCCGCTCGATCCCGGCCGCCGCCTCGGAGATGCGTCCGGCGAGCATGTACGCCGGCGTCGTCACGATGCGCCGTTCCTCGTCGACGCGCATCTGGTCGACCGGGCACGCGAGGTGCTCGGCGCCCATGGAGCGCAGCGTCTGGGCGTAGCTCTCGTCGTTGCCGATCGTCAGCGCGCCGTGCTCGCCGCGGTCGCGCAGCACCGTCGCGAGCACCGCGGGCGCGATGCAGGCCGCGCCGATCGGCTTGCGCGCGGCGAGCATGTCGCCAACGAGCCGGCCGACCTCGGGATGGACCTGCGCCGCGGCCCCCGCGGTCGCGAAGTCGCACAGGTTCTTCGCCGCACCGAAGCCGCCGGGCAGGATCAGCGCGTCGAACTGACTGGCCTTCGCCGACGCGACGTCGCGCACCGAGCCGCGCGCGATGCGCGCCGACTCGACGAGCACGTTGCGCGTCTCGCCCGTCACCTCGCCCGACAGATGGTCGATCACGTGGAGCTGGTCGACGTTAGGCGCGACGCAGTCGATGCGCGCACCGGCGCGGTCGAGCGCGAGCAGCACGAGCACCGCCTCGTGGATCTCCGCCCCGTCGAGCACGCCGCATCCGGACAGCAGCACTCCTACCTTCACCATGATCGTTGCTCCTGCGCGTCAGTCGGTCGCGCGCACCGTGATGTCGCCTTGCACGACGAGCTGGCAGCCGAGCCGCGCGCCCGGGACGTCGGTGCACATCTCGACGGTCTCGCGCTCGTCGTCGGTCTGTCGATTCACGTTCTCCGCGCCCGCGAGGAGCTCGAGCCGGCACGTGCCGCAGCTCCCCACCGTGCAGCCGAAGTCCTGCGGTACGTCGCTCGCGCGGCAGAACTCCAGGTAGGACGTGCCGGCGGGGACCTCGTGGCGCTCGCCGGTCGCGGCGAAAGTGATCGTGGGCATGGATCCGGGGGTCGGGGGGGGAACGAGCGGTTCGCTCCGTCGGGTTTCGTCTCGGCCGAGAGGCTACTGTGTCCTCGCCCCGCGCCTGGTGCAAGGCACGCAGCCCCCGAGCCGATGGCCGATCGAGACGCCACAGCGAACGACCCACCGACAGGCCCCGCGGGGCGCCCTCCGCGGCTCGCCGCCGCCGGGACGGGCGCCCGCGTCTGGCTCGTGCGCCACCCCGAGGTCGCGGCCGAATGGCGCGAGCGCGCCTACGGCGACCTCGACGTGCCGCTGTGCGACGAGGGGCTGGCGGAGTGCGACGCGCTCGCCCGCTCGTTCGCGTCCGAGCCGCTGCGCGCGGTGCTCGCGTCCCCGCTCGAGCGCGCCCGCCGGCTCGGCGCCGCGGTCGCGGCGGCCTGCGGGCTGCCGCTCGACGTGCGGCCCGAGCTGCGCGAGCTGCACCGCGGCCGCTGGCAGGGCAAGACGCGCGCCGAGCTCGAGCGCGAGCACGCGGACGAAGCCGTGGCGTACTACGCCGATCCGTGGACGTACGACGCGCACGGCGGCGAGAGCGACGCGGCGATCTGCGCGCGCGCGCGCGTCGCGCTCGACGCCGCGACGCGCGCGGCGCAGGGCGAGGCGGCGCTGGTCGCGACGCACTACAACGTGATCCGCGTCCTCGTCGCGCGCGCGATCGGCATCGCGCCCGCGCGCTCGTTCGCGCTGCGCGTCGACCCGGGCTGCGCGGCGCTGCTCGTCGACGGCGAGCACGGCTGGGTCCTCGGACACCTCAACGTGCGCGACCCGCGCGCCGCGCTGCCCGAGGGCGAGATCGTCTCCGCGGGCCGCGGGCCGCGGCACGCGCCGGGCGACGAGGCGCGCCGGTGAGGGTGCTGTTCGTCGGGGCGTGGCTGCCGTGGCCGCTCAGCTCCGGCGGCAAGCTGCGCGTGTTCCACCTCTTGCGCACGGCGGGACGCGAGGCCGAGATCCACGTGCACACCGTGCTCGAGCCCGACCAGGAGCCGTCGCTCGCGCGCCACCTCGAGCAGCACGTCGCGTCGGTGCGCTGCTACCGCCGCGGGCCGGTCGGTCCGATCGCGCGTTGGACGCGCCCGAAGCTCGAGCGCTGGTTCTTCTCGCGGGAGCTCCACCGCGCGCTCGCGGCCGAGCTCGCCTCGGACGCCTTCGACCTCGTGCACGTCGACGAGCTCGCGCTCGCGCGCGCGCTCCCGCGCCGCTCGCCCGTGCCGCTCGTGCAGCACCACCACAAGCTCGACACGGTGCTCTTCGAGCGCACGACCGCGGGCGCCGGCCCGCTGCGGCACTTCGACCTCGCGAAGCTGCGCCGGCTCGAGCGCGTCTCCACGCGCCGCACGCGCCACCACCTCGTATGCGGCGAGCCCGACGCGCGCATCCTCGCCGCCCGCTACCCGCATCTCGCGATCGACGTGCTGCCGAGCGGCTTCGATCCCGAGACGTTTCGGCCGAGCGAGCCGCCCGCGCCGCGCGAGCCGGACCTCGTCGTGTTCGTCGGCAGCATGAGCTACGCGCCGAACGTCGACGCGTGCGTGCACTTCGTCGAGCGCGTCTGGCCGCGCGTCGTCGCGCGCAGGCCCGACGCGCGCCTCGAGCTCGTCGGCCGCGATCCCGCGCCCGCCGTGCGGCGGCTCGCGAGCGAGCGCATCGTCGTCACGGGCGAGGTGCCCGACGTGCGCCCGCACCTCGCGCGCGCGTCGGTCGTCGTCGTCCCGCTGCGCATCGGCGGCGGAACGCGGCTCAAGCTCCCCGAAGCGCTCGGCATGGGCTGCGCGGTCGTGAGCACGCGCGTCGGCGCCGAGGGCCTCGCGCTCGAGGACGGCGAGCACGTCGCGCTCGCGGACGACGAGGAGGCGTTCGCCGAACGCACGGTCGCGCTGCTCGCCGATCCCGTCGCCGCGGCCGCGCTGGGAGCACGCGGCCGCGCGCGCGCGCTCGAGCGCTATGGCTGGGACGCGCTCGGCGCCGAGCTCGCCGCGATCTGGCGCCGCGTGGCGGGCGCGCGCGGACGCGAGTAGAGTCGGGAGCCAAGGAGGGCTCTCGATGAGGCAAGCGACGCTCGCGATCGCTGCGCTCGTGGTCGTCGCGTCCGCGCTCGCGGTCGCGCTCTGGATCGGGCGCGAGGGACCGGAGGCCGCGCTGACGGCGCCGGCGACGACCGCGGAGCACGACGCGGCGCGCGCGGACGCGGCGCTCGTCGCGGGCGCGGAGGCGCAAG
>CAZGTQ010000016.1:0-3737 GCA_964528575.1 uncultured Planctomycetaceae bacterium | reverse complement strand
GCGATCATCGGCAGCTACGTCGCGATGGTGCTGACCGTGCTCGTCAGCCTGCTCGGCATCGGCCTGTACGCGTACTACCGCCAGCACCCGCTCGAGGGCGACGCGCTCGCGCTCTTCACCGCGAAGAACGACCGCATCTTCCCGATCTTCGTCGTCGAGGTCGTGCCGGCCGGGCTGCGCGGCCTGATCCTCGCCGGCGCGTTCGCCGCGGCGATCTCGAGCCTCGACTCGATCCTCGCGGCGCTCGCGCAGACGACGGTGAGCCTGATCCCGGGCGCGACGGGCTCGACCGGCGCGGCCGACGCGACCGACGCGACGCAGGAGCGGCGCACCGTGCGGCTCTCGCGCCTGCTCGTCGTCGTCTGGGGCGTCGTGCTGTGCGTCGTCGCCGTCGCGATGGAGCGCGTCGAGGAGAACTACGACTCGATCCTCGACCTCGCGCTCGCGATGGCGGGCTTCACCGGCGGCGCGCTGCTCGCCGCGTTCTTCCTCGCGTTCCTGCCGCTGCGCGTCGACGGGAGCGGGCTCGTGTGGTCGGCGCCGCTCTCGGTGCTCGCCGTCCTCGGCGTCGCGTGGCACGAGCCGCAGGCCGCGCCGACGATCGCTGGGCTCGGCGCCGGCCTGGTCGGAGTGTTCCTCGTGCAGCGCGTGCTCGCGCCCGGGGCGTTCATCGCGCGCGAGCTGGAGCGGGCGATCCTGCTCGCGGCCGCGGCGTGGGGCGCGGCGACGTTCGCGCAGTACGGGCTGTTCGAGAGCGAGGCCGGCGTGCTCGCGCCGCTCGCGTGGCCGTGGTACGTGCCGATCGGCTGCGCGGTCGCCTTCGTGTTCGGCATCGTCCTCGCGGATGGCGAGCGGACCGCGGAGGCCGACGCGCCGTCGTAGCGGCTGCCCCCAGCGCCGGCTACCGTGGCCGGAATGCTCTCGTGGCGCGAAGAGGCGCGGGTCCAGCTCGGGCTCGCGCTACCGACGATCGTCGTCCAGCTCGGCATGATCGCGATGGCGGTCGTCGACGTGGCGATGGTCGGGCGGCACGACACCGTCGACCTCGCGGGCCTGGGGATCGGGCACTCGTACGCGTTCGCGATCGTCGCGTTCGGGATGGGGATCCTGCTGGCGATCGACCCGCTCGTGTCGCAGGCGGTGGGGGCGGGGGACGAGCGGGCGCTGGCGCGCGGGATCCAGCGCGGGCTCGTGCTCGCGCTCGTCATCAGCGTGCCGGTCGGGCTCGCGATCCTGACGACGCGGCCGGCGCTCGCCCTCGCGGGGATCGACCCCGAGGTCGCGGGGCTCGCGAGCGCGTACGCGCACACGAAGATCGCGTCGCTGCCGGCGTTCTACGGCTTCTTCGTGCTGCGGCTGCCGCTGCAGGCGACGTTCACGATGCTGCCGGTCGTCGTCGTGACGCTCGCGGCGAACCTCGTCAACGTCGTCTCGAACTACGGGCTGATCTACGGGCGCTTCGGGCTGCCGGAGATGGGCGTCGTCGGCTGCGGCTGGTCGACGGTCGTGTGCCGTTGGCTGATGCTCGCGGGGCTCGTCGCGGCCGCGTGGCCGGTGCTCGGACGGCACCTGACGCGGCTGAGGCGGGACGCGCTGCGGCTCGCGCCGCTGGTGCGCACGGTGCTGCTCGGGCTGCCGATCGGGGTGCAGCTCGTGCTCGAGATCGGCGGCTTCGGCGCGATCGCGATCTTGATGGGGAAGCTGAGCACGGACGCGATCGCGGCGCACCAGGTCGCGTTGAACCTCGCGTCGGTCTCGTTCATGGTGCCGCTGGGGCTGTCGATCGCGGCGGCGGTCCGGGTCGGCAACGAGATCGGGGCGGGCCGGGCGCCGGGGGCGAGGCACGCGGCGAAGATCGCTCTGGCGGCCGGCGCGGGCGCGATGGCGCTCTCGGGCGCGGTGTTCTTCGTCGCGGCGGGGCCGCTCGCGCGGCTCTACACGGACGACGCGAGCGTGGTGGCGCTCGCGACGGTGCTGATCCGGATCGCGGCGGCGTTCCAGGTGTTCGACGGCATCCAGGTCGTGTGCTCGGGCATCCTGCGCGGCACCGGCGAGACGCGGCTGCCGATGGTGATCCACCTGATCGGCTTCTGGGTGCTCGGCGTTCCCGTCGGCTACGCGCTTGCGTTCGGCGCGGACGCGGGAGCGCGCGGCCTGTGGTGGGGGCTCGTCGTCGGCCTCGCGTCGGCCGCGGCGCTGCTCGTGTTCCAGGTGCGCCGGCGCTTCGCGCGCGACCTGCAGCGGCTGATCGTCGACCGCGAGGAGATCGCGGCGGCGTGAGCCGGTCACGCGCGCTCGCGCGGAGCGCCGGACGTCAACTGTCCTTCTTGTCGTGGATCTCCTGGAGCGCCTTCGCGCTGCGCTCGGCGCATTTCGTGCCGGGGTAGCGCTCGACGATGCGCTCGTACAGCGGGCGGGCCTTGGAGAACTTGCGGATGCGCGTGTACTCGTCGGCTTCGACGAAGTCGCCGTAGGCGCGGATGTCGTCCTTGGCGGCGGGGTCGGCGCGCAGCAGGCGCGCGCGCTCCTTCGCTTCCTTGGACGGGTCCGAGCCGCGCCAGGCCTGCTCGAGCTTCTCGAGGCGCGCGTACGCGACGCCGAAGTCGCGCGCGCCGATCAGCCGCTCGCACTCGCCGTAGTCGGCGTCGAAGATCGCGCGGACCGCCTTCATCGCGGCGTCGAGGTGCGGGTCGTCGGGCGAGCGCGAGTGCTCGCGCTCGATCGTCTCGTACGCCTTGGCGTAGTCGACGTGGTCGAACGAGATCGCCGCGTTGATGCGCTCGAACGCGGCCGGCAGCCGCGGGATGATCGTCGCGTGCTCGAGCATGTCGGGGACCCGCCGCTCGGGGAGCCCGCGCGCGGACCCGCGCCACTCGAGGATGCCGAGGTGGGTGATGAGCGCGCCGTGCGGATAGGAGCTCTTGACGCCGTACTTCTCCTCGATCGCGTCCTGCGCCTCGCGGTCGAGCCGCAGCACGGGGAAATCGATCCACCACTCCTCGATCTTCTCGACGATCTTCTCGCGGTCGGCGGCCGAGACGACGACCGGCACGAGCCCGGAGTCGCCGTACTTGCGGTGGAGCCGGCGCACCTCGGACACGCGGTCGCGGTCGGAGTCGCTGAGGAACTCGCCCCAGAACTCGACGTAGACGACGCGTCCGAGCAGCCCGCCCATCGTCGTCTGCCGGTGGTTGAACCACTCGCCGCCGAAGTCGTGCACCGGCTGCCCGGCGTTCGTCGCCTGCGCGCCGGCCGCCGGCCCGAGCGCCGCGAGCGCCGCGAGCGCGGCCGCGAGCCCTGCGTTTCGAAGCTGCATGTTTCGAAGGTGCATGTCTCGAAGCTGCATGGTGGTGACTCCCTGGAAGCGCCTCCCCGCCGGCCGCCGCGCGCGTCGCGGCGCCCGGCGCCCGGCCTACCGTAGCCGCGGGCGCGGGGCGGTCAACCGCAGCGCGCGTCACGGGCGCGTCACGAGGGGGGGAGTCACGCGCGCGCGCGCGCACGTACGCGCGCGCGTGAGCCCGCCTCCGATCCACCCCACCCTCGGGGGCATGACTGGAGCGCGGAGCGCGGGGTTGCGTCGCGCACCCGATCTTTCTGCGCTCGCCTGACGCTCCTGCTCTCTCCCGTGCTGCCGCGAGCACCCCTTGCGCGTGCGCGGCGCTCCCGCCACCATCCTCGCCTCCATGAGCGGCGACGCCGCGCGTGCGGCCGGCGGCTACGACGCCCCCCGGCCGCGG
>CAZGTQ010000015.1:0-54276 GCA_964528575.1 uncultured Planctomycetaceae bacterium | reverse complement strand
GCCGAGCTTGCGCGCCTTGAGCTCGGTGCAGCGGCGCGAGAGGCCGAGCATGCGCGCCGATTGGCGCAGCCCGATGCCCGACGCGAGCAGTCGGAAGAGCTGCGCGTTGAGGTCGGGCCGGTGGTCGCCGCGGTCCATGCGAAACGTCTGACGCGAGAACGTGCGCTCGCACGTCTTGCAGACGAAGCGCGGGATCGGATGGGGCCGGCACTTGGCGCGGTAGGAGCCGCGGCGGTTGTAGAAGCGCTCGCCCGGACGGGCGAAACGGGGGCAGTCGCGATAGGGGCAGCGGGGCGGTTGGAACATCGTAGAACTCCTCGTGTCGAGGCAGGCGGAGGGCCTGCGCACGAGGAGGACTGCCTCGAACGGCCACGGTTGCGCTCCTGGACCCCCGATTCGAGCTTGGCGTGCACACCCAACCGAGCCAGTATCGGCGGGATGCGGTGGTCTTTGCTGTGGCTCTCGTCCGTCCTGCTCGGGCTCGTGGTGTTGGGCGTCGACGACGGGGCGCCTGCGTTGCGGACGCCGGCGCCGGTCGACGATGGGAATCCGGCGCGGCTCGAGGAGCTCGGCGGGCTCGACTGTGCGCGGTGCCACGTGGCGATCGCGCAGGAGTGGGCCGAGACGCGGCACGCGACGGCTTGGGTGGACGAGCGGTACCAGAAGGAGCTGAAGAAGAAGCGGCGGCCGGAGAGCTGCCATGGGTGCCACATCCCCGAGCTCATGCACGCGGGGGATCTGGGGCGCAAGCCGGCGCCGCGGGACGAGGCGGTCGAGGCGCACCGGCTGGGGATCTCGTGCAGGTCGTGCCACGAGGCTCCCGACGGGGCGATGCTCGGGCCGTGGGGAGCGCCGACCGATGCGCATGCGTCGCGGCAGGGCGCGAGCTTCGTCGAGGGCGACCAGCGCAACCAGCTCTGCATCGCGTGCCACCGCACGACGATCGGGCCCGTGATCGGCATCGCGAAAGACTTCGAGGTGAGCGGGCAGGCGGGCAAGGGGCGCTCGTGCGTCGGCTGCCACATGGCGCCGGTCGAGCGGCCGGCGGCGACCGTCGACGGCGAGCCGACGCAAGCTCGGCCCGGACGGAGCCACCTGCTGCAGACACCGCGCGATCCCTACTTCCTCGCGCTCGCCTTCGACGTGGCGGCGCGGCGCGAGGGCGACGACGTCGTCGTCGCCATCACGAACGACGCAGGGCACCGGATTCCCGGTCTGACCGAGCGGTCGATGACGTTCCGCGCGCAGGTGCTCGACGCGGCAGGCGAAACGCAGGGGGAAGCGCAGGGCGAAGCGACGCTCGAGATCACGAGCCAGGCCTACCTGCCCGTCGACGACACGAACGAGATCCGGATCCGCGCGCCCGGGACGCGCGTGCGGGTGCTCGGCGACCACGTGACTCCCGGCGTCGAGCAGCCGATCCGGTTCCTCGACCGGACGTTCGAGCTCGACGGCTGACCGGCGCGCCGGGCGCGGAGCGGGGCCTCCAGCCGCTGCGCGCCAGCGCCGCCGTCGGCCGCTGTGCTCGAGGGGGAGCTCGTTCACGAATGGCCGCTCTCGCTCCGAACGCCGCTCGCCTTCCAGCCCACGCGCGGAGCCCGCCGCGTCGGGCGCGGGGCGCAGGCAACGAGGCTGCTGCCGACGTCCGCCCTGGCGGTCCACCGCCTCCCCCACCCGCCCGGTATGGGGCAGGACCGAGGTGCGGGGGGTGGGGTTGCAACGCTCGTTCGTAAAGAGTCCGCGGCACCGCGCTTCCCTCGGCGCGCGGCGCGTAGCTTGGGCCCCGCGCTCCGGGTAGGGTTGCGTGGGGCCGCGGGTGCCCGGGGAGCATGTTTCGTCGCGCGTCGTCCATCCTCGTTCTGCTCGCCGGGTTGGCGGGTGCCTCGGGTGCGCAGGATCCCGTGGCGCAACTCGACGCCTGGATCGAGGCGTTCGAGCAGGGGCGAGTCGACTACGACGGGCGTGAGGAGGCACGGCTGCGGGCGCTCGTCGAACGGCTGTGGGGGCTGGCGCGGGCGCACCCGGCGCGCGCGAGCGAGGTCGACGCCGGGCTGCTCGACCTGATGGGTGTCGGGCTGCACGAGCCGCAGAGCGCGGGGGCGAGCCAATTCGGAGCGAGCCAGCTCCTCGGGACACGCGCCGAGGAGCGCGTCGGCGCGCTCGGGCGGCGCGCGCTGCGCTCGCGCCTCGACGCCGGGAGCGCCCAGGAGCGCATCCGGTGGCTGGAGCGCGAGGTCCTCATCAGTCCGAGCCAACCGCTGCGGCGGCGACAGGCGGCGCTGCTGCTCGTCGGCGAGCTGAAGACGACGCAGGGGAAGCTCGCCGTCCTGTCCGTCGCGGGGCGCGCCGACGATCCACTCCGGCGGGACGCGCTCGAGCAGCTCGCGCACTGGCCGGACGACCTCGTCGACGAGTTCCTCGTCGGCCGGCTCGCCAAGCCCTGGGACCGCGCGCACGAGCCACACCCCGTCACGCTCCTGCTCGAACGGATCCGCTCGTCGAGCCGGCCGCTCGGGGCGCGGGCCACCGACCAGCTCGCGGGGCGGATCGCGGTCATGCTGATCGATCCCGGCTGGCGCGAGGCGTCCCGGGCGATCGCGCTCGCGCGCGGGATGACGGCCGAGCGGAGCGTGCCGCTCCTGATCGAGGCGCTCGGCGTCTGGTCGAACAGGACGAGCCTGGGGCGCGGCTCGAAACGCATCGAGCACGACATCCTGTCGGAGCTGCAGCGCATGTCGGGACGCACGATCGGGCCGCACCCCGAGCGCTGGTTCCGCTGGTGGACCGCGGTCCAGGAAGGGCGGATCGAGCTCGTGGACGAGGAGCCCGGCCGCGCGCCGCGCAGCGAGGCGTCCTTCTTCGGGCTGCGGCCGATCACCGACCGCGTCACGTTCGTGATCGACCGCTCGGGGAGCATGGACTCGCCGTGGGGCACGACCGGGCGTACGCGGTACGCGGAAGCGGTCGACCAGCTCGTGCGCTTCCTGCAAGCGGCGGGCGAGGAAACCAAGTTCAACGTCGTGCTGTTCAGCTCCGAGCCGCTGCTCTCCTCGCGCGAGCTCCAGTCCGCCACGCCCGCGCGCATCGGGGCGGCGCGGCGCTCGCTCCTGGCGCGGGCGGTCGACGGCGGCACGCAGCTCCGGCCCGCGATCGAGCTCGCGCTCGCGGTCGGAAGGGACGGTCGGCCCGACCTCGACGCGCTCGAGGCCGACACGGTGATCGTGCTGTGCGACGGCGCGACCGCCGAGGGCCCGAGCTGGGTCGAGCCGTTCCTCGAGCGCGTCAACGCCGAGGCGCGCGTCGTCTTCCACTGCGTGCTCCTCGGCACCGCCGGCGACGGCACGCTGGAGACGCTCGCGGAGCGCACCGGCGGCGACCTCGTGCGCTGCGGCGGTTGAGCGCGCGAGCGGCGTCGATTCGGGCTTGACTCCAGCGGGGGCGGGGAGCTACGAGCCTGCTCCGCGGAGCGGCGCCGCCGCACGGAGAACGCGTCCGCGGCGGGATGCGCCAGATCGCGCGGTCTCGCTTTAGGCTCGCGATCGGATCGCGCTAGACTCTGCGGCTCACCGTGTCGCCCCGCGCCGCGCTCCAGCGGCCCCGTCTCCCGCGCCCGGGCGCCCGGCCCCGTCCTCGGGCGGCGTTCTCCGGCCCCTTCGAGCCGGCGCCGCGGACCACCGTCCCATGCTCATCGACTACGCCCCGATCCTCGTCCTCTTCGGCCTGGTCGTCGCCTTCGCGGGCGGCAACCTGATCGTCAGCGATTGGCTGGGCGCGAAGCGTCGCACCGTCGGCAAGGGGTCGGCGTACGAGTGCGGAGTCGGCAGCTACGGCGGCAACGCGCGGGTGCGCGTGTCGATCCACTTCTACCTCGTCGCCGTGCTCTTCATCCTGTTCGACGTCGAGGCGCTCCTGCTGCTGCCGTGGGCGGTCTCCGCGAAGCTGTTCGCGTCCGCGGGCGTCGGCGGAATCGTGTTCGCGGAGATCACAGGCTTCGTCGCGGTGCTCGCGCTCGCGCTGGCATACGTGTGGCGCAAAGGAGGTCTCTCGTGGGATCGCTGAAGCCCCTCGACGAGAAGACCGACTCCGGGTTCATGGCGACGCGCCTCGACGCGCTCGTCAACTGGGGTCGCAAGAACAGCCTGTGGCCGATGCCGCTGGGACTGTCGTGCTGCGGCATCGAGCTGATGGCGATGATCGGGCCGAAGTTCGACATCTCGCGGTTCGGCGCCGAGGCTGCGCGCTTCTCGCCGCGCCAGTGCGACCTGCTCGTCGTCGCCGGCACGCTCACCTGGAAGATGGCGCAGGCGTGCCGCGAGATCTACGACCAGATGCCCGACCCGAAGTGGGTCATCGCGATGGGCGTGTGCTCGTCGTCGGGCGGCATGTACGACTCGTACGCGGTCGTGCAGGGCGTCGATTCGATCCTGCCGGTCGACGTGTACGTGCCGGGCTGCCCGCCGCGGCCCGACGCGGTGATCGACGCGATCCTCAAGCTCCAGAAGAAGATCGAGCGCGAGCGGCCGAGCGCGCGCCTCGCCCAGGGCGAGATCGAGCGCACGGACGAGGGCCACGGCATGACCCTGCGCGCGCCCAACCACACGATCCCGTTCACCAAGCGCGTCGGAACGACGATGGCGCGCATCATCGGGAGGACGGGCCGATGAGCGCGGCGACGGGCGAGCGCGTGAGCGCCGCGCTCGCGGGGCTCGCCTGCGAGCTCGGCGAGACCGTGGACGCGACGCTTACTGTCACCGTCGCGCGCGACGACCTCCACGACGCCGCGCAGCGCCTGCGCGACCGCGCCGGCTTCGAGACGAACACGTTCGTGACCGCGATCGACCACTTCCCGCGCGAACCGCGCTTCGAGGTCGCGTGCCAGCTCCTGTCGGTGTCGCACAACGACCGCGTGCGCCTGCGCACGCTCGTGCCCGAGAACGACGCGCGCGTGCCGAGCGTCGTCGACCTGTGGGCGGGCGCCGCGTTCTCCGAGCGCGAGTGCTTCGACATGTTCGGGATCCGCTTCGACGGCCACGCGGGGCTCAAGCGCCTCATGATGCCCGACGAGTACGAGCACCATCCGCTACGCAAGGACTTCCCGCACGAGGGCATCGAGCCCGACCGGCTCTACCGCGAGTGGGATCGCGCGCGCCGCGCGGCCGAGGCGGGAGGGCAGCGCTCGTGAGCACGAGCCAGGCTCGCACGCCCGTGTCGCGCACGTTCGAGTACGCGCCGGGAGCGGAGTACGAGGCGCCGCCGGGCGTCGCGCCGGGCCAGGATCCGAGCCGCGACGACCCGCTCCACGCCGAGCCGATGCAGCTCAACATGGGCCCGCAGCACCCGGCGACCCACGGCGTGCTGCGGCTGCGCATCGATCTCGACGGCGAGACGATGGACCGCGTCGAGCCGATCGTCGGTTACCTGCACCGCGGCAAGGAGAAGTCGTGCGAGAGCCTGGGGTGGGCGAAGTTCTTCCCCCACACCGACCGGCTCGACTACGTCCAGCCGCTGATGAACAACATCGGCTACGCGCTCGCGCTCGAGCGCCTCGCCGGCGTCGCGGTGCCCGAGCGCGGGCAGGTCGTGCGCGTGCTCCTCATGGAGCTGTCGCGCATCGCCGCGCACCTGATCTACCTGGGCACGACCGGGATCGACCTCGGCGCCATCACGGTGTTCTTCCTGACGTTCAAGGAGCGCGAGCGGATCTACGAGATCCTCGACGCGTACACCGGACACCGGATGAACAACACGTACGTGCGCATCGGCGGCGTGTACGCGGACGTCGACGAGTCGGTCGACTCCATGCTCCGCTCGTTCCTCGAGCAGTTCCCCGCGCGCGTCGACGAGTTCGAGAACCTCCTCACCGGCAACCGCATCTGGTACGACCGCAACCGCGGCATCGGCGCCTTGAGCAAGGAGCAGGCGCTCTCGTGGTCGCTGACCGGGCCCGTGCTGCGCGCGTGCGGTCTCGACTTCGACCTGCGCAAGCAGCAGCCGTACTCCGGCTACGAGACGTACGACTTCGAGGTCCCGGTCGGCACGGTCGGCGACTGTATGGACCGCTATCTCGTGCGCATCGAGGAGATGCGCCAGTCGACGAGCCTCTGCCTGCAGGCGCTCGACCGGCTGCGCGAGACGAAGGGCGGCGAGGTGCTCGCCCAGGACCGGCGCTTCGTGCTGCCGCCGAAGGACCTCGTCCACACGTCGATGGAGGAGCTGATCTTCCAGTTCAAGATCGTCACCGACCTGCGCCTGCCGAAGGGCCAGGCGTACCACGGCATCGAGTCGAGCAAGGGCGAGCTCGGCTTCTTCGTCGCGAGCGACGGCACGAGCAAGCCGCTGCGCTGCCACATCCGCGCTCCGGGGCTCATGAACGTGCAGGCGATCCCGACGCTCGCCGAAGGACGCCTGCTCTCCGACATGGTCTCGATCATCGGCAGCCTGGACTTCGTCATGGGCGAGGTGGATCGCTGATGGAGCGCTCCGACACGCTTTCCGAAACGCCTTCCGGCACGCTTTCCGACACGCTCCCCGGCGCGCTCGTCCGCGAGCTCGACGAGCTGTGCACGCACTACCCCGACCGGCGCGCCGCGCTGATCCCGGCGGTGCACCGTTGCCAGGAGGAGCTCGGCGGCTGGGTCGCGCCCGAGACGATGGAGGCGCTGGCGGCGTACTTCGACATGGAGCCGGTCGAGGTGTACGGCGTCGTCTCGTTCTATCCGATGTTCCGCCTGTCGCCGCCCGGCGACCACGTCGTCAGCGTGTGCCACAACGTCGCGTGCGACCTGCGCGGGGCGCGCGACGTCGTCGCACGGGTCTGCGCGACGACCGGCGCGCGCGTGCACGGCACGTCGCCCGACGGACGCTTCACGGTCGAGACCGTCGAGTGCCAGGGAGCGTGCGCGAGCGCGCCGATGCTCGACCTCGACGGCACGTTCTACGAGGAGCTCGACGACGCGAAGATCGAGACGATCCTCACCGGCAGCGACGCCGACCGCGCGCGGCTCGCGACGGCCGGCCGGCCGAGCAGCGGCGGCGGCGAGCACGAGACGTACCTGCTCTCGCGCTGCTTCGAGGAGCGCTCGCACGAGCTCGAGACCGCGCGCAAGCTCGGCGCGTACGAGGCGCTGGAGAAGGTGCTGAAGACGCCGCTCTCCCCCGCCGAGGTCATCGATCTCGTCAAGGACTCCGGGCTCCGCGGCCGCGGCGGCGCGGGCTTCCCGACCGGGCTCAAGTGGAGCTTCATGCCCGATCCCGCGAAGGACTCGCGCCCGCGCTACCTCGCGGTCAACGCCGACGAGTCCGAGCCGGGCACGTGCAAGGACCGCGTGCTGATGGAGCGCGACCCGCACGGCCTGATCGAGGGCATCCTGATCGCGTGCCAGGCGATGCGCGTCCGCACCGCGTACGTCTACGTGCGCGGCGAGTACCGCACGTCGTACGACCGCCTCGCGGCGGCGATCGACGAAGCGCGCGCGGCGGGGCTCGTCGGCGAGGGGATCCTCGGCACCGACTTCGCGTGCGACATCTGGATGCACAAGGGCGCCGGGGCCTACATCTGCGGCGAGGAGACGGGGCTGATGGAGAGCCTCGAGGGCAAGCGCGGCCACCCGCGGCCCAAGCCGCCGTTCCCCGCCGGCTCGGGCCTGTGGGGCAATCCGACGACGGTCAACAACGTCGAGACGCTGTTCAACGTGCCGTTCATCGTCGCGCGCGGCGCGGCGTGGTACCGCACGATGGGCACCGAGAAGAGCCCGGGGAACATCCTCTGCGGCGTCTCGGGCTGCGTCGAGCGGCCGGGCGTGTTCGAGGTCCCGCTCGGCACGCCCGCGCGCGCGCTGGTCGAGCAGTACGCCGGCGGCGTGTGGAAGGGCCGCAAGCTCGGCATGTGGTTCCCCGGCGGCTCGTCGACCGGGATGCTGCCGCCCGACCTCGTCGGGACGAAGCTCGACCACGACTCGATCAAGGAGGCCGGCTCGATGCTCGGGACGGGGGCGATGATCGTGCTCGACGACCGCTCGTGCCCGGTGCGCGCGCTCGAGGTGATCCTGCGCTTCTACGAGCACGAGAGCTGCGGCCAGTGCAGCCAGTGCCGCGAGGGCACGCAGTGGCTCTACCAGATCGCGCACCGCATCGAGACCGGCAGCGGCCGCGAGGAGGACGTCGAGCTGCTCTCGAGCCTCGCGAGCGGCATGGCGCCGGGCAAGACGATCTGCGCTCTCGCCGACGCGGCCGCGATCCCCACCCAT
The DNA here is from genome assembly GCA_964528575.1 of uncultured Planctomycetaceae bacterium. Lineage (GTDB taxonomy): Bacteria > Planctomycetota > UBA1135 > UBA1135 > CAZGTQ01. The sequence continues at coordinate 46,030 of CAZGTQ010000015.1, read as the reverse complement.
CTGGGCATCAAGCACCTGCGCGACGTGCTCCTCGAGCACGTGCGCCGGGGCGGCTGCCCGTACGCCGAATCCGCGTCCCCCGAGCGCGCCGCCGTGACGGCGAGCGCGTGAACCGTCCGCGATGACGAAGATCCTGCTCAACGGCAGCGAGGTCGATGCCGACCCGACCAAGCCGCTGATCCACGCGTGCCACACCGAGGGCGTGGACGTGCCGATGTACTGCTACCACCCCGGTCTGTCGCCGGTCGGCTCGTGCCGCATCTGCCAGGTCGAGGTCAAGCAGGGCGAGATGCCGCCGCGCGTCGTCGTCGCGTGCCGCACGCCGGTCGTCGAGGGCATGGTCGTCGACACGCGGGCGCCCAAGGCGCACGAGGCGCGCCGCCAGTGCCTCGAGTTCCTGCTGAAGAACCATCCGCTCGACTGCCCGATCTGCGACAAGGCCGGCGAGTGCGACCTGCAGGACTTCGCGTTCGACGAGCAGCAGGGCAAGGGCCGCTCGGTCGAGCCGCGCCGCAAGCTCGACAAGCGCAAGAGCCTCGGCGACGTGATCGTGCTCGACGAGGAGCGCTGCATCCTGTGCAGCCGCTGCGTGCGCTTCTTCGAGGAGGTGACCGAGAAGCCGCAGCTCACGGTCGCGGACCTCGGCTCGCGCTCGGTGATCTCGACGTTCATGGACCGGCCGCTCGAGGGCAACTACCAGGGCAACATCGCGGACATCTGCCCCGTCGGCGCGCTGACGCTCAAGAAGTTCCGCTTCCAGGCGCGCGTGTGGAACCTGCGCTCGGCGCCGTCGACGTGCGGCGAGTGCAGCCGCGGGTGCTCGACGCTCGTCGACGTGCTGCGCGGCGGCGCGGTGAAGCGCGTGCGGCCGCGGTACGACGAGCACAAGAACCGCTGGTGGATGTGCGACGTCGGGCGTTTCGTGTTCGACCGCTGGGACGTCGGGGGCCGGCTCGCCGGCGCGGCGGTGCGCGGCGGAGCGGGCTTCGAGCACACCGACGTCGAGGAAGCGCTCGACGCGGCCGCCGACGTGCTGCGCGTGCACCCGCCCTCGCTCGTGCTCGTCTCGCCGTTCGTCACGGTCGAGGAGGGCGAGCGCACGCTCGCGTTCGCCCAGTCCGTCGGCGCGCGCGCGGCGTTCCTCGCGCCGCCGCCGAACGACCTGGGGGACGATTTCCTGCACACCGGCGATCCGTGCCCGAACCGGCGCGGGCTCGCCCTCCTCGGATTCGACGAGCTCGACCTCGACGCCGCGGCCGAGGCGCTCGGCGCGGCGGAGGCGGCGCTGCTCGTCGGCGAGCGCTCGTGCGAGCTGCTCGGCGAGCGCATGGACGCCCTGCGCACGCGGCTCGTCGTGCTCGACGAGCGGCTGCCCCAGGCCGCGTCGGTGCGCGTCGCGTTCGGCATCCCGATCTCGATCGAGAAGAACGGGCGCTGGGTCAACGTCGACGGCTACGACGGGCGCTTGTCGATCGCGCGGCCGGCGCCGGCGGGCGCGTGGCCGATCGAGCGGCTGCTCGACGGGCTCGAGGCGCGGCTCGCCACCGCGGAGGCGGGCGCGTGAACGTGCTCCTCGTGTGGCTGCTCAAGGCGGGGCTCGTCTACGGGACGCTGCTCGGGATCGCCGCGGGCATGACGTTCGTCGAGCGCAAGGTGTCGGCGTGGATCCAGTACCGCATCGGGCCCAACCGCGTCGGCCCGTTCGGTCTGCTCCAGCCGATCGCCGACGGCATCAAGTTCATCTTCAAGGAGGAGCTGGTGCCCGACGGGGCGAACCCGGTGCTCTTCCGCCTCGCGCCGGCGCTGGCGGCGGTCCCGGCGATGCTCGCGATCGCGGTCATCCCGTTCGCGGGCGACGTGACGATCGCCGGAGTCGAGACGACGGTGTCGGTGGCCGACATCGACGTCAGCGTGCTCTACGTGCTCGCGATCAGCGGGCTGGGCATCTACGGCGTGATCCTCGGCGGCTGGGGCAGCAACTCCAAGTACTCGCTGCTCGGCGGCCTGCGCGCGTCGGCGCAGATGATCAGCTACGAGCTGTCGCTGATCCTCGCGATCCTGGCGATCGTGCTGATGGCGGGGAGCCTGTCCTTGCGCGACATCGCGGCGAGCCAGGAGGGGCTGTTCGAGTGGTACGTCTGGCGCCAGCCGGTCGCGTTCCTGCTGTTCGTCGTCGCGACGTTCGCCGAGACGAACCGCCACCCGTTCGACTTCGCCGAATGCGAGCCCGAGCTCGTCGGCGGCTTCCACACCGAGTACTCCTCGATGAAGTTCGCGCTGTTCTTCCTGGGCGAGTACTGCGCGATGACCGTGATGGCCTGTCTGACGGTGACGTTCTTCCTCGGCGGCTGGTCGGTGCCGTTCTGGGCCGACGCGCCGTGGTTCGTCGAGCTCGCGAGCTTCTTCGTCAAGCTCGCCTTCTTCCTGTTCCTCTTCGTGTGGGTGCGCTGGACGCTGCCGCGCTTCCGCTTCGACCAGCTCATGGGCCTCGGCTGGAAGGTGATGCTGCCGATCGGGCTCGTGAACGTCTTCGCGACCGGCGGCCTCGTCGCCCTGGGCGTCTACTGACGCGGGCCGGCACCGACTCATGGTCATCGTCAAACGCAAAGAGCTGTCGTTCGCCGAGCGGCTCTACCTGCCGGAGATCGTCCGCGGTCTCGCGTTCACGCTGCGCGCGATCTTCCAGCGCAAGGTGACGCGCCAGTATCCCGAGGAGCCGCTCCTCACGACCGCCGTCACCCGTGGCCAGCCGCGCCTCGCGGTGAACGACGAGGACGGCACGATCCGCTGCGTGTCGTGCGGCCTGTGCGAGATCGCGTGCCCGGCGTACGCGATCACGATCGACGGGCAGGAGACCGACCGCTTCATCGAGCGCGAGCCCGAGCGGTTCGAGATCGACATGCTGCGCTGCATCCTGTGCGGCTTCTGCGAAGAGGCGTGTCCGAAGGACGCGATCTTCATGAGCGACGAGCTCGAGCTCGCGGACTACACGCGCGAGGCGCTCGTCTACGACATCGAGAAGCTCAAGCGGCCCGTCTCCGCGCTCCAACGGCGCATCGACTACGTCTACAAGCTCAACGACCGGTGGCGGAACTCCTCTTCTACCTCCTGAGCCTGGCCGCGGTCGGGTTCAGCGTCGGCGTCGTCGCCGCGCGCTCGCCGCTGTTCAGCGTCCTGTCGCTGCTCGGCGCGTTCGTGAGCCTGGCCGTGATCTACCTGCTGTGCGGCTTTCAGTTCCTGGCGGCCGCGCAGTTGCTCGTCTACGCGGGCGCGATCATGGTGCTGTTCCTGTTCGTGCTCATGCTGCTCAACCTCGGCGACCCCGAGACGACCGCGGAGAGCCCGGGCGCGTTCCTGGGCAAGAAGCGGCTCGGGATCGCGGCGGGCGCCGCGGCGCTGCTCGCCTTCGTCGGCATCGCCGCGACCGCGTCGGGCGTCGGCGTGGTCCCCGCGCTCGTGCCCGGCGGCATCGACGACGTCCAGGCGCTCGCGGTCGTGCTCTTCAGCCGCTATCTGCTGCCGTTCGAGGCCGCCTCGATCCTGCTGCTCGCGACGATCGTCGCGGTGATCGTGCTCGCCAAGCGCGAGCGCGCCCCCTCGTCGTTCCGCGGCCTCGGGCTCGGCGAGAACGCCCCGCCGCCGCCCTCCGGGGGCGACCACGCGCCCGATCCGCGCCGCGCCGACCTGCCCACGGCCGCGGACGCGCCGCAGGTGCCGGCGCCGCGCGAGCGCGAGCGCGAGCCTGCGCCGCTCGCCCACGCCGACAGCGCCCACGCCGACAGCGCCCACGGAGGCCGCCCGTGAACGTCCCCACCGAGCACCTGCTCGTCCTCGCGTCGCTGCTGTTCGCGATCGGCGTCCTCGGCTTCTTGATCCGCCGCAACGCGATCATCGTCCTGGCGAGCGTCGAGCTGATCCTCAACGCCGCGAACCTCGCGTTCGTCGCCGGCAGCCGCCACCATTCGACCGCGACCAGCCTCTCGCTCGAAGGCCCGATCTTCGCGCTGTTCGTGATCCTCGTCGCCGCCGCCGAGGCGGCGGTCGGCCTCGCGCTCGTCATCGCGATCTACCGCCTGCGCCGCTCCGTCGCGCTCGACGGCCTGCGCGAGCTCAGCGGCTGACGGACTACCCACCCATGGATTCCCTGCTCTGGCTGCTGCCGGCGCTCCCGATCCTCGGCGCGCTCGGCTGCGGAGCCCTGCACCTCTTCACCCTGCGCGCTCGGCGCACCGATCCCGACGCCGCCGGCGCCGCGCCGTTGGCGCCGTGGCTCGCGAGCGGCGCGATGGCCGGGGCGTTCGCGATCGCGGTCGCGGGCATGGTCACGCTGGCCGGCCTCGAGCCCGGCGCGCGGCGGCTCGTCAGCGCCGCGTGGTCGTGGATCCCGCTCGGTGCCGAGCACGTCGCGGACATCGACGTCGCGATGGTGCTCGACCCGCTCTCGTCGGTGATGGCGCTCGTCATCACCGGCGTGGGCTTGCTGATCCACATCTACTCCGCCGGGTACATGAAGGGCGATCCGGGCTACGCGAAGTACTTCGCGTACCTGAACCTCTTCGTCGCGGCGATGCTCGTCCTCGTCCTGTCGTCGAACCTGCTCGGGCTGTTCGTCGGGTGGGAGGGCGTGGGACTGTGCTCGTACCTCTTGATCGGCTTCTGGTACGAGAAGGGCTGGCCCGCCGAGGCCGGGCAGAAGGCGTTCGTCGTCAACCGGATCGGCGACGCGTGCTTCCTCGTCGGCAGCTTCCTCGTCGCGCGCTTGGCGAGCTCGCTCGACTTCGCGACGATCAACGCGGCGATGCTGGACCTGTCCGACGGGCAGCAGGGCGAGCTGCTCCTCGCGGCGCTGCTGCTGTTCGGCGGCTGCTGCGGCAAGTCGGCGCAGTGGCCGCTGTTCACGTGGCTGCCCGACGCGATGGCCGGTCCGACGCCGGTGTCCGCGCTGATCCACGCCGCGACGATGGTCACGGCCGGCGTGTACCTCGTCGTGCGGCTCAACCCGCTGTTCGCGTCGGTGCCGGGCGCGCTGGTCGTGATCGGCTGCGTCGGGGCGCTGACCGCGCTGATCGGGGCGACGAGCGCGCTCTTCCAGCGCGACATCAAGAAGGTGCTCGCCTACTCGACGGTCAGCCAGCTCGGCTACATGTTCCTCGGGCTCGGCGTCGGCGCGTGGGCCGCGGCGATCTTCCACCTCGTCACGCACGCGTTCTTCAAGGGCCTGCTCTTCCTCGGCTCGGGCAGCGTGATCCACGCGCTGCACCACGAGCAGGACATGTACCGCATGGGCGGGCTCAAGCGGCACATGCCGACGACGTGGATCACGTTCCTGTGCGGCGCGGCGGCGCTGTCGGGCCTGCCGCTCCTGTCGGGCTTCTTCTCGAAGGACGAGATCCTCGCGGCGACGTTCGCCTGGGGCGCGGGCCGCTGGGTGCTGTGGCTCGTCGGCATCGGCGCAGCGGCGCTCACCGCGTTCTACACGTGGCGCATGGTCGCGCTGACGTTCCACGGCGAGGAGCGGTTCGACCCGCGCGCGATGCACCCGCACGAGTCGCCCGCGTCGATGACGATCCCGCTGCGCGTGCTCGCGGTGCTCTCGCTCGTCGGCGGCCTGATCGGCCTGCCGTACGTGCTGGGCGTGCCGCACCTGCTGCACGACTGGCTCGAGCCGGTGACGAGGAGCGGCGACCTGATCCTGTTCGGCAACGAGGGCCGCGCGCACCTCGGCAAGTGGACCGAGATCGCGCTGCTCGTGCTCGGCGCGACGGTCGCGCTCGTCTTCGCGCACCTGGGCTTCCGCAAGTATCTCGGCGGCACGGCGTTCGACGACGCGCAGTTCGAGCGCCGGCCGGGGCTCGCGACGTTCCTGCGCGGCGCGTGGAACGTCGACTCGACGTACACGCGCGCCATCGTGCAGCCGATCAAGCTGCTCGCATTCCTCGTCGCGACGGCGATCGACCAGCTCGCGATCGACGGCCTCGTCAACGGCGCGGGCGCCGTGGCGCGCGGCTGCGCGACGAAGCTGCGCGCGGTCGCGGACGGCAGCGTGAAGACCTACGCGCTGTGGATGGGGAGCGGCGCCGCGCTCCTGGCCGCGTTCTGGCTCTGGAGTTGACGCGATGGACAGCCCCCTCGTCTGGATCACGTTCCTCCCGCTCGTCGGCGCGCTGCTCGTCGCGTGCGTGCCCGGCGTAGCGCGCCAGCGGCTGATCGCGCTCGGCACGAGCTTCGTCGTCGCGGCGCTCGGCATCGGACTGTTCCTCGTGTTCGACGGCGCGCAGGCGGGCCCGCAGCTCGGCACGCGCGGCGGCTGGTTCACGTTGCCGGCGACGAGCGTCTCGGCTGCGATCCCCGTCTCGTTCCACCTCGGCGTCGACGGCCTCTCGCTCCTGCTCGTCGTGCTGACGGCGGTCCTGATGCCGATCGTGCTCTTGTCGAGCTACGGCCACATCGGCGAGCGCGTCCGCGAGTTCCTGATCTGGATGCTCGTCATGGAGACGGGCATGCTCGGCGTGTTCGCGTCGCTGGACCTCGTCCTCTTCTACTTCTTCTGGGAGGTCTCGCTCGTCCCGCTGTACTTCATCGTCGGCGTCTGGGGCGGCGAGCGACGGCTCTACGCGACGATCAAGTTCTTCCTGTACACGCTCGCCGGCAGCCTCGTGATGCTCGTCGGCGTGCTCGCGCTCGTCTACGCGCTCGGCACGACGGACGTGCCGGAGCTGATCGCGCGCAGCGGCGAGCTCGAGCCCGGCGTCCAGCGCGCGCTCTTCCTCGCGTTCGCGCTCGGCTTCGCGATCAAGGTGCCGGTGGTCCCGTTCCACACGTGGCTCGCCGACGCGCACACGGAGGCGCCGACGTCGGGCTCGGTGATCCTCGCGGGCGTGCTGCTCAAGATGGGCACCTACGGGCTCGTGCGCTTCGGGATCGAGCTCTTCCCGCGCGCGGCGATCGACTTCGCGCCCGCGTTCATGGCGCTCGGCGCGATCGGCATCGTGTACGGAGCGCTGCTCGCGATGGCGCAGACCGACCTCAAGCGGCTCGTCGCGTGCTCGTCGGTCAGCCACCTCGGCTTCGTCGTGCTCGGGATCTTCGCGCTGACCGGGCCCGGCCTGCGCGGCGGCATCTTGCAGATGGTCAACCACGGCATCTCGACCGGCCTGCTCTTCCTGCTCGTCGGCGTGATCTACGAGCGGCGCCACACCCGGCGCATCGACCACTTCGGCGGGATCGCCAAGACGATGCCGCTGTTCGCGTTCTTCTTCGTCTTCACGGTGCTGTCGAGCGTCGGGCTGCCCGGCCTCAACGGCTTCGTCGGCGAGTACTTGATCCTGTTCGGCGCGTTCCAGGCCGAGCCGTTCTGGGCGGTGCTCGGCGTCACGGGCGTGGTCCTCGGCGCGGTGTACCTGCTGTCGGCGACGCGGCGCGTGCTCTTCGGCGCCATCGTCCACGACGAGAACCGCTCGCTGCGCGATCTCAGCGCGCGCGAGATCGGCACGATGCTGCCGCTCTGCGCGCTCGCGCTGTGGATCGGCGTCGCGCCCGGCACGTTCATCGGGCCGACGGAGGCGTCGATCGACGGTCTGGTCCGGCGCATCGAGGACGCGCGCGGCGACACGAGGGTGAGCGAGCTCGAGCTCGAGCTCCAGGAAGCGAGCCAGCGATGAATCCCGAGCAGATCCGCGCGATCTTCGAGGACCTCTTCTCGGCCGGGTCGGGCACGGCGACTGCGCCGATGCTCGCGCTCGGCGTCGGCGTGCTCCTCCTGGTGTTCGTCGGCGTCGTCGAGCGGTTGCGGAAGCTGCACGCCCCCATCTTTCTCGCGTCGATCGTCACCGCGCTCGCCTACGAGGTCTGGCTCGTCGCGAACGCCGACCACGGCGCGACGGTGCTCGACGGGACGCTGACGAGCGATCCGTTCACCGCGCTGTGGGGCATCCTGTTCCTCGTCGCGACGGTCCTCGCGTGGGCGTTCGGGCGCGGCTACTACGGCCGCGCGGACCGGCCGTTCGTGGCGGAGCACGACGTGCTGCTGCTGACGACGCCGATCGGCATGATGCTGATGGTCGGCGCGAACGACCTGCTCGTCTTCTTCGTCGGCCTCGAGCTGCTGTCGATCCCGCTCTACGCGCTCGCCGCTTTCCGCCGCAGCCAGGCGCGCTCGGTCGAGGCCGGCGTGAAGTACTTCCTGCTCGGCGCCTTCGCCTCGGGCATCTTCCTGTTCGGCACGGCGCTCCTGTACACGGCGACGGGCACGCTGTCGCTGCCCGCGCTCGAGGAGGGGCTGCGCGCGATCACGTTGAGCGAGGTGAACGGCGGCGCCCCCGTCCAGCCGCAGCTCGCGCTGTGCCTCGTCGGCATCGCGTTGATCGGCGCGAGCCTGTTCTTCAAGGCGAGCATCGCGCCGTTCCACCTGTGGGTGCCCGACGTGTACCAGGGCAGCCCGACGCCGGTCACGGCGCTGATGTCGACCGGCACGAAGGCCGCGGCGATCGGCTTCCTCGTCAAGGTCGCGTTCCTGTTCCCCAACGACGCGGCGCCGGTGCTCGGCGCCCTGGCGCTGGCGACGATGGCGGCGGGCAACCTCGGCGCGCTCGCGCAGACCGACCTCAAGCGCATGCTCGCCTACTCGGGCATCGCGCACGCGGGAACGCTGCTGCTCGTCGTCGTCGCGACGCTGCCGCGGCTCGCCGACTCCCCCACCGTCGACGACGCGACGCGCGCGGCGCTGTTCTACATGGGCGCGTACGTGTTCACAGCCGTCGGCGCGTTCGGCCTGCTCGCGGTGCTCGAGCGCGACGGCGAGGACTTCACGCAGCTCGACAACCTGCGCGGTCTCGCGCGCACCCGGCCGGGCGTCGCCGCGGCGATGGCGCTGTTCATGCTCTCGCTCGGCGGCATCCCCGCGACCGGCGGCTTCATCGGCAAGTGGATGGTCTTCGGCGTCCTCGTCCGAGGCGGCCACGTGGTGCTCGCCATCCTCGCGGTCCTGCTCTCGGTCGTCGCGCTCGGCTACTACCTGCGCGTCATCGTCACGATGTACATGCAGCCGGCCGACGCCGAGCGCGTCCCGACGACCGGCGGCACGCTGGGCGCCCGCTTGGCGATCGTCGTCTGCGGCGTCGGCGTGGTCGCCCTCGGGCTCTTCCCCGGGCTCCTGATCGCGCCGATGTCGTGACCGCCGATGTCGTGACGGTCACGCCACCCGCGAGCGCGACGAGAGGCGGGCGCAAGCACGGCGCGGACGCCAGCTTGCCGCGCACGCGGTAGCGCGCGCAGCGGCCCGCCGGGAGGTCAGACTCATCGCGCGGCGCGCGCGCCGCCTTGTCGCGCGCAGCCGCCTGGAGCACGACGCTCCGGCGCGTCGCGGCGCACCCAATGAGCTCGGGCGAGCGCGATCGGCGCGCTCGCCCGAGGATTCGGTCGGATCGCCCCGTGGGGCGAGCTGCGGTCAGGTCATATCGGCCGCGCGGTTCGCCGTGTCGACGCCCTCGGGGATCTGCTCGGGCGACGTGAGGCGGCGCTGGTCCGGCGGCGGCGGTACGTAGCGCTTCGGGGGGCGCGGCGGCTTCGAGTTGCGCCGCTCGTCGCTCGGCGGGTCCGGCTGGTAGATGCGGAAGCCGTAGCCGCTCCAGAGGTTCTTGCGGTAGATGACCTCGTCGTGCTCGATCTCGTCGACCCAGCGCGCGACCTCGTCGTTCGTCAGGCCCTCGACGCGCTCGAAGTGCACTTCGCTGTACTCCTTGCGCAGGTGCCCGCCGACGATCTTCGGCTCCGAGATGCCGTAGCGGTCGTGCTTCAACCAGATCGGCGAGCCGACCATGAGCTCGAACTGGGCGATCTGCACCGTCTCGTACATGTCGGTGTGGTCGCGCATGAAGTTCACGGTCTCGAGCATGTCCTCCTCGGTCTCGCCGGGGATGCCGAAGATCATGAACAGGTGGACCTTGATGCCCACCTCCTTGCAGTCGCGCAGCACGCGCCACACCGTCGGGACGTTCGTGCCCTTCTTGATCACGTCCTGCATGCGCTGCGACATCGACTCGAGGCCGAAGAACAGCGCGTAACAGCCCGCGTCCCTGAGCGACTGGAGGTACTCCCTCGTCAGGTTGTCCTCGAAGCGGATCATGCCCGCCCACTTCGCGTCGATGCCGGTCTCGGGGATCAGCTCGGCGAGCCCGTCCAGCGTGGGCGGGTACATCGACTCGTCGCAGAAGAAGAACGTGCGGACGCCGTGTCGCTCCTGCAGCTCGTGCATGTCGGAGACGAGCTTCTCCGCGCTGCGGTCGCGCATCTTGCCGACGCCGAGCGACCAGAAGTGGGCGCAGAACGTGCAGCGCGCCCAGTAGCAGCCGCGGTTGCCCATGATCGGCAGGCGCACCGGACGGTCGACGTACTTCTCGAGCGGGATGTCGTCGAAGTTCGGCGCCGGCAGCGTGTCGATGTCGCGGATGCGGTCGCGCTCGTGCTCGACGCGCTTGCCGTCCCGGATGTAGAGCAGGTTCGGGATTTCCTCGAACGTGCACTCGCCTTCGATGTTGAGCAGGATCTTGCGGAGCGCGTCCTCGCCCTCGTAGCGCACGACGTAGTCGAACTTCTCGACGACCTCGTCGTCGAGCCAGTTCGCGTCGTACACCTCGGAGACGTAGCTCCCGCCGAGCAGGACTTTGCAATCGAGACCGGCGTCGCGGATCGTCTCGGCGAGGATGATCGCCGGGTCGTACTGGCGCTGCACGGACACCGACGCGCCGACGATCTGGTAGCCCCGCTCGCGGATCTCGGGCAGGACCTCGTCCTCGTAGAAGGCGCGCATCGCCTTCGGCCCGAGGTTCATGTAGTCGTGGAGCTGGCAGCCCAGCCACAGGTGCACCTTGTAGAAGATGCTCCGATCCCGGTTGCTGAAGAACTTCGGGTAGGCGAGGCAGGGGTAGTAGTAGACCCCCATCAGCTTCATCACCCGGTTCAGCGTCTTGCGGTAGCGGATGAGTCCCTTCTCGGGGAACTGCTCGTGGATCGGCGTGTCCTCGCGGAACTTCTGGAAGAACTTGACGTCCCTCAGCTCCCACCAGCGGAGCAGGGTCATCATGATCCGACCGAAGTAGCGCAAGAAGAGCCGCTTCCACAGCTTGCCCTTCGTGCCCATCGTCCGGAGCTCCTGGCGGTAGAGCTCCATCATCCGCGCGTGGGCCCTGGGCGTGAGCGTGTAGTGGTACAGGTCGAGATCCAGGTCCCGCTGCACGGTGTTCGGAAAGCCGTACTGCTTGAGGTACCCGACGAGCGCGGGGACACCCATCCAGGGGCAGTCGCACGGCGAGTCACCGGGCGGCAGCACGAGCAGCGAGCGGGTCGCGTACTGCTTCTGTTGGATCATGTAGCCGGGGGGGGGAACGAGGAATAGGCCGGGCGGTTCCCCCGAATCGTACCGCCTTCGTTCGACGCTCGGGTGGTCAAAAGTACAGTGCATCGCACGCACGCTGGAGATCCGGGCCTCGACCGGGCTGCGCGCGGCCGATGCGACCACGCGACCACGGCGATCCGCTTCCCGACCCGCTGATCGCCGGCCTGGCCCGCCGGCTGCGCGGCGCCATCGACGCGGGCTACCGAGAGGCGCTCGAGGCCCTGCTGGCGGCCCTGCCGGGCGAGCGCGCGGCCACGCTCGCGCAGCTCACGAGGGAGAGCCGCGGCACCTGGGCGCTCTTGCTCTCGGGTTGCGGCGGCGAGGCGCTGCACGTCGGCTCCCCGCTCTCCGGCGCCGTCGTGCCGCTCGCTGCCGCCGGCTACCGCGTGACGCTCCTCGACACGTCGCGCGAGCGCCTGGAGCTCGCTGTGCGCATCGCTTCGCACCAGGTCCCCGGAAAGGTGCGCGGCGTGCTCGGCCGGGACGACGCGCGCCTGCCGTTCGCCGACCGCGCGTTCGACGTCGTCGTCCACGACGACGAGCGCGCGCCGGCGCCGGGGCCCGAGCTCCTGTCCGAGCTGCGCCGCGTCTGCGCCAGCGAGCTCGTCGTCACGGGCGACAACCGCCTCGGCTACAAGCGCTCGAGCGGCCGAGCGTGGGACTGGCGCGTGCCCTCCCCGCTCGAGTACGCCCGCGCCGTCGCGCGGCCACGGGCCGGCGAACGCACGCTGCGCGCCTGGCGCCGCGCGCTACGCGCCGCCGACTTCGAGGAGCCGCGCGCGCTCGCGCTCTACCCCGACCGGCGCGACTTCGCGCAGGTCATTGCGCTCGACGAGCCGCTCCCACGCCTCGTCGTCGGCCCGAACGAGGCCCGCAACCGGCTCAAGGTCGCCGCGCACGCGCTCGGCGCCTTCCCCGCGTTCACGCCCTCGTTCGCATTCCTCGCGCGCCGCCGCGGGAGCGCCGCAGGCCCCCCGCTGCTCGAACGCGTCCTGCGCGAGCTCGCCGAGCGCACGGGCGAGCCCGTTCCCGCGGTCGAGCACCTCGTCGGCTCGCGCGGCAACAACGCGCTCGTGATGACCGCCGTCCCCGGCGCGCCCGCGGACGACCCGCGCGGCCGCTGGGTCCTGCACGTGCCCCTGCACCTCGGCCACCGCGCCGGCCTCGCGCTGCACGTCGAGATGCTGCGCCGCGTGCGACGCGAGCACGCCGGCGTGCCCGTGCCCGAGGCGCTGTTCTTCGGCGAGCTGTGCGGGCTGACGCTGAGCTGCGAGCGGCGCCTCGCGGGCTTCGCGAGCAACCACGCGCTGACGAGCCGCGAGCGCGCGGACCGCGTGCTGCACCAGATCGCCGGCCACCTCGCGCAGCTCGTGCTCGAGCCCGCGCGCGCGCTGGACGAGAACGAGTACGACGCGCTCGTCGGCCCCTGGTTCGAGGGCGCGCTGCACGCGATCGACGACGCCGACCTGCGGCGCGAGCTCGAGCGTCGCCGCGCGAGCGCACGCGCCGAGCTCGCCGGGCGCGTCCTCCCGCGCATGCTCGCGCACGGCGATTTACGCGCGAAGCACGTGCAGGTCGACGACGCGCTGCGGGTCGTCGGATACCTGGACTGGGGTACGGTCGCCGAGCCGTCGCTCCCGGGCCTCGACCTCGTGCACCGCATCGTGCACGACCGCAAGCAGATGCTCGGCCAGCGCGACGCGCACGCGTGGCGCGACGTCCTCGCGCTCGAGCTCGCCCCGGGCGAGCGCGCCGCGCTCGAGCGCTACGCCGCGGCGCTGGGAATCGAGCTGCGCGACGTGATCGACGTCGCCGAGCTCTACCCGGCGCACTTGACTGCGATCGTCGACCGCTTCACGCCCTACGTGCCGCGAGACTGGTACCGCGCGCACTTCGTGACGTGACGTCGCTCGCGAGCGCGAGCACGAGCACGAGCGCGACCGCGGCGACGGCGCCGCCGGCGTCGAGCAGCGGGCCCGCCGCGAGCGCCGCGCCGGCGACGAGGAGGCCGAGCGCGCCGACCCGGCGGCGCAGCGGCGTCCCGGTCGGGTCGAGGGCCGCGTGCGCGACGGCGGCGAGCGGCAGGAGCAGCCACAGGCTGCGCGAGGGAAGCGGCTCGGGCCCGACGAGCACGACCGTTGCCATCGCGAGGGCGCTCCCGCGCACGAGCGCGTCCGTGTCGGCCGAGCGGCCGCGGACGCCCAGCAGCACGAGCGCGACCAGCGCGAGCGCGACGCCGGCGAGGCCGAACGGGCCGCGCGCGAGTCCCGCCGCCGCGTGCCCGAGCTGCGCGAAGCCGTCGCCCGGGCCGAGAACGAACGCGCCGACGAGCGTCAGCGCGGCCGCGACGAGCGCCCCGCCGGCGGCGCTCCTGCGGCCGCCGCGCGCGGCGTCGTGGACGAGCAGGACGGCCGCGGCGGGCCGGAGCGCGGCCGCGATCCCGAGCCAGCGGCCCGTCGCGCCCGCGGCACGGCGCGTCGCGGCGCGCGCGCCGAAGAGCGCGGCGGCGACGAACAGCGGCTCCAGCTCGCCCTCGCGCAGCGCGAACGCGAGCGGCCACCAAAGGAGCGCCGCGGGCAACCAGACGAGCCAGCCGATCGCGCGCCCGGGCGGCCCTGCGGCGAGGGCCGCGGCGCTCTTCGCGCTCGCCCCGAGCGCGAGGAGCGCCAAGAGCGCCAAGAGCGCCGCGCCCGCGGCCAGCGGGAGCGCGGCGAGGGCGCGCAGGAGCGCCGCGGCCGCCGGCGACGCCTCGAGCGCGCCCGGCTGCGGGTCCGCCAACACGAGCGCGCGCGCCGCGGCGAAGCGGTTGCCCTGCGCCGCGAGCGCCCGCGCGACACCGTGCGCGGCGAGCGCGACCGCGGCGGCGAGCGCCAGCGACGCGCCGAGGCGGTGCGGCGCGGACAGTTGGCGCAGGAACGCGCCGTCGCCCGGTCCGGGCGCGTCCTTCGGCGGCGGGCGTTCGGAGATCGGCAGGGTCTGCATCGGAGCGCGCGAGCTTAGCGGAGGGCGGCCCTCGATTTGCTCACCGCACGGCAGGACGTGCGCAGCGCGTCGCCTGGTAGCGTGATGGCTGCGCCGCACGGCCGCGGTGCGCCCCAGGAGGGATCGGTATGCACTCGCGTCGTCGTCTCCCGCTCGCTCGCCCGTCCGGTCTCGCCGCCGCGCTCGCCGCGCCGGCGCTCGCGCTCATCGGCGGCGTCGCCTCCGCGCAGGGCACGTCCGGCCTCACCGCCAACGCCGCGCTGCTCTGCGCGCCCGCCGGCGGCGCCGTCGGCTTGAACCTCGACGCGGGCGTCGCGAACGCCGGCGAGATCTACCTCGTCGCAGGCAGCGTGACCGGCACGGCGCCGGGCACGCTGATCCAGGGGCTGCTCCTGCCGATCAACTTCGACGCGTACACGTCGTTCACGATCTCGAACGCCGGCGCGCCCGCTCTGTTCCCGCAGACGATCGGCGTGCTCGACGGGCTGGGACGCGCGAGCGCGCAGATCGTCCTGCCGCCCGGCGCGCTCGTGAACAACGTCGGGCTGCACATCGATTACGCGTTCTTCGTCGCGGACCTGCAGCCGACCACGATCCTGGTCCCCTTCACATCGAACAGCGTCGGCGTCGACATCGGCGCGTCGGTCGCCGCCGCCTTCACCGCGTCGGCGACGTCGGGCAACGCTCCGCTCTCGGTCACCTTCACCAACCAGTCGACGGGCGCGACGAGCTTCCAGTGGACGTTCGGCGACGGCACGCAGTCGACGGCGACGAACCCGACCAAGATCTACACGCAGGGCGGGACGTACACCGTCGCGCTGACCGCGAGCGGACCGTGCGGCAACGACGTCGAGACGAAGGTGGGCCACATCCAGGTCCCGCCGACGTTCACGCAGGTGTACGGGATCTTCCAGACGGGCAACCAGTGCATCAACTGCCACACGGGCGCGTTCCCCGGGGGCGGGCTCGGCTACGACAATAAGAACCTCGCCCACGCGTCGATGGTCGGCGTCCCGTCCACGTGCGCTCCCGGCCAGCTCCGCGTGGCGAGCGGCAATCCGCCGGCGAGCCTGCTCGTCGCGAAGATCCGCGAGGCGACGTTCGGGACGCCGAACGCCTGCGGCAGCCCCATGCCGTTCGTGGGTCTTCCGGCGTCGGCGCTCAGCCCGGGCAACATCGCGACGATCGAGGCGTGGATCGCGTCGGGCGCGCCGAACAACTGACGAGCGTCAGGGCTCCAGCCGCTCCGCCTCGCGCCGGTAGAGCTCGACCGCGCGCTCCACGTGCTCGCGGTGCGTGCGGAAGCTGAGCACGCAGATGCGCTGCGTGAACCGCTTGCGCACGACCGCGCCGCTCAGCCACACCGCGCCGTGCGCGAGCACGCGCTCGAGGAGCATGCGGTTGGCGCGCTCGAGCCCGTCCGGATCGAGCGTGCCGTTGCCGACCCAGCGGAACGCGACGAGCGAGAGGTCCGGCTCGCCGACGAGCTCGAAGCCGGGCGTCGCGGCGAGCGCGCGCGCCGCCTCGGCGGCGAGGTCGAGCTTCTCGTCGAGCGCCTCGCGGAATGCGCGCGCGCCGAAGATCTTCAGCGGCAACCAGACGCGCAGGCCGCGGAAGTCGCGCGAGAGCTCCGGCGAGATCTCGCAGAAGTCGAGCGCGAGGCCGTCGTCGAGCAGCGGCGGCAGGTAGCCGGTCTCGCTGCGGTGCAGCGCCGCGAGCGCCGCGCCGTCGCGCACGAGCAGGCAGCCCGTGCCGTACGGCAGGAACAGGCCCTTGTGCGGGTCGACCGTGATCGAGTCCGCCCGCTCGATGCCCTCCAGGCGCGCGCGGCCGCGCGCGGTCATGCGGAAGAAGCCGCCGTAGGCCGCGTCGACGTGCAGCCACAGGCCCTCGCGCGCACAGAGCGTCGCGAGCGCGTCGAGGTCGTCGACGACGCCCGTGCTCGTCGTCCCCGCGCTCGCGACGACGATCGCCGGGCGCAGCCCCGCGGCGCGATCGGCCGCGACCGCGCGCTCCAGCTCGGCCGGGTCGAAGCGCAGATCGTCCGCCGACACGAGCACGCGCACGCGGTCGGACGCGAAGCCGACGAAGCGCGCCGCCTTCTGCACCGAATGGTGCGCCTGGTCCGACGTGTAGACGACGCCGTCCGCGAAGCGCTCGCCCAGACGCGCGTGGCGCGCGGTGGCGAGCGCGACGAGCGTCGCGATCGAGCCGCCGCTCGTCAGCACCCCGCGCGCGCCTTGGGGATAGCCCATCACGTCGAGCATCCAGCGCGTGGCGGTGATCTCGAGGCGGGCGCACAGCGGCGCGGCGGCGAAGACGCCGACGAAGCGGTTGGTCACGTCCGCGATCAGGTCGGCGATCGCCGCGGGCACGATGCCGCCGCCGGGCACGTACGCGAGGTAGCCCGGGCTCGAGCAGTGGAACGAGCGCGGCACGATCTCGCGCGCGACGCGGCGCAGCAGCGCGATCGCGTCGCCGGGCTCCTCGGGCAGCGGCTCGCACAGCGCCTCGATCTCGGCGCGGCTCACGCAGGCGCCGGACGCGGGCTGCTCCTCGAGCGTGCGCAGGTGCTCCAGGCAGAGGTCGCGCGCCTCGTCGATCCAGGCGCCGACGGTGTCGACGTCCGGCTCGAGCGGCCACGCGCCGCGCTCGTGCATCGTGCTCATTGGCGGACGAGTCTATGCTGCGCGCGTGCACGTGCGCGTCTGGACCACGCCCCCCGCCGCGCCGAGCCGGCCCGTCGTCGTCCTGCACGGCGGCCCCGGCGCGCCGGGCAGCGCCGCGCCCCTCGCGCGCGGCCTCGCCGACACGTTCGCGGTTCTGGAGCCGTTCCAGCGCGGCAGCGGCGCGGAGCCGCTCACCGTCGCGCGGCACGTGTCGGATCTCGGCGCGCTCGTCCGCGCGCGCTGCGCCGCGCCGCCCGCGCTCGTCGGCTGGTCCTGGGGCGCGATGCTCGCGCTCGCGTACGCCGCCGCCGCTCCGGGAGAGGTCGCCTCGCTCGCCCTCGTCGGCTGCGGCACGTTCGACCGCGCCGCGCGCGACGAATTCGAGGCGACGGTCCAGCGGCGGCTCGGCGCGGAGAGTCGCGCGCAGCTCGAGCGCCTCGCGCAGAGCGAGCCCGACCCCGACCGCCGGCTCGCGCGGATGGCGGAGCTCGTCCTGCCGGCGTACTCGTACGAGCCGGACCCGGACGCGGGCGAGATCGAGCACGGCGGCTGCGACGGCCGCGCCCACGCGCAGACGTGGACGGACCTCGTGCGGCTGCAGGACGCCGGCACCTATCCGGCGGCGTTCGCCGCGATCGACGCCCCGGTGCTCATGCTGCACGGCGCGCACGACCCGCACCCGGGCGAGCTCGTGCGCGCCAGCCTCGCGCCGCACGTCGCGCGGCTCGAATACGTCGAGCTCGAGCGCTGCGGGCACTACCCGTGGCTCGAGCGCCACGCGCGCGAGCCGTTCTTCACGGCCCTGCGCGCGTGGCTCGCCCGCTGAACGTTCGGACGTGTCCGGGAGCCCGGGCTAGAAGTCGCCGAACGAGACGTCGAGCGCGTTGGTCAGAACGAGCTGGGTCGTCAGCAGGTCGACGAACAGGCCCTGCGTGCCGATCGTCTGGCCGCACAGGACCGCGGAGTTCGGGATCGCCACCGTGTGCTTGTTCGGCGTGCCCGGACCGGTCCACACCTGCGCCGCGGTGAGCTGGATCGGGGCCGGGACGGGTCCGATCAGGAGCTCGCCGACGCCGGGTACCACGATGCCGCAGCCGCCGGCGGTGCTCGCGAACCACGCCGTGACGGTCTGGTTCGGCGTCAGACCGGCCTGGTTCGTCGGATCGTCGATCTTCACGGTGAAGTTCTGACCGAGCACGGGCCGCGAGTACGCGGAGTCGTTCGCCGGGAAGCTCGTCGCCTCGCCGAAGACGCCCGCCTTGAACAGGTGGAAGCGGTCCATGTGGTAGCCGGACGAGCGACCCGAGATGCGGATCGTGTGCTGCCCCGCCGCAAGCGTGTACTTCGCGTTCAGGCCGCCCGGGTCCTGCTTCGTCGACCACGACCAGAAGTTGATCTCGCCGCTGAAGATCTTCTCCCACGGATGGGTGTCGATCTTCACCCAGCAGTCGTTCTCGAGGGTCGAGTCGGGATGGTCGTGGTAGTTGCGGATCCGCAGGCGGTATTCCCCCGCCTCGGCGACGTAGAACGTGTACGTGAGCGTGTCGACGCCGGGCGAGCCGAAGAAGTCCGGACCGCTGCGGCGGAAGTAGCCGGTGCCCGTGAAGCCGCTGACGACGTTCTCGAAGATCCAGTTGCCGACGGCGGGAACCGATTCGACCTGGAACACGATCACGCGGTCGTCGGGCAGCAGGCTGTTCGGCGGCGCGGGGCTCGTGCAGCCGACGCGCACGCTCGCGTCGGCGCGGAACGCGCCTCCGCCCGGACCATCGAGCGGCGCGGCGAAGCCGAGCGAGGGCGCGGCGGCGCACAGCGCCGCCGGCAGAAGCCACTTGGGCAAACCGTCCATCGTCTTGTTTCTCTCTTACCTTCCCGATCGGGAAGGGCGTTCAGGAACCTGTAGGGAGGCGTGGGCCGAGCACGCCGAGGTCCCAGTATGACGCGGGGGAGCGCGGAGGGGGACGCCAGCCCCGGTTCCGGCGCCACAGTACGTCGGCGCCAACGCGACTCCTCCCGTGCCTGGGACACGGGCCGCGCGGCGCCTACGATGGAGGCGATGGATCCTCGCGCCGCCGCTCCCGCCGACGCCCTCGGCCGGCCCCTCGGCAACCTCCGGCTCTCCGTGACGGACCGCTGCAACTTGCGCTGCAGCTACTGCATGCCGGAGGAGGAGTACCGCTGGCTGCCGCGCTCCGACATCCTCACGTTCGAGGAGATCGGCGCGCTGGCCGACGTCTTCCTCGACCTCGGCGTGCGGAAGGTCCGGCTGACGGGCGGCGAGCCGCTCCTGCGCGCCGAGCTCCAGGTGCTCGTCGCCCAACTCGCGGCGAAAGGGCGCATCGCCGACCTCGCGGTCACGACGAACGGTGTGCTGCTCGCCGACCAAGCAGCGGCGCTGCGGGCGGCGGGCCTGCACCGGCTGACGGTGAGCCTCGACACGCTGCGCCGCGACCGCTTCGTCGAGCTCTGCCGCCGCGACGACCTCGAGCGCGTCCTCGCTGGCCTCGACGCGGCGGAGGCGGCCGGCTTCACGGGCACGAAGATCGACACCGTCGTGATGCGCGGCAAGAACGACGACGAGCTGTTCGACCTGCTCGAGCTCGGCCGCGAGCGCGCCCTCGAGGTCCGCTTCATCGAGTACATGGACGTCGGCGGCGCGACGCGCTGGCGCATGGAGGACGTCGTCGGGCGCGACGAGATGCTCGCGCGCATCGCGGGGCGCTACGGCGGCGTCGAGCCGCTCGCCGAGGGCGGCTCCGCGCCGGCCGACCGCTACCGGCTGCCCGACGGCCTCGTCTTCGGCATCATCGCGTCGACGACCGCGCCGTTCTGCGCGCGCTGCGACCGCAGCCGCCTCACCGCGGACGGCATGTGGTACCTGTGCCTGTACGCGCAGCGCGGCACCGACCTGCGCGCGGCGCTGCGCTCGGGCGCCTCCCCCGCCGAGCTCGCCGCGCTCGTCACCGGCACGTGGCGCGCGCGCGACGACCGCGGAGCGGAGCAGCGCCTCGCGGGCGGGCGCCGGGAGCCGCTCGTGCAGATCGCCGACCTGCGCAGCGACCCGCACCTCGAGATGCACACGCGCGGCGGGTGAGCGACCGGTCGCGACCGCGCCTACTTCTGCGCCTCGAGGATCTCGATGTCGTAGCCGTTCGGGTCCTTGACGAAGATGTACTTCGACGAGAGCTCGGGGCGGCTCTTGCGGTAGGGCCAGCCGCGGGACTCGACGTCGGCGATCACGGGGTCGAGCGCTTCGACGGTGAACGCGAGATGGCCGAACTGGTCGCCGAGCTCGTAGGCGCGGCCGTCGTGGTTGTAGGTCAGCTCGATGAAGTAGCGGCGCGCCGAGTCGCTGAGGAACACGAGCGTCGCCTCGTCGCCGATCGGCTGTCGGCGCACCTCCTCGAGGCCGAGGAAACCGGTGTAGAAGTCGAGCGTCGCGGCGAGGTCCTTGACGCGGATCATCGTGTGGTAGAGCTGCATCGCTTGCCAGGATAGCCGCTCAGCCGCCGAGGGCGCGCTCGACGAGCGCGAGCTCGATCGTCGCGAGCTCGAGCTCGGCGCGCGCGTCCTGCGCGCGCAGCCGCGCGTCCTGCAGCTCCGCGCTGCCGGTCCGGCCCGCCTCGTGCGCGCGCTCGACGAGCGCGAGCGCGTCGCTCGCCACCTGCGAATGCTCCCTCGCGGCCGCGACGCGCCAGACGTGGTCGGCCCGCAGGCCGAGCAGCTCGACGCGCCGCGGATCGAGCTCGCCGCCGACGAAGCGCACGCGCAGCTCGAGGCGCTCGGCCAGCCGCGCCGCCGCGAAGCGCGTCTCGGAGCGCTCGAGGTCCGCCGCCGCGAGCTCGGCCGCGGTCGCGACGCCGGCGTCGACGAGCGCGGCGGCGACCTGCGCCTCGTCCTCGGCCGCGCGCTGCCGCGTCCGCTCCCACGCGAGCGCGCGCTCGAGGCGCTCGGCGACGAAATCGCGGCCGGCGACGAGCGGAGCCGCGAGCGCGTCGCTCGGCTCGCCGCCGCTCGCGACCGCTTCCTCGAGCTCGGAGCGGCGCACGTCCCGCTCGAACGACGCCCGCTCGACGGCGAGCTGCGCGGCGCGCAGGGTTGCGCCCGACGCCACGCCGCTCTCGGCGAGCTGCGCCGCGCGCTCGAGCGACTCGCGCCGGTGCTCGACGCGCCGTTCGGCGAGCGCGTGGCGCACCTGCGCGCGCTGCTCGACGAGCGCGCTCCAGCGGCCGTCCTGGGCGCGCTCGGCCGCGACCGCGCCGGCGGCGCCGAGCGACACGGACGCGAGCGCGAGCGCGGCCGCCGCGAGGCGCGAGAGACCGCGGCGCGGCGCGGGCGGGCCGAAGCGCGCGAGGCGGCGCAGCTCGGTGCGGAGCTGCCACTCGAGGTGCTCGACGAAACGCGGATCGGGGTGGCTCTCGTTCATCAGCGTGTCTCCAGGTACGGGGCCAGCGCGCGCCGGAGCGCGGTGCGGGCACGGCGCAGGCGTCCCTCGACCGCGCGCTCGGAGACGCCGAGCTCGCGGGCGATCGAGGCGACGTCGCGCCCCTCGAGGTGGAACGCCTCGATCAGGCGCGCCGGGCCGCGGCGCAGGCGATCGAGCGCGAGGTGGAGCGCGGCGACCGCGTCGGCGGACGGCGGCGGACCGTCGCCCGCGGGCGCGAGCGCGCGCTCGATCTCCGCCGACGCGGCGAGCGGCCCGCGGCGGCGATGGTGGTTCGCGAGCAGGTTGCGCGCGGTCGTGCGGAGCCAGGCGAGCGGGTCGCGCGGCACGCCGCGGCTCGCCCACGCGCCGAGCGCGCGCAGCCACGCCTCCTGGACGACGTCCTCGCACAGCGCGCGGTCGCCCGCGGTGCGGCGCGCCACGTACGTCCAGAGCGGCCCGATCGTCTCGCGGTAGCACGCGAGCCAACGACGCTCCTCCACGGCGGGTTCGTCCATGCTCATGCTGCGGGACCGAAGACCCGCGGCGGGCGCGCAACCCACGCTCGAATCGCGAGGAATCTCGCGGGGCGCGTCGAGTAGGCTCGCTCGAGCGTGTTCCTCCCGCTCGGAGACTCTCCCAACCCGTCGGGCCGGCCGTTCGTCACGTGGGCTCTGCTCGGGCTCAACGTGCTCGTCTTCCTGCTCGTCAACGTGCCGCTGTCGGCGACGTCGGTCGACCCGGCGCACCCGGCGACCGAGGCGTACTACCGCTTCTTGTCCGAGCGCATCGGCGCGCCGCTGCCGGTCGGGGAGTTCCTCGCGCAGGTCAGCGCCTACGACCTGTTCGTCTTCCGGTGGGGCTTCCGGCCGGCCGAGCCGGCGATCGCCGCCCTCTTCACGTCGATGTTCCTGCACGGGGGCCTCATGCACCTCGCCGGGAACATGCTCTTCCTGTGGATCTACGGTGACAACGTCGAGCACCGCCTCGGCCGCGTCGGCTTCCTCGTCGCGTACCTGCTCACGGGCGTCGCCGCGACGTCGTTCCACGCCGCCTTCGACAGCGACTCGCCCGTTCCGCTCGTCGGCGCGTCGGGCGCGATCTCGGGCGTGCTCGGCTTCTACTTCCTGTTCTTCCCGCGCAACGTCGTGCGGCTGCTCGTCGCGCTGTTCCCGTTCTTCGTCGACGTGATCGTCGTGCCCGCGCGGCTCGTGCTCGGCTTCTACCTATTGATCGACAACCTGCTGCCGTTCCTCGTCACGTCGGGAGCGGGTGGCGGCGGCGTCGCGTACGGAGCGCACCTCGGCGGTTTCGTCGCCGGGCTCGGCGCCGCCTGGGTGATCGATCGGCGCGAGCGCGACGTGCGTCCGCGGGAGTATCGCCGGCCCGCGCGAGCGGCGCAGCCCGCGACGAGCCCCGCCGCCGAGGTCTCCGCGCTCGTCGCACGGGGCCGCTGGCCCGCGGCCGCCGAGGCGTACTTCGCCGCCGACGAGGCGATCGACCGCGAGCTCGCCAGCGGCGACGCGCTCGCGCTGGGCGCCTGGCTCGCCGAGAACGGCCATCCGAACGCGGCGCTCTCGGCCTTCCGCCGCGTCCTGCGGCGCCACCCGCGGGGGCCCGCGGCGGCGCGGGCACACGTCGGCGCCGGCTGGGTCCAGCTCCGCAGCCTCGGCCGCCCCACCGCGGCGTGGCAGCACTTCCTCGACGCGCTCGACCTCGAGCGCACCGGCGAGAGCGCCGACCTCGCGCGCCGCGGCATCGCCGCGATCGAGGCGCTGAGCCCGCCGCGGCGGTTCGGGCCCCGCCCTTGAGCCGCGCGTGAGCAGGGCTAGAATCTCACGCCCACGTCAGGGTCCGAGCCGTTCCACGCCGGGACGGGCGCCCTTCGCCGGAGATCGCACGCCGTGATGACGCCCGAGATGCTGAAGGATCTGCTCGAGAGCAAGATCCCCCAGAGCACCGTCCGCGTGACGGACCTGACCGGGACGTTCGACCACTACATGGTCGACGTGTCCTCGCCCGCGTTCGCGGGCAAGTCGCTGCTCGAGCAGCACAAGCTCGTCCATGCGGCCGTCGGGAACAAGCTCCAGGCCTCCGGAGGCCCCGACGCGCCGATCCACGCCCTCCAGATCAAGACCCGCACGCCCTGACGGGGCGAGAGTCCACCCATGTCCGATTGGAACGCCGACAAGGTCAAGCAGCTCGTCGAGAAGAACAAGGTGATCATCTTCGGCAAGGGCACGAAGATGCAGCCGATGTGCGGGTTCACCGCGCGCGCGATGGAGATCCTCGTGCGTTGCGGCAAGCCGTTCGAGGCCGTCAACATCTTCGAGGACGAGGGCATCCGTCCCGCGCTCATCTCCTTCACGAGCTGGCCGACGACGCCGCAGATCTTCGTCGACGGCGAGTTCCTCGGCGGCGGCGACACGATCGCCGAGATGTACGAGAGCGGCGAGCTCCAGCAGAAGATGGACGCCGCGTTCGCGAGCGCCTGAGCTAAGGCTTCGGGTCGAGCCCGAGCGCGAGCGCGCGCGCGGTGAACGCGGTCCCGGCGACGGTGAACTTCTCCGTGCCGAGGAAGTCGACCGACGAGCCGCTCGGGCGCTGCACCTTGACGAGGTGCGGGCGCAGGCGCGCGTGCCACGCCTCGCGCTCGTCCTCGGGGAGCAGCTCGATCGCCTCGGCCGCGTAGTGGTGCGCGAACAGGTAGAAGTACGCCGCGTTCGCGTAGTACGCCTCGTGCGGGATCGGCCGCATGCGCGCGACGTCGAGGAAGCGGTGGTGCTCGAAGAACGCTTCGAGCCCCTCGCGCAGCCGCTCGGGCCCGTAGCGCTCGTCGCCGAGCTGCGCGAGCGCCCAGTTGCCGACCTGCGTGCGGCCGAGGCTGCCCTTGATCGAGTCGATCGACTCGCCGCCGCGGAACGAGCTCGCGCCGTCGACGCTGTAGGTGAACGCGCCGTTCGGGAGCGCGCAGCGGCGCAACGCGACGCGCGCGCGCTCGAGCACCGCCTCGTCGTCGCCCCAGCCGCGCTCGAGCGCGGAGCGCAGCGCCGGCAGAACCATCGCGGTGCAGAAGCTCGTCGCCCACTTCGGCCGGCTCGTGTACGGCGGGTCGTCGTAGTACGCCCAGCCGCCGCCCGGCACCTGGTTCGCGACGAGCAGCGCCAGGATCTCGCGTCCGCGCGCGTCGACGCGCGACTTCCACGGCTCGCCCTGGAAACGCTCGTCGCGCGCGGCGCGCTCGAGCGCGACGAGGCCGCACAGCCCCGTCCACACGTGGTCGACGTCCCAGTCGTACGGCCGCTTGGGCACGCGCGTCGTGCACAGCCACTCGAGCCCGCGCTCGAGCGCGGCGCGGCGCGTCGGCGTCTCGGGCACGTCGAGCAGCGCGTGGACCGCGAGCGACGTGCTCGCCATCTTCCACGCGTAGTACGTCTCGAGCGCGGCGAACGAGCTCCAGTTGCTCTCGATGCCGTGGTTGCCCCACGAGCCGTCCTCGTTCTGCGATTCACACAGCCACGCGCACGCGCGATCGAGGGCCGGCCGCGTCTCCTCCTGCGTCATCGTCGCAGGCACGGGGCCGCGCTCGGGCGCGACGGCCGGCGTCTCCTGAGCGGCCGCGGCGGCGCCGGCCAGGCCGACGACGAGAGCGGCTGCGACCGCGCGGATCGGACGTCTTCGCGTCCGTGAAGCCGCCACGGGCGCCCGGTCGGTCGTCCGGTTCCGTTCGTGCGTCGTGGCGTCCGACGTTCGTTCAGGAGCTCTCATGGGCGCACCTCCGCGCACCATCCTGCCGGCGCGGCGCCGCGCCGCAAGGCTCAGAGACGTGAAGGCTCGGAGACGTGAAGGATCGTCGGGGCCGGATCAGACGCCCCAGAGAAGCTCGTTGCGCTCGTAGCGCTGGCCCGCGAACGAGCGGAAGTAGCGCTCGACGAGCGGATGGCGGACCGGCCCCCCGGCGGTGTCCGGCCGCAGGTTCTGCTGCGCCGCGTACGTGCTGTGTGTCGCGCCGTCGACGAGCACGTGGTACCAGGGCTGGTCGCGCCGCGGCTTGGTCTGGTTCGCGTCGTACCACTCGTCGGTCGCCTGGCACGTCGCATCGAACGCGACGACGACGCCGCGGTAGCCGTAGCGCACGTGCTCGACGAGGTCGCCGGGCCGAAAGCGCGCCACGGACGAATCGGGTTCGCGCATCCGGATCATCGTCGCTCCCTCGCCGCGGCTACTTGAGCTGCTCCCAGTAGTCCTCGGGCATGTCGTGCGCGATCTTCAGCGCGCCGTTCGCGCCGCCGTAGATCGGCTCCTCGATGCGGATGACGCGGCCGCCGCCGAGCTCGCGGTGCATCTCGCCCTGGATCGCCGAGTCGAGCCCCTTGATCTGGCTGCCGCCGCCGGCGAGCAGCACGCGGTTCTTCAACCGATCCTGGAACTCGGGATCGAACGTCGCGACCAGATTGCCGAGCCCCTCGACGATCGGCGGCACCATCGCGCGGCACGCGGCGCGCAGCTCCGCGGTCAGGTCGAACGACTGCGGCCGCCCGCTCACCGGCAGGTTGACGACGCAGGGCTCCATCTGCTCGGCGACCGAGGAGAAGCGCTCCTTGATCGAGCGCACCATCTGTACGCTGAACTGCGCGTCGGGATACTTCGCGCGGACGTTCGCGGCGAACGTCTCGTCGACGAAGTCGCCGCCGCACGTCAGCGTGAGCTGGTCGGTGTCCTCGGGCATCGTGCCGTGCATCCGGCACAGGTCGACGGTGCCCGCGCCGATGTCGATGACGAGCACGTCGTCGAGCATGTCGAGCCCGTACGCGACCGAGAACGGCTCGGAGCAGAGCATCACCGAGTCGACCGACTCGCGCGCCGCGGTGATGATCGCCTCCTTGTTCTTGATCGAGGCCTGCGCCGGCACGCCGATCACCGCGTAGACGAGCTCGTCCGGGCGCGGCCGCGCGCGGCGGATCGTCTCGGCGATCAGGTCGCGCGCCGCGCGCAGGTTCGCATCCGCCTCCGCGCCGCCCTGGTCGCTGTACTTCAGCACGCCGTGCGCGAGCGGCCGGTACAGGTTGAGCGAGAGGCGCTTCTCGACCGCTTCCTCGCCGAACAGCACGTCCTTCTTGAGCAGCTTGCGGCTGACGACGTCCTTCGGATAACCGACCTGCGAGATGATCGTCTCGCGGATGCCGTTGCTGGCCGAGACGGACGTCCGCGACGTGCCCAAGTCGATGCCGAGGTAGAGGACACCGTGGTCCTTGGCGCCGTCCTCGGCGCCGGTCGATTCGGGTTCGGCCATGGCTGGAAAGCGGGCGACGCCCGTGCGGGCTCCGGGTCAGGAGCTCGACTTCTCCTTCTGGAGCGAAAGGTTCGCCTGGAAGATCTTCTCCATGAGGACCTTCTTCAGCTCGGCCTGCGACTCGTCTTCGCCCAGGCCCTGGACGGCACGGTAGATCGACGACAAGCCCGGGTCGACGTTCTTCATCTTGAGCACGCGCTTCAACTCCTCCTCGGTCATCCCGAGCAGGCCGTTGAGCTTGTTGACGCGCCGCTCGAGCATCGAGATGCGCTGCTGGTACTCCGTCGAGGAGCTCTCCGCCGCGCGCTCGCGCTCCGCGTGGACCTCCTGCTGCGTCATCGCGATGACGTGCTCGACGAGATCGGTGAGCCCGGGCACGGATTCGCCGATCAGGGCCGAGAACGCGGCCCGGATGCGGCCGTCGAGCGTGCCGTCGTCGACGAATTCCAGGTCGAACGAGCCCAGGTCCGCGCGCGCCGCGGCGGCCGCGTCGCGCTCCGGCTCCGCCGGCTCGGGAGCGGCCGGAGCGGGCTGCGCGGGGGGGGCCGCCGCGGGCGCGGCCAGCCCGTCGGCAGGCGCGGGCCCGGCGGCCTTGAGCTCGTCGAGCTTGCTCTGTAGCCGCTCGAGCTCCGACGCCATCTCCTCGCGCACGACGTAGCGGTCGCCGCCGGACTCGATCGCGATCGCGAGCCCCGCCTCGGCGGTCTTCACGAGCCGGTCGAACGCGTCGATGCTCGCGTGCGCCGTGTCGGCCGCGCCGATGCTCAGCGTGATCTGGATCAGCCGGCCGTCGCTGTCGAACTGCATCTCGCGCGCGCCCTTGAGCAGGCGCCAGGCGAGCGCGCCGGCTCCCGCGCGGTTCGTGTGCGGAAAGATCGCGAGCAGGCGGTCGTCGACGAGGCAGCCGAGGTAGTCGCTCGCGCGCGTGACCGAGCTGAGCAGGTCGACCGTGCCGCGCAGGATCTCATGCTTCGACTCGACGCCGTACAGGTCCTGCAGGCTGCCGAGCCGATCGACCGAGATCAGCATGCAGACGAGCGAGTAGTCGTAGCGCTTGGCCCGGAAGAACTCCCCCCGCATGAGGGACAGCATCTCCTCGCGGGAGAAGAGCCCCTGGTCGGAGTCGGCGACGTTGGCGGAGTTGAAGGCCATCGAACGGGGATACGGTAATCCGCAGGGCGGGCGGGGTCACCGCTCAGCGCCCTTCACGGGTCTCTAGGGTGTATCGGCCTGGCGTGGGCCCGACTCCACCGCCCCCCGTCAGGGCCGGCCGAGCTCGAGCCACATCCCCATCCACAGGAACTGCGGCACCCAGTGCGAGACGACGCGGAAGTCGTCCGCCCAGCAGTCCTCGCGGCCCAAGAGGTCGGCCATGCGCCGGCGGAAGGCGTCGCGCGCCGTCTCGTCGCCCGCGTGCGCGTCGTGCGCCCAGGGCCACGCGCGAGTCAGCTCGTAGCCGAGCACGTGGACGGCGGAGAACTCGATCTCGGCCGGCAGCGCGGGGCACGGGACGACGGGATACGCGCTCGGCGCCGCCGGGTCCGGCGACGCGGTCCGGTCGACGAGCGCGAGGATCGCCGGCAGGTGTAGGAAATCGTAATCCGAGCCCGCGCGGGCCGCGAGGACGGCCGCGCGCGCCGGCTCGACGCGCTCGGCCCGCAGGCGCTCGAGCCGCTCGGCCGCCCCTGGGCCGACCGGCCGGGAGAGCTGCGCGAGCAGGAACGAGAACAGCCACGAGCTGTAGTTCGCGTTCAGCGCTCCCGTCTCCTCGTCCTCGGGGAACGGGTGCGCCTCGAGCCACCCGAGCACGCGCTCCTCGACCTCGACGCGGAACGCGCGCAGCTCCTCGGTCGCGCGCTCGGGTCGCCGCTCGATCTCGGCGAGCAGGAGCAGGAGCCAGCCCTGACCGTAGGGCACCTTGAACCGCTTGCGCAAGGGCTCGGCGAGCCACGCGCGCTCGCGGGCGAGCACGTCGGGCGAGAGCCGCTCGGCGAGCTCGCTCTCGAGCTCCGCGTCGCCGGTGACGCGCGCGATGCACAGGAGCGCCCAGTGGGCGTGCACGCACGAGTGCCAGTCGTAGCTGCCGCGGAAGGTGCTGCCCTCGGTGAACAGCGCGTCGGAGCTCGGCTCGATGCGGTCGATGCCGGCGCACATCAGCTCGACCATGCGCGGCAGGTGCGCGCGCGGGTCGGGCGGCGGGGCCGCTTCCGCGCCCGCCGAGCGAGCCTGGCCGGCGGCCGCGGCGGCGAGGCAGGCGAGCGCGAGGAGCGCGCCGATCGGTCGGCGTTGGGGCATCACGGGGGCGTAGGGTAGGACGGGCGCGGGGCGGCGGAAAGGGACGGAAAAGCGTGGCCGTCCCCGCGGCGCCCGCGAGGATGCCACGCGCCGTGACGAGCTCGAGCGAACGCCCCGCGGGCATCCTGCGGCTGTCGGCCCCGCTCGTGCTCTCGTTCTGGTTCCGCGAAGCGTTCGCCTTGGTCGACGCGGCCTACGCGGCGCAGCTCCCCGACGGCGACGCCGCGCTCGCCGCGATCGCGCTGACCGGCCCGTTCCGCTTCCTGATCATCGCGTGCTGGGTCGGCATGTCGAACGGGCTGACCGCGCGGCTCTCGGCGGCGCTGGGCGCGCGCGAGGGCGCGCGGATCGCGCAGCTCGTGCGCGCGACGCGCTCGTTGATCCGCGTGTTGGTCGCCGCGTTCGTCGTGCTGGCGGCGGGCATCTGGCTCGCGACGCCGCACCTCGGCGCGCTCGAGCCCGCCGTCGCGTCGAACTTCCGCATCTACGGCACGGTGCTCGTCGGCGGCCTCGCGTTCACCTCGTTCTGGTCGATCCTGCCCGACTCGCTCGTCAAGGCGCACCACGACATGCGCAGCACGATGTGGGCGGGCATCCTCGCGGGCGTCACGAACGTCGTGCTGAACACGTTGTTCGTCTTCGCGTTCGGCTGGGGCATCTTCGGCATCGCGTTCGCGACGGTGCTCGCGCGCGTCGCGAGCCTGGTCTACGCGCAGCGCCGCGCGGCGCACCACGAGCGACGCCGTCTGGCCGGGGCGCGCGACGACCGGCCGGGCACGTTCGAGCGCCCCGTCGCCGCGATCATGACGATCGGCGTCCCCTCGGCGCTGTCGTTCGTGATGCTCTCGCTCGAGGGTCTCGCGGTGAACGGCATGCTCGCCGCGGCGCCCGACTCCAAGGCCGCGCTCGCGTCGTGGGCGATCTTCGACCAGGCGGTGCGCTTCATGTCGATGCCGCTGATCGCGGTCGGCGTGGCGATGCTCCCGCTCTCCGCGCACCTGTGGGGCGGCCGCCGCATCCACGCGATCCGCCACGAGCTCGCGCTCGCGCTCGGCGCGGGCGCGGGCTACATCGTGCTCGTCCTGACGCCGCTCGCGTTCCTCGTCGGCCCGTGGGTCGCCGCGGCGCTCTCGGAGTCGGCCCAGACGCGCCGCTTCGCCGAGATCGGCATGCGCTGGCTCCCGCTCGCGGTGCTCGGCCTCTCGCCGCTGTTCGTGCTGCGTGCGACGTTCGACGGCATGCAGCGCCCGCGGCCCGGCTTGATCGTGAGCGTCGTCCGCGCGCTCGTGCTCGTCACGCCGATGGTCTACTTCGGCCTGCGCCTCGCCCCCGCCGCCGGTTACCCCGCCGTCGCGGGCGCGTTCGCTGGCTACGCGACGGGCGCCGCGCTCGCGTCGCTCGCGCTCGGCCTGTGGGTGCGCCGCGACCTCGCGCTCGAGGCGCAGCTCCAGCCGCGCACCGATCCGACCGAGGCAGGGTAGGGTCGGGAGCGCGATGGCGAGCACGAAGACGTGGTGGTCGGTCTGGAGCGCCGGCGCGCTCGCGTGCCTCGTCGCGGGCATCGCGGCGCTCACGTTGGTCTTCGAGCGCGTCGAGCGTTGGCTCCTCGACGTCGGCGACTCGCCGCGCGAGCTCGACCTCGAGCTGGTCGTGGAGCGTTGGCCGAGCGGCGCCCTGCGCACGCTCGGCCAGACGTACGAGGACCGCGAGGACTGGCCCGTCGTCGACCGCAGCGAAGGCTGCTGGACCCGCTTCTACGAGAACGGCGCGAAGGAGACGGAGGGTCGCTATCGCCGCAGCGCGCGCGTCGGCGTCTGGGCGTTCTGGTACGAGAGCGGAGTCCCCAGGAGCCGCGGCGCGCTCGAAGGAGGCGCGCGCGTCGGACCGTGGACGCTGTGGTACGAGAACGGCGCTCGATCCGCACAGGGCGCGTTCAGCGAGCACCGCCTCGAGCTGACCGGGAGGGACGAGGAGCTCGACGGCGGCAAGGCGATCGGGATCTGGCGGTTCTGGCACCCGGACGGCCGCCTCGCCGCGTGCGGCGCGTACCTCGAGTCGGCCGGCGAGCGCAGGGCGTTCGTGGCCGACTTCCTGTTCACGCGCGTCCGCTCGGCGGCTGAAGACGACGATGCCGTCCCCTGGACGCTCTTCGAGCTCCCCACGTTCCGCGGCGGCCTCGCGCAGGGCGCGTGGCACGTGTGGAGCGCGGACGGCGCGCTCGACGCCGCGCGCAGCGGCTGGTACGAGCGCGGCGAGCGCGTGCGCGACCTGCGCCCCGACGAGCGCGCGACTTGCGCTCAGGACGACGAGGACGAGCTCGTGCGCGAGACGTGGCCCGACGGGACGCTGCGCGCGATCGGCGAGAGCGTCCCCGACCCGTCCGAGGGAGGCGGCATGTCCGTGCGGATCGGCACGTGGACGAGCTTCCACCCGAGCGGTGCCAAGGCGTCCCAGGGCGCATACCGCGACGGCACGCGCGCCGGCGTCTGGACCTGGTGGCACGAGAGCGGCGTCCTCGCCAAGCAGGGCGACGTCGACCGAGGGCTCGCGGCCGGCAAGTGGCTCGCGTGGACCGCGGACGGCGCGCTCGACGAGGAGCGCAGCGGCTGGTACGCGGCGGACGAGCGCGTCCGCCCGCTGCGCGCGAACGAGCGTCCCAGCGGCTACTGACCGCGCGCGAGCAGCGCGTCGCGCCCGGCGCGACGGCGCCGGCGGTCGATCGTGTCGACCGCGCGCACGGCGTACTCCTGGGACGTGTACACCTGCTTCATCATCGGCTCGCCGGTGCGCGCGGCCATGTCGCCGACGGCGAAGAGCCCGGGCACGCTCGTCTCGCCCCACGTGCCGACGAGCACGTGCCGCTCGCCCGCGGGCCGCTCGCTCTGTTCGAGCTCGGCGCCGAGCGTGACTGCGAGGTCGTTGAACACGCGGTAGAGCCCCATCGACACGAACGCGAAGTCGAGCTCGACGCGCTCGTCGTGGCCCTCGACCGAAAAGCCGTGCAGCGTGCGGCCGCCGCCGGCGCCGTGCACGTCGACGAGCTTGCCGTCGACGACGCGCACGCCCTCGAGCTCGAGCAAGCGCGCCCGCTCCTCGCCCCACGCGCGCTCCTCCCCCGCCGTGAGGATCGTCACGTCCGAGCCGTAGCGCTCGCGGATCATGAGCGCGATCTCCGCCGCCGACGGGCCCGCGCCGATCACGCCGACGCGCCGGCCGCGCGTGAGATGGCCCTCGCAACGGATGCAGTACAGCAGCGACTCCTGATTCGCGTACGGGAAGAGCCAGCGGATGCCCTCGAGCGTGCGGCCGCCGCGCTGCTTGTGCACGATCGGCTGGCGGTCCATGACACCGGTGGCGAGCACGACGTTCGGCGCCGCGAGCGTGCGGCCGGCCGACGTCGTCAGGCGAAAGCCGTCCGCCGTGCGCTCCGCGTCCACCGCGGCCTCGTCGACGATCGTCACGACGTCGTCCCACTGCGCGCGGATGCGCTCCTCGGCGTTGCGCACGATGTCGACCGTCGAGACGTGCATGTGCATCGACGAGACCCGCGCGGCGGCGTCGGGGTGCTCCGCCGACAGCTCGTCGAGCACCTTGGTCCGCACGATGTCGGGGTGCACGCCGACCATGTTGTCGATGTTCTTGACGTACGCCGCGCGGCTCGAGCGGTGCGTGTCGCGCGTGCCGCGCAGCCACACCGCGGGCAGCGCGTACTGCGCGGCGCGCAGCGCAGCGGCCGCGCCCGCGATGCCGCCGCCGACCACGATCAGGGCGGGCTCGCTCACGTCGTGCTCCTCATGCGCGGGTCGGGGATGCCGGTCGGCATGGGAGGTTCTGGAGCGGGCGGCGCCGGCGCGGACGCGCGGCCGCGCGCGACCGCGACGATGCCCGAGAGGATCAGCCCCGTGCCCACGAGCGTGTGCAGGCCGACCGCCTCGTTCCCCAGCCCCCAGCCGAGCCCGAGCGCGATCACCGGCACGACGTACGCGATCAAGCTCATCTGGTGCGCCGGCGCGAAGCGCATCAGCCAGAAGTAGATGCCGAACGCCACGACCGTGCCGACGACCGCGAGGTACGCGACGCTGAAGAGCGCGCGCGGCGTCCAGCGCAGCTCCTCCCCCGCCTCGAGCGGCAACGCGACCGCCCACAGCAGGACGGCGCACACGCCGAGCCCACCGCGCGTCAGCTCGACCGAGCTCGTGCGCGCGCCGTCGCGCTTGACGATCACGTGGCCGACCGTCGAGATCCCGGGGCTGAGCAGGTAGACGAGCGCGACGCCCACGGCGCCGCCGCCGAGCGCGCGCAGGTCGGTCGCGAACAGGAGCGCGACGCCGACGAAGCCGCCCGCGAATCCGAGCCACGCGATCGGCCGCAGCCGCTCACCGAGCCAGCGGTGCCCCGCCGCGGCCATCATCATCGGGAACACCGCCCAGAGCACGCTCGCGAGGCTCGACGGGATGACCTGCTCGGCCCAGTAGAGCAGCCCGTACGGCACCGCGAAGTTGAACACGCCCATCGCGAGCACGAGCCGCACGGGCGGCCGCTCGCCGCCCTCGCGCCGGCGCAAGAACGGCGTCAGCGCCGAGAAGAGCGCGACCGCGACGGTAAAGCGGATCGCGGCGGACGTCAGCGCCGGCAGGTCCTCGAGGCCGGTGCGGATGACGAGCCACGTGCTGCCCCAGATCGCGCACAGGAGCGCGAGGCCCAGCCGCACGACCAGCGGCCGCGGGCCGCCCGGCGCAGGCTCGTCGGCGAGACGCATGGACGACGAGCCTCGCACGCCGGGCTCCAGGGCCGGTCTACAATTCCCTGACGATGTCCCGCCCCCCCCCACCGCTCCTGGTCGTCCTCGCGGTCGCGACGGCGGCCTGCGATCCCGGTCCCGCCGCGAGCGACTCGCTCGCGTGGGGCACCGAGCCGACCGCCCAAGCGCGCGAGGCGCTCGAGCGCGGCAACGAGCTGTTCGAGTCGGGCGACCGCCCGGCCGGCCTCGCGGTCCTGCGCGAGGCGACCGAGCTCGCGCCCGGCTGGCCGCGCGCGTGGCGCGCGCTCGCCGCCGCCGGCTGGATCGCGCAGGACCACGCGACGTTCCTCGAGGCCGGCGCGCGCATCCTCGCGGCCGAGCCGAACGACGCGGAGATGGCCGCGCAGCTCGTCGACGGCGCGCTGCGCGCCGGCGTCGTCGACGAGGCCGAGGCGCCGCTCGCGCGCCTGCGCGAGCTCGCTCCGAACACGGCGACGACACATCTGTTGCACGCGCGTTTCGCGCTCGAAACCGGCGACCTCGCGGCCGCCGGCGAGCACGCGTCCGCGGCGGTCCGGCGCGACCGCTCGCTCGCGACGGCGCACCACATCCTCGGGCTCGCGGCCGAGGAGCGCGGCGAGGGGAACGCGGCGATCGAGGCCTACCGCAAGACGCTCGCGCTCGAGCCCGGCCACCTCGGCGCGCGCGACGCGCTCGCGAGCCTGCTCCTGCGCATGCGTCGCGGCGATGAGGCTGCGCGCCACCGCCAGCTCCACGGCGCGATCAGCGACGCGACGGGACGCCACTTCCGCGCGCGGCCGGCCGCGCAACGCGTCGCGGAGCTGGGCCCGCTGGTCGAGGAGCTGCCGCGCTGGACCTTCGGCCGGCTCGAGCTCGGCCGCGCGTACTCGGAGCTCGGCCGGCACGCCGACGCCGTCGCGGTCCTCGAGCCCGCGATCGAGCGCGCGCCGACGTACGCCGAGCTGCACCAGCTCCTCGCCGAGGCGCTCGAACGGACGGGGGCCGCGAACCAGGCCGCGAAACATTTTCGGATCGCGCGCCAGCTCGGAGGCGTGCGGTGAGAGCGCGCCTCGCCGCGCTCGCCGGCCTCGCGGCGTGCGCCCCGCCCCCGCCTGGTCCCGCGCTCGTCGACGTCACCGCAGCGTCCGGGATCGATTTCGTGCGCGACAACGGCTTCCGCGGCCGGTACGCGCTGCCCGAGACGATGGCGGCGGGCGTCGCGCTCGTCGACGTCGACGGCGACGGCGACCTGGACGTGTACGCGTTGCAGGGCGGGGAGCTGCCCGGCTACGACGAGCCGCCGGGCGCGGGCGGCGCGAACCGGCTGTACCTGAACGACGGCGCGGCGCGGTTCGAGGACGCGACGGAACGCTCGGGCGACGCGGCGCACGCAGGCTTCGCGATGGGGACGTGCGCGGGCGATGTCGACGGCGACGCGGACGTCGACCTGTTCGTCACGAACTTCGGGCCGGACGCGCTGCTCCTGAACGAGGGCGACGGGACGTTCGTCGAGCGCTCGGGCGCGCTCGCGGACCCGCGCTGGACCAGCGCGTGCGGCTTCGCCGATCTCGACCGCGACGGCCACCTCGACCTCGTCGTCGTCGGCTACCTCGAGAAGGGGCCGGGGCTGTACCGCGCGTGCACCGCGCACGGCGAGCCCGACTACTGCGACGTGACGCAGTTCGCCGGGATCGGCGACCGCGCGTGGAAGGGCGACGGGCGCGGCGGCTTCGAGGAGCGCACGGGGCCGTGGGGGCTCGCGGCGGCGCGCGGCAAGGGGCTCGGGCTCGCGCTCGTCGACCTCGACGAGGACGGCGACGTCGACGCGTACGTCGCGAACGACTCGGTCGAGAACCACCTGTACTTGAACCGCGGCGACGGCGTGCTCGAGGATCGCACGTTCGAGTCGGGCGCGGCGTACAACCTGTACGGCCGCGCGGAGGCGGGCATGGGCGTCGGCGTGGCGGACGTCGACCGGAACGGGCTGCCGGATCTGTTCGTGACGAACTTCGCGGGCGAGTCGAACGCGCTCTACGCGAACGCGGGGAGCGGCCGGTTCAAGGACCGCTCGCGCCAGGCGGGGATCACGGCCCTGTCGCGCACGCCGCTCGGCTTCGGCGTGACGTTCGCCGACCTCGACCGCGACGGCTTCCAGGACCTCGTCGTCGTCAACGGGCACGTGCTGCGTCACATCGAGGACCGCTTCGAGCTGTGGAAGCACGCGCAGCCCGCGCAGTGCTTGCGCGGCGTGGCCGGCGGTCGGTTCGAGCCGTGGGACGTCGGGCCCGCGCTCGCGACGCCGCGCGTCGGACGCGCGGTCGCGGCGGGCGACCTCGACGGCGACGGCGCGGCCGACCTCGTGCTGGCGGGCAACGGGGAGCCGCTCGTCGTGCTCGCGAACGAGCTCGCGGCGCCGGGCAGCGCCTGGATCCGCGTCGAGCTCATCGGCGACGGCACGAATACGCTCGCGATCGGCGCGCGCGTGGAGCTCGCCGTCGCGAACGGCCCGAACCAGGTGCGCTGGGTGCGCTCGGGCACCGGCTATCTCTCGCAGGACGAGCTCGCGCCGCTCTTCGGGCTGCCGGCCGGCGCGCGCCCGGTGCGCATCGACGTGCGCTGGCCGGACGGCGAGACGACGAGCCATCCGGTCGAGACGCTCGGCCCGATCGAGATTCGCCGCTCGCGCGGCTGAACGGCCGTCCGCGCGTCCCTACCATTGGGCCCCATGCAGCAGCTCGTCGAGTGCGTTCCGAACTTCAGCGAGGGCCGCGACGCGGCCGTTCTCCGACAGATCACCGAGCAGGTCGAGACCGTCGACGGCGTCAAGCTGCTCGACGTCGATCCCGGCAAGGCGACGAATCGCACGGTCGTCACGTTCGTCGGCGCGCCCGAAGCGGTCGTCGAAGCCGCGGTGCGCGCCGCGCGCAGGGCCGCCGAGCTGATCGACATGCGCCGCCACAAGGGCGAGCACCCGCGCTTCGGCGCGCTGGACGTGTGCCCGCTCGTGCCGATCCGCGGCATCACGATGGACGAGACCGTCGAGTACGCGCGCAAGCTCGCCGCGCGGCTGGGCGAGGAGGTCGGGCTCACCGTCTTCTGCTACGAGAACGCGGCGTTCACGGCGGAGCGGCGCAACCTCGCCGTCGTGCGCGCGGGCGAGTACGAGAAGCTGAAGGACCGGCTCGCGGATGCGCAGTGGAAGCCCGACTTCGGCCCCGCGCAGTTCAACCCGCGCTCGGGCGCCACCGCGGTCGGCGCGCGCGAGTTCCTCATCGCGTACAACGTCAACCTGAACACGACGTCGACGCGGCGGGCCAACGCGATCGCGTTCGACGTGCGCGAGAAAGGGCGCGTCAAGCGCGAGGGCGACCCGGTCACCGGCCCGGTCGTCAAGGACGCTCGCGGCGAGCCGGTCTGGACGCCGGGCTCGCTGAAGTGCGTCAAGGGCATCGGCTGGTACATCGAGGAGTACGGGGTCGCGCAGATCTCGATGAACCTGACGAATCTGGCGGTCACGCCGATCCACGTCGCTTTCGACGAGTGTTGCGAGCGCGCCCGCGCGCGCGGGGTGCGCGTGACGGGCTCGGAGGTCGTCGGTCTCGTGCCGCTGTCCGCGATCCTCGAGGCCGGCCGCTATTTCCTGCGCAAGCAGCAGCGCTCGCTCGGTGTCTCGGACGCGGAGCTCGTCAAGATCGCGGTCAAGTCGATGGGGCTCGACGAGCTCGCGCCGTTCGAGCCGCGCGAGAAGATCATCGAGTACGCGCTGGAGGCGGACGCGGCGCCCAAGCTCGTCGACCGCACCGTGCGCGCGTTCGCGGATGCGACCGCGTCGGAGACCCCCGCGCCGGGCGGCGGGTCGGTCGCGGCGTGCGTCGGCGCGCTCGGCGCGGCGCTCGGCACGATGGTCGCGAACCTGTCGTCGCACAAGCCCGGCTGGGACGCGCGTTGGGAGGAGTTCTCCGCGGTCGCCGAGCGCGGCAAGCGCGCGCACGACGAGCTCCTGCGCCTGGTCGACGCCGACACGGACGCGTTCAACGCGATCCTGGCTTCGTTCGGCATGCCGCAGGCGACGGACGCGGAGAAGAGAGCGCGCAGCGAGGCGATCCAGGCCGCGACGCGCGGCGCGATCGACGTGCCGCTGCGCGTCATGGAGGTCGCGCTCGAATCGATGGACGTGCTCGCGGCGATGGCGAAGTCGGGCCTCGCCGCGTCGGTGTCGGACGCCGGGGTCGGCGCCCTCTGCGCGCGCACGGCCGTGATGGGCGCGTACCTCAACGTGCGCATCAACGCGAAGGAGCTCGCCGACGCGACGCAGCGCGACGACTACGTCGCCCGCGGCGCGACGATCCAGGAGCGCGCGCTCGAGCGCGAGCGCGAGATCCTCACGCTGATCGAGCAGCGGCTCGCGCAGGCGCAGTAGCCGCCGCGAGCAACTGGTAACTAGAGGTAGTCCTCGACGAACTGCTTCCAGTTCTCCTCGAACTCCGCGAGGTCGATCTGGCCCCAGGAGGCCGCGATCGCCTTCTCCCAGATCTCGTCCTTCTGCGCCGGCATCACGAAGCGGCGCCCGCCGGCGCGCTCGCGGCCGATTCGCTCGCCGATGCCGGAGTCGTCGTCCTCCTGCTCGGCCTCCTCGTCCATCTTCGCGTAGAGCTCTTGGTAGCCCGCGTAGAGCGTCCGGACGTAGTTCGGGATGATCTCGCCGTACTCGTCCTTCCAGACCTTGCTCTTGACCTTGCCGAGCGCGCCCTGACGCAGGTAGTAGATGAGCGACCACGACTGCGCGTAGCTGGCGATGCTCTTCGACTGCCACTCGGGGTGCGAGAAGTTGACGTGCTCCTCGATCGGCACGTACTTGTCCTCGCGGACGAGCTCCTTGGCGAATTGGAAGCGGTCGAGACCGCCGGGCATGTGCGGCGTGATCTTCGCCCGGCCGCGCTCGAACTCGACGCCGCCGTAGTAGTCGCCGTGCCCTTCGTCGAACCAGCGGTGCGCCTCGGACTCGTCGAAGAGGAAGTGGCAGTACTGGTGGAACGCCTCGTGGCTCATCACCGCGTAGCTCTGGTTGCGGTCGATGTTCTTCGCGTCGTACAGCACGAGCTCGGTCGTGCCCGGATTGAACCAGCCCGCGACGCCGCCGCCGGTGCCGCCGTAC
This sequence comes from uncultured Planctomycetaceae bacterium, assembly GCA_964528575.1. Lineage (GTDB taxonomy): Bacteria > Planctomycetota > UBA1135 > UBA1135 > CAZGTQ01. The sequence continues at coordinate 7,059 of CAZGTQ010000015.1, read as the reverse complement.
TTGTGGAACTCCTCCTCGGTCCCGCAGATGCGCACGATCGAGACGTGGTCGAGCTCCTTCTTCGGCGGGAAGTCGCGCATGTACAGCTCGCGCGACGCCTCGAGGCGCTCGATCACCTCCTCGACGAAGTCGCCGTCGTCGGACGACGTCAGCACGATGTACGCCTGCGACGGCGTCGGCTCGACGGTCCAGCCGGGCGTCTTCTGCGCCTCCTGCAGGTAGAACGCGATCATTTCGTCGTAGCTCGCGTTCTTGCCGAGCGTCTTCGCCGTCTCCTCCTCGGTGCGGCGGAACGTCTTCGCGGAGCGCTCGAACAGCCGCACGTAATCGTCCTCGTGCTCCTTCGGGATCGTGTAGATCACGCCGAAGTCGACGTTCGGGAAGCGGAACTGCCACGTGTCGACGAGCATGTCGCAGTACGCGCCCTGCACCTCGTACAGGCGGTGGTGCGCGTCGTTGTCGATCGTGCCCCGGACGCTGACCCGCTCGTCGACCGTCGGCTTCTCGGCGTCGAAGCCGCGCAGGTTCGGCACGTAGCGGTCGACGAGCGTCGCGACGTCGGTGCGCACGTACTTCTTCGATTTCGAGCGGTCGTCGCTCGCGCCCCCGTCGTCGCTCGCGCGGTCCTCGAGGCGGAACACGAGCAGATCGACGGGCAGCTCCTGCATGTGGCCCTGACGGAAGCGCGTCAGCACGCGAGCGCCGATGCGGTTGATCAGCTCGCCGCCCTGCTGCTGCGGCTGCAGCGGCACGGGGCTCCAATCGTCGAGGATCTTGAACTTGTAGCCGTTGAGCGGGTCTTCGTAGTAGCCGCGGGCGAGCTTCTGGGGGGCGGCGGGTGCGGCGGGAGCGGCGGGGGCGGCGCTGGCAAGGACGGCGAGGACGGCGAGCGGCGCCAACGACGGAGCGAGGCGAGCGAGCGTTCCGAGCATGAGAGTCGGGGCGGAGGTTTCGGCGGACGACGTCTACCGTACGCGCTACGGAGCGACGGCGTGGGGATTCGAGAACGGCGCCGCGCGCCGCGCGGATGCTCGATTTGTGTAATAGCCGCGCTCGGCCGCACTTGCGCGTTTTCGAGCCGTCGTGAATCGGCGCGAGCGCGCCGGTCGTATTTCAGCGCGCGAGCGCGCTCATCGTGATCAGCGCGCGAGCGCTCCTACCGCTCGCTCGTCACCGCGCCGCTGCCGCTGACGCGCGCGTCGACCTGCGCTGCGCCGCGGTAGCGCACGTCGCCCGAGCCCGAGACGTGCGCGTCGAGCCGCTGCGTCGCGTGCACGTGGGCGTCGCCGCTGCCGCTGATCCGCACGACGGCGCTCGCCGCGACGAGCTCCTGGAGCTGCAGGTCGCCCGAGCCCGAGATCGTCGCCGTGAGCGCATCCACACGCCCCGCGACCTCGATCTGGCCGGAGCCGGAGAGCGAGACGTCGAGCTTCGGCGCGTCGACGCCGGTCGCGGAGACGTCGCCGCTGCCCGAGAGGCTCAGCCCGGCGACCTGCGGCGCGCTCACCGTGACGAGCATGCGCCGCTCCGGCCGGTGCCTTCCGCGGTCCCAGCCGACCCGCAGCGTGCCGCCCTCGACGTACGTCTCGACGTGCGAGACGAGGTTCGCGTCGCCCGCGACCGTGACGGCACGCTCGGGGCCGACGCGCACGACGACATCGATCGAGCCGACGGCGGCGACCGCCTCGAACGGCTCCACGGCGCGCGTCGCGCTCGCCGCGACGCCGTCGCCGACGAGCGCCGGCCCGCTCTCGAGGCTCCCGAGGCCGTCGAAGCCCCACTCCTTCACGTCCGCCGTGTTGCCGACGGCGAGCACGCAACCCGGCGACACGAGCGCCGCCGCCAGCGCGTACGCCGCAAGGTCCTTCGCGCGTCCGAGCATGTCCTTCCTCCTTGGTTCGCACCGGCCTCTGCGGGTCCGCGGCGCGAGATTCTGCGATTCTCAGAGCGCGGGCGGCCGCGCCGCGGCGACCGCCGCCTGGACGCGCTCGACCGCCTCGGCCCAGGCGACGACCTCGCGCTCGCTGCCGGAACGGGTCTGCCACTCGACGCGACCGTCCGCCGCGTCGCGGCCGACGACGATGCGCAGCGGCACGCCGACGAGGTCCGCGTCCTTGAACTTGACGCCCGGGCTGATCTTCGGCCGTTCGTCCCACAGGACGTCGACGCGCGCCTCGCGCAACGTCGTCCACAGGCGCTCGGCGAGCTCGTCCTGCGCCGCGTCCCCCGGCTTGGTCTGGACGAGCCAGACCGAGTGGGGAGCGATCGCGAGGGGCCAGATCATGCCCCCGTCGTCGTGGTTCTGCTCGATCGCCGCCGCCGCGACGCGGCTGACGCCGATGCCGTAGCAGCCCATCCAGAACGGCCGCAGCGAGCCGTCCTCGTCGGCGAACGTCGCGCCCATCGCCTCGGAGTACTTCGTGCCGAGCTGGAAGATGTGCCCGACCTCGATGCCGCGCACGAGCTCGATCGTGCCCCGGCCGTCGGCCGTCTCGTCGCCCGCGCGCACGACGCCGAGGTCGAGCGTCTCCGGCTGCTCGAGGTCGCGTCCGAACCAGACGTCGAGCCAGTGCGTGTCGGTCTCGTTGCCGCCGCACAGGAAGCCCTGCACGCCCTCGACGGAGCGGTCGGCGAGCAGTCGCACGTCGCTCGCGAGGCCGATCGGTCCCGCGAAGCCCGGCGCCGCGCCGGTCGCCTTGCGCACGAGCGCTTCGTCGGCGAGCTCGACGGCGAGCGCGCCGAGCCGGTTCTGCAGCTTGACCTCGTTCACCGCGCGGTCGCCGCGCGCGAGCACCGCGACGATCTCTTCGCGATCCTCGAGCGTCGCGCGATAGAGCACCGTCTTGATCATCCGCTCGAGCGGCAGGTCGGGAAAGAGCGCGACGAGCGCGTCGCAGCTCTTCGCCCCCGGCGTCGGCTCCTTGTGCATCGCGCGCTCGGCCGGCGGCGCGGGCGGCGCGGGGATGCGTCCGACCGCTTTCTCGAGGTTCGCGGCGTAGCCCGTCGTCCGGCACACGGCGATCGCGTCCTCGCCCGTGTCCGCGTCGACCATGAACTCCTCGCTCCTCGCGCCGCCGATCGCGCCGGAGTCCGCCTCGACCGTCGTGAAGCGCAGGCCGCAGCGCTCGAAGATCGCGCGGTACACGCCGCGCATCCGCTCGTACGACGCCCCCATCGCGTCGGCGGACGCGTCGAACGAGTACGCGTCCTTCATGATGAACTCGCGCCCGCGCATGAGCCCGAAGCGCGGCCGGATCTCGTCGCGGAACTTCGTCTGGATCTGGTAGAGCGTGACCGGGAGCTGGCGGTACGAGCGCACGCTCGCGCGCACGAAGCTCGTCACGACCTCCTCGTGCGTCGGCCCGAGGCAGTGCTCGGCGCCCTTGCGGTCGGCGAAGTGGAACAGGATTCCGTCGCCGACGTAGCGCGACCAACGCCCGCTCTCCTCCCACAGCTCGCGCGGCTGGAGCGCCGGCATCGACAGCTCCTGACAGCCGGCGCGGTCGTGCTCCTCGCGCACGATCGCCTCGATGCGGCGCAGCACGCGCCAGAGCGGCGGGCCGTACACGTAGATGCCCGCGGCGAGCTTCTGGACGAAGCCGGCGCGGGCCATGAGCGCGTGGGAGCGGACCTCGGCGTCCGCGGGCTCCTCGCGCAGGGTCGCGAAGAGCATCTGGGAGAGTCGCATGGCGCGGATTCTGGGGCCCGCGGCGCCGATTTCCAGGCGCTCGGCCGGAACCTGCTCCGGCAGCTCGGACGGCCGGTGCGGATTCGACGGCCCCTAGGATCGAGCAATTGACTACCCTGAGGCCAAAAGCGCCTACACCTGACCGGTGCGGCGCGACGATCGAAGGAATCCCCGTGTCCCGCGCGTTCGAGATCCCCACCCTCGCGCTCGCGTTCGTCCTCGTGGCGGCCGCCCCGGCGCGCGCGCAGCTCGGCTGCGCGTGGGAGGAGCGTGCCAACCTCGCCACCGAGCGCTACGAGGGCGCCGGCGGCGTCGTCGGCGGCAAGCTGTACGTCTTCGGCGGCTTCGACGACCAGAACAACGCGCTCACCTCGGCCGAGGTCTACGACCCGCTCGCCGACACGTGGTTGCCCCGCGCGCCGATGCCGCACGCGGTGACGCACGTCAACGGCGCGGTCGACGGCACGACGATCTGGGTCGCCGGCGGTTTCGTCGGCGACCACCCCGGGGCGGCGACGGACGTCGTGCTGCGCTACGACACCCTCGCCGACGCGTGGCTGCCCGGGCCGTGGCCGGCGCTGCCCGCGCAGCGGGCGAGCGGCGCGCTCGTGCTCCGCGGCCGCGCGCTGCACTACTTCGGCGGCTACCTGCCCGACCGCAAGACGAGCTCGAGCGATCACTGGATCCTCGACCTCGACGCCGTCGGCGCCGGCTGGCAGGTCGCGGCGCCGCTGCCGCTCGCACGCGGCCACGTCGCCGGAGCGTGCGTCGGCGACGCGGTGTACGCGATCGGCGGCCAGGTCGGCCACGACCCCTACGTGGGCCCGAACGGCATGCTCTGGCCGTTCGACGTCGTGCGCGTCGACCGCTACGACCCCGCGAGCGACACGTGGACGCAGGTCGCGGACATGCTCGCGCCGCGCTCGCACCACGAGATGGCCACGTTCGTCCTCGGCGGCCGCATCTACTCCGCCAACGGCATCAGCAGCGCGACGACGTCGAAGGCGCTCGACCGCTTCCAGATGTACGACCCGCCGCTCGACCGCTGGAGCGCGCTCCCGCCGCTCCCGGTGCCGCTGTCGGGGTGCTGGCTCGCCCTCGTCGGCGACCGGCTCGTGCTCGCCGGCGGCACGGGCGGATTCGCGGGCGTGCAGAAGCGGACGTTCGTGCGCGACGCGCAGCTCTTCGGCGCGTGCCTGACCGGCGCGCCGCCCGCGGTCTCGCTCTCGGGCGGAGGCGCGCAGACGCTGACGCTCCGCGCGGCGCTGCTCTACGCGCAGGAGCCGTGGGTCGTGCTCGGCTCGTTCACCGGCACGTCGCCGGGCAACGTGCTCGAGGGGTACTTGCTGCCGCTCAACCTCGATCCCTACACGCTGCACACGCTTCGGTTCCCGAACACCCCCCCGGTCATCGAATCGTTCGCGCTCCTGGACCCGCAGGGATCGGCGACCGGCACGTTCGCGGTTCCGCCGCTGACCAACCCCGTGCTCGCCGGGCTGACGCTCCACCACGCGGCGCTCGTCCTGCGCGCCGCTCCGACGCCCGGCATCGCGGCGACGAGCAACGCGGTCCCGGTGCTGCTCGCGCCGTAGCGGCGGCCTGGCGCCGCGTCAGCTCCCGAGCAGGGCCGGCACCGCGTTGGAGACGAAGTCGAGGGACGGCAGGAACAGGACGTAGGCGTGGTTCACCGTCAGTCCGACGAGCGCCGGCGTCGCGACGTCGAGCCCCGCGGGCAGCGTGAAGAGCACCGTGGCCGCCCCGGCCGCGTCGAGCAATCCGAGCGAGCCCGTGAGGATCGGCGCGGGGCTCGTCAGGGTCAGGTCGAAGTAGGGATCGGGGTAGTTGAGCGGCAGCGCGAGGCCTGGGCCGAGCAGAAGACCCGGGCTGGTGCCAGAGAGCGAGCCCACGAGCAGGTAGGCGCGGCCCGCGTGCGCCGGGCCAGCATCCAGGCTCAGCGTCTGAGTGCCTCCGATGGAGAGGGAGATCGCGCCCACGTCCGCGCTCAGCGCAGGGGAGAAAAAGGCGTAGGCGGCGCCGGACTCGGCGGCGCTGTTGTCGCTTTGATTGCCGTTCACGCCCGTGGCGCTGCTGTCCTCGCGATGAGCCCCCACGACGACCGTGTTGCCGGAGACCGCGACCGAGTTGCCGAACTCGTCCTCGAAGTCGCGGTTCGAGGCCTTCAGGTAGGCCTGTTGGCTCCAACTCGTCCCGCTGCGCACGAATACGTAGGCCGCGCCGGAGTCGGAGGCACTGTCGTCGCTCTGGTTACCGTTCACGCCCGTGGCGCTGCTGTCCTCCCACAAAGCCCCCACCACGACCGTGTCGCCGGCGACCGCCACCGACCAGCCGAAATTGTCGAACGCGCCGGTGTTCGAGGCCTTCAGGTAGGCCTGCTGGCTCCAGCTCGTCCCGCTGCGCACGAAGACGTGGGCCGCGCCGGAGTCGCCGGCGTTGTTGTCGTTCTGGTTGCCGTTCACGCCCATGGCGCTGCTGTCCTCGCCCTGAGTCCCCACCACGACTGTGTCGCCGGAGATCGCGACCGAGAAGCCGAACCGGTCGCCCATGTCGGTGTTCGAGGCCTTCAGGTAGGCCTGCTGGCTCCAGCTCGTCCCACTGCGCACAAAGACGTAAGCTGCGCCGGAGCTGGTGGCGCTGTTGTCGCTCTGGTTGCCGTTCACGCCCGTCGAGCTGCTGCTCTCGCCCCAAGCCCCCACGACGACCGTGTCGCCGGAGACCGCCACCGACCGGCCGAACGAGTCGAACGCCCCGGTGTTCGAGGCCTTCAGGTAGGCCTGCTGGCCCCAGCTCGTCCCGCTGCGCACGAAGACGTAGGCCGCACCGGACCAGCTTGCGAAGAAGTCGCTCTGGTTGCCGTTCACGCCCGTGGCGCTGCTGTCCTCGCCAGGAGCTCCCACCACGACCGTGTCGCCGGAGACCGCGACCGAGTCGCCGAAGCTGTCGGCCCCGTCGGTGTTCGACGCCTTCAGGTACGCCTGCTGGCTCCAGCTCGTCCCGCTGCGCACGAAGACGTAGGCTGCGCCGGGGTTGAACGCGCTGTTGTCGCTCTGGTTCCCGTTCACGCCCGTGGCGTTGCTGCCCTCGCCTCGAGCCCCCACCACGACGGTGTCGCCGGAGACCGCAACCGAGTCGCCGAAGTTGTCGGCCGCGCCGGTGTTCGACGCCTTCAGGTAGGCCTGCTGGCTCCAGCTAGTCCCGTTGCGCACGAAGACGTAGGCAGCGCCGGAGTCCAAGGCGGTGTTGTCGCTCTGGTTGCCGTTCACGCCCATGGTGCTGCTGGCTTCGAGAGGAGCACCCACCACGACCGTGTCGCCGGAGACCGCCACCGAAAACCCGAAGCGGTCGCCCGCGCC
>CAZGTQ010000014.1:0-10871 GCA_964528575.1 uncultured Planctomycetaceae bacterium | reverse complement strand
GACGGCTCCGCGGCGGTCGTCGATCTCGGCGACGTCGCGATCGAGGCGCTGCCTTTCCTCGTCGCCGGCCGCGTCGTCGACGACCGCGGCGAGCCCGTCGCCGACGTGATGCTCCACGTCGAGAGCGAGAACACCGCCGAGAGTCCCGTGCAGTCGACGACGGATGCGGGCGGGACGTTCCGCATCGGCGGGCGGAGCGAAGGCGACACGCGCACGCTCCTCGCGCGCCCCGCCGCGAGTCAATCGGTGACCCGGGTCCCGTTCGTACCGGGGACGCAGGACCTGCGCGTCGTGCTCCCGCGAGGCGGGACGATCGCAGGCTCGCTCGTGCTCGACGAGGGCATCGGGCTCCGCGACCTGCAGATCGAGGTCTCTCGCGACGGCGACGGCGAGGGCGAGCGCGTCGTCGTCGCGCCGGCCGGCGGGCGCGGCTTTCGTCTATCGGGTCTCGCGCCGGGCCTCGTCGACGTCTCGTTCCGCCTGCGCTGCGACACGGCGCCGCTCGCGACCGTCGCGGGCGTGCTCGTGCAGCCCGGCGAACTGACGCGCGACGCCCGACTGGAGGGCCTGGACCTGCAACGCGGGGCGAAGCGCATCCGCATCGACGTCGTCGACGCGGACGGAAATGCGATTGCGCGTCCGAAGACGACGGTCCCCGTCGGCGTGCAGACGTTCGAGAGCCGCGCGAATCCCGCATTCCTCCCGACGACGCGCGCGCTCGACGTCACCGTGTCGGGCGACGGCCACGCTCCGGTGCACCTCGTCGGCGTCGACGGCGACCGCAAGGTCGTGCTGCGTTGAGCGAGCCCCCGATGCGCCCCCGGGCGCGCGTCCTGCTGCTCTACGCTCTGCTGTTCGCCGGCGGCCTCGCGTGGGGCGCGTTGCAAGCGGAGCCGCGTCAGAGCGTCGCCCGGATGCTGCGCGGCCCGCTGCTCTTCGACGCGTACGTGCTCGCGGTCGCGCTGGGCGTCGCGCTCGTCGTCGGCGTCGCCTTCGCGCCGCGCCGGCCCGCGCGGTTCGCGGGTTGCTCGGCGCTCGTCCTGTGGCTCGCGATCGGCTCAGTGCGCCTGGTGTGAGCGTGAGCGCCGCCCCCGTCTTCCGCCTCGAGGGCGTGACCAAGGTCTACCGCATGGGCGAGGTCGAGGTGCACGCGCTGCGCGGCGTCGACTTCCGGCTCTACGAGCGCGAGCTCCTCGTCCTGCTCGGCCCCTCGGGCAGCGGCAAGTCGACGCTGCTCAACATCCTCGGCGGGCTCGACGTGCCGACGGGCGGGCGCGTGTTCTTCCGCGACCAGGAGCTCTCCGGCGCCGGCCGCGACCGGTTGACCGAGTTCCGCCGTCGGCACGTGGGCTTCGTGTTCCAGTTCTACAACCTGATCCCGAGCCTGACCGCGCTCGAGAACGTGAGCATGGTCACCGACATCGCCGCCGCGCCCATGGACCCGCGCGAGGCGCTCGAGCTCGTGGGGCTCGGGCCGCGCGTCGACCACTTCCCCTCGCAGCTCTCCGGCGGCGAGCAGCAGCGCGTCGCGATCGCGCGGGCCGTCGCCAAGCGGCCCGAGGTGCTCCTGTGCGACGAGCCGACCGGCGCGCTCGACATCGAGACGGGCAAGCTGATCCTCGAGGCGCTGCGTGCGATCAACGACGAGCTCGGCACCGCGACCGCGGTCATCACGCACAACGCCGCGATCGCCGGGATGGCCGACCGCGTCGTGCGGCTGGGCGACGGTCGGGTGACGAGCGAGCGGACGAACCCCGCGCCGGTCTCGCCCGCCGAGATCACGTGGTGACGCCGTGAGAGTGCTGCGGGCGCTCGACGTCAAGGTGCTGCGCGACTTCGCGCTGCTGCGCGGGCAGCTCGCCGCGATCGTGCTCGTGATCGCCTGCGGCGTCGGCGTCTTCCTCGGGATGCGCGGGACGATGCGCTCGCTGACGAGCGCGAAAGCGACGTACTACGCGCACGAGCGCTTCGGGCACGTCTTCGCGCGGCTGCAGCGCGCGCCCGAGCTCGTCGCCGACCGGCTCCGCGCGATAGGCGGCGTGCAGAGCGTGCAGACGCGCGTCGTCGCCGACGTGAAGCTGGACGTGCCCGGGCTCGTCGAGGCGGCGACCGGCCGGCTCGTGTCGCTCCCCGACCGCGGCCGGCCGCTCGTCGACGACGTGCGGCTGCGCAGCGGGCGCATGCCCGAGGCCGGACGCTGGAGGGAGGTCGTCGCGAGCGAGGCGTTCGCCGAGGCGCACGACTTCGCGCTCGGCGCGACGATCGGCGCGGTGATCGATGGGCGCCATCAAGACCTGACGATCGTCGGCACGGGGCTCTCGCCCGAGTACACGTACTCGATCGGCCCCGGGCTGATCTTCCCCGACGACCGGCGCTTCGGCGTGCTGTGGATCCGCCGCGGGGCGCTCGGGCCCGCGTTCGACATGGAGGGCGCGTTCAACGACGTGTCGTTGCGCGTCTCGCGCGACGCGAACCAGAGCGAGGTGATCGAGCGCGTGGACCGCGTGCTCGAGCGCTACGGCGGCCTCGGCGCGATCCCGCGCGCGGACCAGCAGTCCGCGTTCTTCGTCGACAACGAGCTGAGGCAGCTCGAGACGTTCGCGTTCCTCGTCCCCGCGCTGTTCCTCGCCGTCGCCGCGTTCCTGCTCAACGTCGTCCTCGGCCGCATCGTCGCGCGGCAAAGGCCCCAGATCGCCGCGATGAAGGCGTTCGGCTACCGCGACCGCGAGGTGGGAGCGCACTTCGCGAAGCTCGTCGGAGCGGTCGTCGGGGCCGGCTGTCTCGTCGGCGCGGCGCTCGGCGCGTGGATCGGGTCGTGGATGACGCGCCAGTACGCCGCGTACTACCGCTTCCCGGAGCTGCCGTTCGAGCTCGGCCTCGCGGACGCGCTCGCCGGGATCGCGATCACGATCGTCGCCGCGGCGGCCGGGACATGGGCGGCGATCCGGCGCACGATCGTGCTGCCGCCGGCCGAGGCGATGCGGCCGGAGGCGCCCGCCAGCTACCGCGCGTCGCTGCTCGAGCGGCTCGGCGTGACGCGCTTCGTTCCGACCGCCGTGCGCATCGTGCTGCGCGAGCTGAGCCGCCGGCCGCTGCGCGCGTCGCTCTCGATCCTCGGCATCGCGATGGCGGCGGCGCTCACCGTGATGAACGCGTTCACGTTCGACTCGATCCGGCACATGCTCAACGTGCAGTTCGGCCTCAATCAGCGCGAGGACGTGCAGCTCACGCTCGCCGAGCCGCGCTCGCTCGGCGCTCTCTCGGCGGTGCGCCAGCTCCCCGGCGTGCTGTACGTCGAGCCGCAGCGCTCGGTGCCGGTCGAGCTGACTGCGGGGCCGCGCCGCAAGGTCACGTCGATCACCGGCGTGCCGGCCGGCGCGCGGCTGACGGCGCTGCTCGACGTCGACCTCGCGGACGTCCCCGTGCCGCGCGAGGGGCTCGTGCTCTCGCGCAAGCTCGCCGAGCTGCTCGTGGTCGAGACCGGCGACGTCGTGCGCGCGCGCATCCTCGAGGGCGAGCGCGCGGAGCGAGCGCTGCCGATCGCGCGCATCGTCGAGACGTACGTCGGCGCCTCGGCGCACATGGAGCTCGCGGCGCTCGCACGGCTGCTCGGCGAGACCGAGACGATGAACGCGGCGCGGCTCGTCGTCGACGAAGCGGAGCTCGCGCGTCTGCACGCGGCGGTGAAGGCGACGCCGGTCGTCGCGGGCGTCACGGCGCGCGACACGGTGCTGCGCCGCGTCCAGACGATGATCGACGAGACCATCGGGACGTGGGTCGTCGTCAGCCTGTCGTTCTCGCTCGTCATGGCGTTCGGCGTGCTCTACAACGCGGTGCGGATCACGCTGGCGGAGCGGGCGCGGGAGCTGGCGAGCCTGCGCGTGCTCGGCTACCGGCGCCGCGAGGTCGCTGCGATCCTGCTCGGCGAGCTCGCGCTGCTCGTGGGGCTCGCGCTGCCGCTCGGACTCGTCCTCGGGCACCTCTTGTGCCGTGCGCTCGTCGCGAGCCCCGGCTTCGACAACGAGCAGTTCCGGATCCCGCTCGTCGTCTCGAGCGCGACCTATGCGACGGCGGTCGTCACGGTCCTCGCCGCCGCGGGGCTGTCCGCCTGGAGCGCGTGGCGGGCGCTCGACCGCATCGACATCGTCGAGGTCCTCAAGACGAGCGATTAGCCTGGAGCGAAGGATGGGACCCGCAGCATGAGACCGTTCGTCCGCCGCGCCCTCTGGATCGCGTTCGCCGCCCTCGTCGTCTTCCTCGCGGCGCGGGCCTTCCGGCCGATGCCGATCCTCGTCGACGTCGCGGCCGTCGAGCGCGGCACGCTGCGCGTCACGGCCGACGACGACGGCCGCACGCGCGTGCGCGAGCGCTACATGGTCAGCGCGCCGGTCGACGGGCGCCTCTTGCGCACCGTGCTCGATCCGGGCGACGCCGTCGTCGCGAACGAGACGCTGATCGCGGAGTTCGCGCCCGTGCTCCCGCACCTGCTCGATGCGCGCTCGCGCGCCGAGGCCGAGGCGCGGCTCGGTCGGGCCGAGGCGGCGCTCGAGCAGGCCGACGCGCGCCGCGCCGAGGCCGAGGCGGAGCTGACGTTCGCGAAGGCGGAGCTCGAGCGCGCGCGCAACCTCGTGAGCGGCGGCATCGGGACGCGCGAGGCGCTCGAGCGGGCCGAGCGCGACGAGCGGCGGGCGACGAGCGCGCTGCGCGCCGCGGAGCTCGCCGTCCAGGTCGCGCGTTACGAGCTCGAGCTCGCGGGCGCGAGCCTGGTCGGCCCGGCGGCGCCGGCCGAGTCGGAGCCGCGCGCGGGCGGCAACGGCGAGCCGCTCGAGGCCGACGGCCGCCTGCTCCTGCGCTCGCCGATCGACGGCGTCGTGCTACGCGTGTTCGAGGAGAGCGCGCGGACGCTCCTGGCCGGCACGCCGATCCTCGAGGTCGGCACGACGTCGGCGCTCGAGATCGTCGCCGACTACCTCTCGCAGGACGCGGTGAAGATCGAGCCGGGCATGCCGGCACTCGTCACGGGCTGGGGCGGCGAGGCCGCGCCCGGCGAGGAGCACGTCCTGCGCGGCGTCGTGCGCGTCGTCGAGCCGGGTGGCTTCACCAAGGTCTCCGCGCTCGGCGTCGAGGAGCAGCGCGTCAACGTGATCGTCGATCCGCTCGGCGATCTCGACGAGTGGGCCGCGCTCGGCGACGGCTACCGCGTCGAGCTGCGCATCGTCCTGTGGGAGGCGGACGGCGTGTCGATCGTTCCGACGGGGGCGCTGTTCCGCGAGGGGGATCGGTGGGCGGTCTTCGTCGTCGAGGACGGCGAGACGCACCCGCGCGTCGTCGAGCTCGGACACCGCAGCGGCCTCGCGGCCGAGGTGCTCGCGGGCCTCGCGGAGGGGGAGCGCGTCGTGCTCTACCCGAGCGAGCTGGTCGGCGCGGGGACGCGCGTCGACGTGCGCTGAGCGGGGGCGCGCGGCGTCACGCGCCGAGCGCGCGCACCTCGGCCGCGATCTCGCGCACCGCGGCGACGTGATCGGCGCTCCAGCCCCGGCCGGCGCGCGGCGCATCGGGCCGCTCGTCGCCCAGTCCGGCGGAGCGCGAGCGCAGCGCGCGCTCCATGATCAGCGCGCGGATCCGCTCCGGGTCGGCGAGGCCCTGCAGGATCGCCTGGTTGCCGGACGCGAAGTCGCTCTCGCCGCCGCCGGACCCGGCCGTTTCGACGACGACCGTGGCGATGCCGAAGGCGTACTCGACCGGACCGCGCCGGATGATCACGTTCTGCACGTTCTCGAACGTGATCGTGTGCTCGAGGATCACGAGGATGCCGCGCCGGCAGCGCAAGCTGCGCTCGGTCATCACGTACCACATCGTGTCGTAGCGCAGTTGGATCGCGACGTACGCGACGACGTCGGGCACGACGGCGAGCGCGAGCGCGGGGACGGCGAGCCACGCGCCGGCCGCAGGGCTCCAGACGAACAGCGCGATCCAGCCGGCGAGGATCGCGGCGTCGAAGACGGCGAGCGCGATCCAGAACCAGAGCTTCAGGTAGTCGAGGTAGCGCGGCGACGGATGGAAGCTCAGATGGAGCTCGCCGCCGGCGTGCGGGAGCGAGGGCGGCTGCGCGGGGACGCGGAACCAGCGCGCGAGGATGCGCCAGAGGCCGCGGTAGACGCGCGCGGCGGACCGGTCGGTCCGCGCGCTCACGAAGCGGTCCCTCCGGCGCGGCGCAGCTCGCGCAGGCCGTCGCGGATCTCGCGCAGGAGCGCGAGCGCCTCGTCGTCGTGCGCCGCGGGCTCGCTCTCCTCGCGCGCGCCGCGCATGCGCTCGTAGAGGAAGTCGCGCAGCGGCTCGGGGTCGCGGATGCCGACGACGACCATCGTCGGCCCGCTCGTGCCCGACGCGGTCTGGATCGCGACCTTCGCGAGCCCCATCCAGCGCTCGACGAGGTTGCGCGTCACGTGGATGTCCTGGACGCGGCGGTAGGTCAGGTCGACCTGGCGGTGGAAGAGCAGGCCCCACGACATCCGCACGCCGTCCTCGTCGAAGCGGTAGTGCAGCGTGCGAAAGCGGATGTACAGCGGGACGAACACGAAGGGGAACGCGGCCAGCGCGCACGCCGAGACGAGCAGGTAGTACGTCAGGAGCGAGTCGTCCGGCCGCGTGATCGAGCGCGGATCCGCGTGCTTCGCCGTGTCGGTCGTCATTGGTCGGTCGTCATTGCGCTGCGCCCGCGCGAGGGTAAGGCTTGCGTGCACCGCGGGCGAGGCCTCCGGGCGCCGGAGCGGCTTCCGCGGAAAGGCGCGAGCCCGGCCGACCGGCGCGCTACCATCGCCGCCCGCTGCGCGCAGGGCGCGGCTGAGGAGGAAGACCATGGACCAATTCGTCTCGACGACCGCCGACGTCCCCGTCATCCAGCGGGACGTCTCCACGCGCGCCACGTTCATCACGCGGACCTACGGCCACCTGTTCGCCGCGATGGCCGCGTTCACGGGGATCGAGGTCTTCCTGTACCAGAGCGGGCTCATGGCGAAGATCGCGGGCGTGATGCTCGGCGGCTCGTGGCTCCTGGTGCTGGGCGGCTTCATGCTCGTGAGCTGGGGCGGCACCCATGTCGCTCACAGCGCGCGGTCGCTGGGGGTCCAATACGCGGCGCTCATCGGCGGCGTGCTCGCGTGGTCGCTCGTCTTCGCGCCGTTGCTCTACCTCGCGGCCGCCCATGCGCCCGAGGGCACGATCCAGAGCGCGGCCTTCGTCACGCTCGGGGCGTTCGCCGGTCTCACGGCCGTCGTCTGGTACACGCGCAAGGACTTCTCGTTCCTGCGCCCGTTCCTGAAGTTCGCCGGCATCGTCGCGCTGGTCGCGATCGTCGCGAGCTTGCTCCTCGGCTTCGGCCTGGGCGCCTGGTTCTCGGGCGCGATGATCCTCTTCGCCGGCGCCGCGATCCTGTGGGACACGTCCAAGATCCTGCACCACTACCCGGAGGACCGCTACGTCGGCGCAGCGCTCGAGCTCTTCGGCTCCGTCGCGCTGATGTTCTGGTACGTGCTCCAGCTCTTCATGCGGCGCAACTGACGCCGCGCGTCACTGGAACGTGAGCCGCAGGCCGCGTGACGTGCTGAAGCCCATCGGCGACGGCGCGCACGCGGCCGGCGGCCAGAGCCAGAGCCACTGCTGGAAGTAGTCGATCCCCTGCAAGTTCGGGTTGAACGGGATCGGCAGCGTCGTCGTCGCGAGGCCGGCTCCGTCGCTCAGCGCCGGGGCGATCAGCAGCGCCGGCGAGAGCAGGTCGACGTGCGAGACGACGCCGAGGATGGGCGTGCCGATCACGTCGCCGCCGAGCGATGCGACGCGCAGGCCCAAGCCGTTCGGCGGCGCGTTGTTGCACGTCAGACGGAACGTGGGCGAGCCGATCGACGGCGCCTGGTTCGCGAGCGCGAGGTGCGTGCCCGCGCAGCCCGGCGTCCCGGTGCCGAAGGGCGCGAGGCCGGGCGGCACGACCGCGCCGTTCGGGTGGATCGTGAGCGCCGTCGTCCCGAGCACGGCGAGGTCGACGAACCCGTCGCCGTCGAAGTCGCCCGCGGCGAGGTCCTCGCCGCTGCCGAAGAACGCGACGGCCGGCGCGACGCCGCCCGTGTCGAGCCCGCGCAACACCTCGATGCGCGACCGCACCGTCAGCACGTCGAGCCGTCCGTCGGCGTCGACGTCGGCGAGCCGCAGCGCGCCCGAGGCGAGCGTGTCGAGGAGCGCGCCGGTCACGGCGGGCGCGAAGGTCCCGCTCCCCGCGCCCGACAGCACCGAGACGCGCGGCGGATTGAGGGGGAACGTGTCGATCGTGACGAGGTCGAGCTCGCCGTCGCCGTCCATGTCGCCCGCCCGCACCTGCCTCGGCGCGATGCCGACCGCGTACGACGTGGCGGCGCCGTATGCGCCGATCCCGGAGTTGAAGCGGACCTCGATCTGGCCCCCGCTGTGCGCCGTCGCGAGGTCGAGGTCGCCGTCGCGGTCGTAGTCCGCCAGCGCCAGGGCCGTGGGGATCGGTCCGACCGCGAAGAGCGGCGCCGCCGCGATGGCGCCCGCGCCGCTCCCGAAGTAGCGCGCGACCTGGTTCGACGAGTACAGCGGCACGACGAGGTCGGCCGCGCCGTCTCCGTCGATGTCGCCGGCGGCGATCGACGAGGGCGACTGCGACAGCGCGACGTTCGTCGCGGGACCGAGGGCGCCCGCTCCGTCGCCGAGCAGCACCGAGAGGCCCGCCACGTCGGGGCCGAACCCGTTGAGCTCGAGGTTCGCCGTCGCGACGTCGAGCGCGCCGTCGTTGTTCAGGTCGGCGAGCGCACCGGCGACCGGGTCGACGTCGGTCGCCTGACCCAGCACGGTCGTGAACGTCCCGATCCCTTCGCCGCGGCGGATCTGGACCTGGCGCGTCGCGTCGACGGCGAGGTCGAGCCGGCCGTCGCCGTCGAAGTCGCCGCTCTCGATCCACGTCCCGCCGGAATCGAGGTACGTGACGAGCTGGCCGGAGAGCGAGCCCGAGCCGTCGCCGAGCACGACGTTCAGGCGCGGCTGCCTGCCGAGCAGCACGTCCTCGTCGCCGTCGCCGTCGAGATCGGCCACGGCGACCGAGCTCGTGTTCGGGAGGAACGAGGCCGCCGTGGCGACGAAGCCCCCGGTCCCGTTGCCCACGAGCGTCGACGGCCGGGCGTAGCCTCCGACGAGGTCGATCGCGCCGTCGCCGTTCAGGTCGCCGGCCGCGAGCACGAGGAAGCTCGTCGTCGTCGGCACGATCTGCGCGCTGGAGAACCCCCCCAGGCCGTCGCCGAAGTGCACCGGGACGATGGGCGCTCCGGTGGTCGCCGAGCGGCCGACGGCGAGGTCGAGGTTCGTGTCGCCGTCGAAGTCGGCGGCGACGAGCGTGTACGGCACGGTGCTCGTGGGCACGCTCGACGACGCGAAGAAGCTCCCCAGGCTGTCGCCGATCAGGATCGAGAGCGTGCCGGAGCCGTTGTTCGAGACTGCGACGTCGGTGGTCCCGTCGCGGTCGAAGTCGCCGGCGACGACGTCGCGCGGGAGCGCCCCGACGCCGATCTGCTGTCCGCTCGGCACGAACCCGCCGACTCCGTCGGCGATCAGCGGCGCGACCCAGCCCGGCCCCGGGTTCTCGGTGTAGACCATCGCCGCGAGGTCGTCGTCGCCGTCGAGGTCGAAGTCGCCCGCGGCGAGCGCGAACGGGATCTCGTCGAAGCTGGTGGTGACGGGCGACGTCGTCGCCTGGAAGCCGCCCGCGCCGTCGGAGAGGAAGCAGGTGACCTGCTTCGTCGTCCCGTTCCGCACGATCACGGCGACGTCGAGCAGCCCGTCCGCGTCGAAGTCGCCTGCGACGAGCCCGACCGGTTGCGACACGGTCCCCAGCGCGGTCGACGGCCCCAGCGTCCCGTCGCCGACACCGACCGACAGCGACGCGCTGTTCTGGAACTGGTGGAGCGCGACGAGATCGGGGATCCCGTCGCTCGTGAAGTCCCCGACGACGGTCTCGTCGGCCCGCCCGAGCAGCGCGTACTCCGCGGCGGGAAAGGTCGCCCCCGACTGGGCGGCGCCGGAGGGAGCGAGGACGAGAACGAGCGCGCAAGGGAACGAACGCATGAGTCGAGCTCCCGTGCGCCCGACCGGGGGGTGGGTCGAGCGCCACGACGTCCAGCCTACACCCGCCGGCGCGACCGCGCGCCGATCGTCCTCCTGCGCGAGCGCGGCATTCCGTCGCGACGCCGTGTTGGCACGCCCGGCAGGACTCGAACCTGCGACCCTCGGATTAGAAATCCGATGCTCTGTCCAGCTGAGCTACGGGCGCACGACGGGCGCCGCGTGGGCGCCCGTCGAGGTCCGGATTGTAGCGGGACGGGCCGCGAGGGCTACACGGGGGGCTACACGCGCTTCTTCAGCGCCGAGAGCGCGTCGTGCGTGCGGTGCTGCTCGGGGAGCAGCTTCGTCTGCACGAACGAGCGCACCGGCGGCGACACGTCGTCGAGGTCGCGCTCGTAGTCGTTGCGGCCGTGGTCCTCGCCCTGCTCGAGCGCCTGGAGCGCGGACTTCTTGCCGAAGGCCTTCGCGCCGCCCTCGATGAGCTTCGCGAAGCTGCCCCACGCGCCGGAGCTCGGCGCCGGCTCGCCGCCCAGGCGCGTCACCTCTTGCTTCAGGAGCTCGACGCGCTTCTGGTGCGAGGCGCGGCACTGCTGGAGCTCCGTCGCGACCGCCGGCTCGTCCGAGAGTTTCTCGATCGCCTGGTCGTACGTCTCGACCGCCGAGGCTTCGCCGCGCAGGAAGGAGTTGAGCTGCTGGATGTCGCCGTCGTTCGTTTCGGTGGCCATGGTTCGTCCTCCGTGAAGGGG
>CAZGTQ010000013.1:0-5462 GCA_964528575.1 uncultured Planctomycetaceae bacterium | reverse complement strand
TCTACACGCTCGCCGAGCTCGAGTCCTCGAGTACGCACGACGACCTGTGGAACGCGTCGCAGAACGAGCTGCGCGCGAGCGGCGCGATCCACAACTACCTGCGCATGCTGTGGGGCAAGCAGGTGCTCCACTGGTCCGAGTCGCCCCGCGAAGCCGCCGCGATCCTGGTCGAGCTCAACAACAAGTACGCGCTCGACGGCCGCGACCCGAATTCCTGGTCGGGCATCTACTGGGTCTTCGGCCGCTACGACCGACCCTGGGGCCCCGAGCGCCCCGTCTTCGGCAAGATCCGCTACATGACGAGCGAGAGCGCGCGCCGCAAGCTGCGGCTGGGGCGCTACCTCGAGCGCTGGGGGGATTGACGCCCCGGCACCCGGCCTCGGTTATTCTCGGCGCCATGAGCGAGGGCGAGTTCACCGTGCTGCTCAAGGCGGCCGCGAAGGGCGATCGGGAGGCGACGTCGGAGCTGACGCGGCGCGTGTACGACGAGCTGCGCGACATCGCGCACGCGCGGCTGCGCAAGCACCGGCACAACGCGGTGCTGCGGACCAGCGACGTCGTCAACGACGGCCTCCTCCGTCTGATCGGGAGCGGCGTGCCCGACTTCGAGAGCCGGCGCGCGTTCCTGCGCGCGGCGTCGAACGCGATGCGCAACGTGATCGTCGACGAGGCGCGGCGCCGGGGCACGCTCAAGCGGGACGCCGCGCGCAACCGCGAGCTCCCCGAGCACGACGTGCTCGGGACGGGCGACGCGGTCTCGATCGACGACGCGCTCGCCGTCGACGAGGCCCTCGCGCGGTTGCGCGGCGAGCATCCGCGCGCCGCCGAGGGCGTCGAGCTGCGCTACTTCGGCGGGCTCACGATGCCCGAGGTCGCGGAGGTCGTCGGCGTGTCCCTCGCGACGGCCGAGCGCGACTGGCAGTTCGCACGCGCCTGGCTCGGACACGCGCTCTCGGACGAAGGCGCGTAGGAGCCGATGGAGCCGCGCCGCCGCCGCGTCGAAGATCTGTTCCACCAGGCACGCGCGCTGCCGCCGAGCGAACGCGCCGCCTTCCTGCGCTCGCGCTGCGACGACGACGCGATGCGGGCCGAGCTCGATTCGCTGCTCGCCGTCGGCGACGGCGAGACCCACCCGGCGCTGCGCGCGCCGCGGCGCGAGCCGCAGGAGCACCGGATCGGGCCGTACCGCGTGCTCGAGACGATCGGCGAGGGCGGCATGGGCACCGTCTACCTCGCCGAGGGCGAGGAGCCGCTGCGGCGCGTCGCGATCAAGACGCTGCGCGTCGGGACCGGCAGCGAGGAGCTCGCCGAGCGCTTCGAGGGCGAGGTCCAGGTGCTCGCGCTGATGGAGCATCCCGGCATCGCGCGCCTGTACCACGCCGGGCGCACGGCGTCGGGGCTGCCCTATCTCGTCATGGAGCACGTGCCGGGGCGGCCGCTGATCGAGGAGTGCGACCGGCGCCGGCTCGGCGTCGACCGCCGCGTCGCGCTCTTCGTCGCCGTGTGCGGCGCGGTCCAGCACGCGCACCAGAAGGGCGTCGTGCACCGCGACCTGAAGCCGTCGAACGTGCTCGCGACCGAGCAGGACGACGAGCTCGTGCCGAAGGTGATCGACTTCGGCATCGCGCGCGCGCTCGCCGGCCCGTTCGCGGGCGCCGCGCGCGACGCGGGCCTGCGCCGCGTCGGGACGCTGCTCTCGATGAGCCCCGAGCAGCTCGAGCCGGGCCGCCGCGACGTCGACACGCGCGCGGACGTCTACGCGCTCGGGACGATCCTGTACGAGCTGCTCGCCGGCGTCCCGCCGTTCGACCCCGAAGAGCTCGCCGCGCTCGACGAGGAGGAGCGCGAGCGCACCGTCGCGACCGTCGAGCCGCTCGCGCCGAGCGAGCGCCTGCGCCGCATGGGCGCGGGCGCCGGCGCGATCGCGGCGGCGCGCGGCACCGACGCGCGCTCGCTCGTCCGCGTGCTCGCCGAGGATCTCGATTACGTCGTCGCGAAGGCGATGCGCAAGGACCGCACGCAGCGCTACGCGAGCGCGTCCGAGCTCGGAGCGGACCTCGAGCGCTTCCTGGGCGGCGCGCCGGTCGTCGCCGCGCCCGCGACCTTGCGCTACCGCGGGCGCAAGCTCTTGCGCCGCCGCCGCGTGCCCGTCGCCGCCGCGGCCGCCGCGCTCGTCGCCCTCGTCGCGACCACGGCCTTCACGACGAGCGCGCTCGTCCGCGCGCGCCGCGCCGAGGCCGCCGAGCGCGCGCAGCGGCTCCGCGCCGAGTCGAACCTCGCGAAGAGCGACGCGTTCGTCGACTTCTTCCGGTACGGGCTGTCGCACACCGGACCGTGGGTCGCCGCGGGCGAGGAGCTGACGGTCCGCGACCTGCTCGTCCTGTCCATCCCGTCGATCGAGCCGCTGTTCGGCGACCGTCCCGAGGCGCAGGCGGCGGTGCACCTCGCGGTCGGCAGCGCGTTCCTGGAGCTCGGCGAGGACGAGCTGGCGCTGCGCGACCTGTTGCGCGCTCATGCGCTGCTGAGCGACGCGCCGGCGAGCGACCCGCGCGACCGGTTCTTCGCGTTGAACGGCCTGATCCAGGCGGAGCGGCGCCTGCGCGGGACCGAGGCGGCGTCGGAGCTCGTGCAGCGCTCGGTCGAGCTCGCGCGCGAGGTGCTCGAGGAGCGGCGTCCGGAGATCGCCGCCGACGTCGCCGCCCTGGTCGAGCTCGCGGGCGGCGGCGACGTCGCGGGCGACGACGCGCTGGAGCATCTCGACCGCGTCCTCGCGGCGTTCCCCGGAGCGCTGCGGCCGGGGGACGAGGCGGCGCTCCTGTACCGTCCGTTGCTCGAGGCGGCCGTCGCGCTCCGGCGCCGCGACGACCCCGCCGCGACGCCGTACCTCGAGCGCTGCGCCGCCACCGCGCGCCGCGTCGTCGAGCCCGACGACGTCCGGCTGCTCACGACGCTGTGGCGCTTGGCGATCATCGCGCTGCTCGAGGGCCACGAGGACTTCGCCGCGGCCGAGGCGTACGCGCGCGAGCTCGCCGAGCGAGCGCCGCGCGCGCTGCCGCCCGATCACTGGATGCGGACCGACGCCGACCGCCTGCTCGCGCTCGCGCTCGCCGGCGTAGGCGACGTCGTCGAGGCCGAGCGGGCGCTGCTGCGCGCGAGCGAGACCGTGGGGCGCGCCGGCGAGCGCGGGAATGCGCGCGCCACGTGGATGCGCGAGGCGGTCGAACGCTTCTGCGACGCGGTCGATGCGCGCGAGGGCGGCCTCGACGCGTTCCTCGACGCCTCGTGGCGCAGATGCCTCGACGCGCCGGGGGGCGACGGAGCGCGCGAGCCGTGGTGGCCGGTGCTGCTCGACGGCGTCCCGCACGCCGCGCTCGGGCGCGCGGTGCGCATCCTCGAATCCGACTCCGACGAGCCGCGCGCGCGCGTCCCGCTGGCGCTCGGCCTCGTGTCGCTCGGCGCGGGCGAGCGCGCGCTCGCGATCCTCGCGGAGCTCTCCGACGATCCGGTCGCGCTCGCCGCCCGCGCGCTCGTCGAGCACGACCTGGGACGGGCCGAGCGCGCGCGCGCGACGGTCGCGGAGCTCGACCGCCGTCTGCTCGACGACGCGCAGCCGCTCCCGTCCGCGCTGCACGCGCGGATCGACGCGCTGCGGCGGACGCTCGCACGCTGAGAAGTGCGCGCTCCGGCCCGCCGAAGCGGGCCGGAGCGCGCGGACGAGACAGAGCCCGTGCCGAGCTCCGGGGCGCGGAGTCACTCGGACCGATCGGGACATCGCCTCGCGTGGCGATCTCCGGGGAGAGAGACGCGGTGAGGACAGCGCGCACGGAAATCGCCCTTGCGGCGAGGTTGCGAGGGGGGACTCCGCCGTTGTGGTCGCAGTTGCACCCTCGCCACGCCCCCCCTCCGCGGAGCGCTCGCTCCGCCCCTCACGCCCAGACCCGAAAATGCACGGCCGGCGCGTGTGAGGGGGCTCGACTACCGTTCGCGAAGGGGTCGTGGAGCGCGCAGGACGCGCTTCGACGAAAACCAGGAAGGACACCGCCATGAAACAAGCACTTCAGATCACCGCCGCCGTTGCGCTCTCGATGAGCACGACCGTGTGGGCGCAAGGGGCCTCCGACGACTTCAACCGCCCCAACGGGGGCAACATGGGCTTCGACTGGACCGAGATGAACGGGGACACCGTCATCGAATCGAACCAGGGTCGGGGCAACTCGATCTTCGACATCGGCTGGATGTCGCACACGAGCTTCGCCGCGCCGTACGCCGACGTCTTGCAACAGATCGACGCGTTCACGAGCGGTGCGGGCGGCGAGAGCGTCGCGCTCGTGGCGGGCCTCGACACGTCGAGCTGGCAGGGCATCTACGTCAAGCTCCAGGACAACGACGGCGACGCGCTCTTCGACCGCATCTTCTTCGAGAGTGCGATCAACGCGGGCAGTTGGAACGGCGGCCCGACCGTCTGGTACGACCTCGCGACGCCGACGGCGACGGCGCGCATGAAGCTGTCGTTCGTGAACGGCGGCGACGTCGCGCGCTGCGAGGTGACCGACCTCAACACCGGCGTCCCGGAGACGTTCGAGGCGAGCGGCATCCTCACGTCCCCGTTCCCGCCGAACGGCACGTCGGTCGCGATCGCGCACCTCGGCAAGCCGTTCTTCGACGACTGGAGCGCGTCGGCCAGCCCGCTGTTCAGCTTCACCGACTCGATCTCGGTGAGCGCGGGCGGCAGCCAGGTGCTCGACATGAGCGTCGGCGCGGCGCACGCGGGCCGGGTGTACCTGATCCTCGGCTCGGCGAGCGGCGTGAGCCGTCCGACGGTGATCGGCTCGGTCGCCGTCCCGCTCGTCGTCGACTCCTACACGTTCTACACGCTCGAGAACCCCAACTCCGCGGTGCATCAGGGCACCCTCGGCATCCTGGGCGCCGTCGGCGAGGCGACCGCGACGATCCAACTGCCCGCCGGCTCGTTCCCCGCTC
Organism: uncultured Planctomycetaceae bacterium; assembly: GCA_964528575.1. Taxonomy (GTDB): domain Bacteria; phylum Planctomycetota; class UBA1135; order UBA1135; genus CAZGTQ01. The sequence goes on along the minus strand of CAZGTQ010000013.1, from coordinate 482 downwards.
TCGCCGGCCTCACGCTGCACCACGCAGGCCTCGTGCTCGACCTCGCGCAGGGCCTGGTCGACGCCACGAACGCGGTCGAGCTGAAGCTCCTCCCCTAGCTGCGAGCGGCACCGAGGCCGCGGCAGCCACCCGACTTCCTTCCCCTCCCCTGGGCCGCCCGGCGCGTCGCGAAGCGCGCCGGGCGGCCCGCTCTCGTCGGGCACGAAACCGGCTTTCGCGAGCGAAGAGTTAGCTTCCAGGCTAAGCTTCCGCGCATGAGCAAGAACAAGCCCGAGATCGTCATCTGCACCTACGAGGTCAAGCCCGGCAAGGAGCGCGAGATGGAGGCGCTGCTCGCCAAGCACTGGCCCGCGCTCCACAAGGCCGGGCTGACGACCGACGAGCCGCCGCGCATCTACCGCGGCAAGGCGTCGGAGAAGCCCGGCGGCGCGCACGGCGCCGAGCGGACGTACGTCGAGATCTTCTCGTGGAAGTCCGCCGAC
>CAZGTQ010000012.1:0-1815 GCA_964528575.1 uncultured Planctomycetaceae bacterium | reverse complement strand
GTAGAGGTCCTTGGTCATATAGAGCGCAATGGGCTCAATAAAAGCCACCACACGGCCGTCCTGTTTCGCCAGCGCCATACACGTTCGCATCATCGAAACCGCGTCGTCCCCGCGAGACGGCGTGGCGATGACAAGCCCTGGCACGTCGCGGAGTGCGGCAATGCTGTTGTCGTTGTGAAAGTGCCCGCCGAAACCCTTTTGATAGCCAAGGCTCGCCACCCGCAGCACCATCGGATTCCGATACTGCCCGTTCGAGAAAAACTGCAGCGAACACGCCTCCCCGCGCAACTGGTCGATCGCGTTGTGCACGTAGGCGAGGTACTGGATCTCCGGCACCGGCAGCAGCCCGACCTGCGCCGCGCCCTGCGCGACGCCGAGGATCGTCGTCTCGTCGAGCAGCGTGTCGAAGACGCGCGCCGGGCCGAAGCGCTCGAGCAACTTCGCGGTGACGCCGTACACGCCGCCCTTCCTCGCGACGTCCTCGCCGAACACGATCGTCTCCGGCCGCCGCAGCATCTCGTCGACGAGCGCCGCGTTGACGTGCGCCGCGAGCGTGCGCCGCCCCGCGCTCGTCGCCGCCTCCGGCAGCGTTCCGCCGAACGTGACCCGGCGCCGCTCGACGTCGAGCGGCCGCGCGACCTCCGCGCGCACCAGCGCCTCGTCGTAGGGCGCGAGCGGGCGGACGATGCGCGCGCGGTCGGTCAGCTTCGGCCGCGCCGCCGCCTCGCGCGCCGCCTCGGCGACCTCGGCGCGCACGCGCTCGACCACGCCGCGCAGCTCGGCGGGCGTCGCCGCGCCGGTCTCGACGAGCCGCTTCGCGTTCGCGAGCAGCGGGTCGGCCGCCTCGATCGCGGCGATCTGCTCCCACGAGCGGTACGCGGTCTCGATGTCGCTGCCGGCGTGCCCCCACAGGCGCACGCAGTCGAGGTGCAGGAACACCGGCCCGCGCGTCGCGCGGCACGTGCGCACGGCCAGGTCGACCGCGTCCCACACTTCGTCGATCGCGCCCTTCGCCTCGACGTACGCGAGGTTCGTCATCGTCGAGAAGCGCTCCTGGATCCAGCCGCTCGGCGTGTCGACCGACACGCCGATGCGGTTGTCCTCGCACACGAACAGGATCGGCGTCGGCCGGCCGCCGCGGAACGAGTAGCGCGCGGCGTTGAGCCCCGCGAGCGCCGTCGCGTGGCTCGCCGACGCGTCGCCGAACGAGCAGCAGACGATCGCGTCGTGCGGCACCGGCAGCGCGACGTTCATCCGCCGCGCGCGCGACAGCGCGAACGCCATCCCGACGGCCTTGGGCAAGTGCGAGCCGATCGTGCTCGTCTGCGGCGGCACCCACAGGCGCCGGCTCCCCCACACCTTGTGGCGCCCCTCGCAGACCGGATCGTCGGCCGACGCGACGATGCCGAGCAGCACGTCGAGGATCGCCGTCCGCTCGCCGCCCTTGCGCGCGCGCGCCATCATCAGCGCGCCCGAGCGGTAGTGCAGGAAGCACGGATCGTCCGTGCGCAGGATGGCGCCGATCGCGCCGTTCTGCTCGTGCCCCGCGCTGGAGATCGTGTAGAAGCTCTGCCCCTCGCGCTTGAGCTCGCGCGCGACCGCGTCGATCGCGCGGCTCGCGACCTGGTCGGCGAACAGCTCGAGCGCCGCGCGCGCGGTGAGCCGCGAGCCGGAGCGCAGCGACGCGTCGGGAGCGAGAGCGCGCGCGGCCGGGCTCGCGCTCGCGAGCCAACCAGCGAGGTTGCCCTCGACGACGCGCACGCGATCGGGGCTGGTGTCGATGGTCACGGGGGCCGGCGCGGGGTCGGAGGAGCG
>CAZGTQ010000011.1:0-23637 GCA_964528575.1 uncultured Planctomycetaceae bacterium | reverse complement strand
GTTGTACCAGGAGTTACTCTTGTGCCGCGTGATGCCCGTCGTCGGGTTGCCGTTGGGGGCGGCTGTCGCGAGGTAGAACTCGACGCGCGTGTCGTTCCCGTTGCCGCCCAGGCTCCCGGCGATCGCGCGGAAGTCCTCGTTGAGGATCTCCATCTGCGAGTGGATCGCCGAATCGGGAATGTTGCCGCTCCCGTTGTTGTGGTAGAGCACGTGCCACCGCCGCGAGCGGAGCGCTGCTGGCTTGTGGGAAGATCCTACGGCAGCAGATTTACTCCGGCGAAACGAAAACCTGACGCTCGGGCCCCCTCTCGTTGACGTCGGCGGTGGCTCGCCGTCTCATCGGCGGCTGCCGTGCAGCCTCCCATTCCGTTCGTCGCGAACACGGACTTCCGCTGGTTCACGTATCTCGCGAGCCTCGCGGCCCATGAGGGTCCCGCGCTGGACGAGGTGAACTTCTGGCAGCCGCGGGCGCAGCGCCCGATGGCGCGGCTCGCGCCGGGCACGCCGCTCTTCTTCCGCTTGAAGAGCCCCCACAGTGCCGTCGCCGGCTACGGCTTCTTCTCGCACTTCGTCCTGTTGGGGCTCGAGCAGGCGTGGGACTTCTTCGGGATCCGCAACGGCGATCCGAACCTGCTCTCGTTCCTCGAGCGGATCGGCGGCTACCGCAAGCTCGACCTCGTGGGCGACCGACGCGCGCCGCGCGCGCCGATCGGGTGCACGATTCTCCGCGACGCGACGTTCTGGCCTCGCGAGCGCTGGCTCCCCTGGCGGGAACCCGAAGGCTGGGCACCCAACATCGTGCAGGGCAAGAGCGTTCGGGACGCACGGCTCGCGACGCGCCTGCTCGGCGAGATCCAGTACGACCACCTGAGCGCGCCGGAGGAGTTGGACGCGACGCCCTTTGCCCCCTTGGAAGCCGACGAGCGCCAGATCGTCGAGGCGCGTATGGCGCGACGCATCGGACAAGGCGCCTTTCGATCTCGTCTCTTCGACGCCTACGAGGGCCGCTGCGCGATCACCGGCGAGCACACGGAGATCGTGCTCGACGCCGCCCACATCCAGCCGTACCTGGGCCCGCGCTCGAACCACGTACAGAACGGCCTGCTCCTCACCAAAGAGTTCCACGCGCTCTTCGACGCGGGCTACGTCACCGTCTCGCCGGACCTCGATGTCCGCGTGAGCCCGCGCCTTCGCGAGGACTGGAACAACGGCCACCGCTACTACGCCTTCGACGGCCGGCGGCTCGAGGTCGTTCTCCCCGAGCGGCTCCGACCCTCGACAAAGGCGTTGAGCTGGCACGCAGAGCGCGTGTTCCGCCGCTGATCACGTGATCAATCCAGGGCCAGCTTCTTCCACCAGAGCTCGCGCCCCGCGCGCGCGCCGAAGCCGACGGAGCTGCCGTCCGCGGCGAAGGACGCGCGGCCGACGTGCTCGTACGGCTCGCTCCGTCGCTCGCCGCACACGAGGCGCCACGCGTCCGCCGTCCGCGCGCAGTAGGCCAAGCGCGCGCGCTCGCGGTCCCACACGAGGTCGCGCACGTCGTCGAAGCGCGGCCCCGCGTCGATCGTGTCGGCGTCGAGGTCGAGCACGACCACGAAGCTCTCGCCTCCGACGACGTGCCCGGGAATCGTGTCGGAATGGCGTCCGCCGTCGTTCGCGACGAACGCGAGCCGCTCGCCCGTGGGATCGAACGCGAGCGCGAGCACGTGGTCGTACGCTCCGACCGGCCGGTGCTTGCCGTCGATCGCCACGGTCGCGCGCGCGCCGTCGGCGACCACGTACGCCACGTGCTCGCCGCGCGCGTCGATCGCCGGCAGCGCAAGTCGTTGGAGCCCTTCGGCGAGCGCTTTGCCCTCGAAAAAAAGCCGCCCGTCGGCGACCCACGCGACCGACCGACCGTCGCTCGAGATCGCGAGCTCGTCGACGCGCTCGTGCTCGTCCGACAGCTCCTTCTCGCGCCGGCCCGACGTCGCGACCACGACGCGCCCCGAGCCTTTCAGGGCGGACGTCACGACGCGGGCCCCGTCGGCACTCACGAGCGGAACGCCGCCGTCGGAGCGCCACTCGTCGCCGCGGCGCACCGACCACTTGCCGTTCTTGCCCAGCCGCGCGATCGCGAGCCGATGCGTCTGCTTCGTCCCCGAGCCCGAGCTCCCGAAGAGCGCGCCGGGCTGCGTCCAGTACGCGAGCGTCTCGCCGTCGGCGCTCGCGCCGAGGTCCCCCATCCCGTCCTCGGGCCCGACGAGCTCGCCGTCGACGAGCAGACTCGACTGCGCGGTGTTCGGCGACGTCGTCTTCCCCACGACGAACGCGACGTGCCCGCCGGCGACGACCGGATTCGAAACGCCGTCGTACGCTTCGCCGACGGTCGACCCGACGACGGGGTGCAGCGTCGCCCCGCGCCGCGCGACGTACGCGACGAGCGTTCCGTCGGCGCTCCACGCGAGCGAGCTCCGCGGTTCGTACGTCGGCCGCACCGACGTCGCCACGAGCTGGGTGACGACCTCGACGTCGTCGGGAATCGTCGCGAGCGGCGCGTCTTGGGGCGCAGCGGCGAGAGCGAGCAGGAGAAGAGCGAGCATGAGCGGGTGCCATGCTAACGGGCGCCGGGCAGGCTTCGTGAGCAGCGGAGGCGAGCCTCGAACCCCGACACGCGGACGTTGATTCCGTTGGCGAAGCTGCCTGAGCGCCTGAGCGGCCCGAGGCGCGAGCACGCGTGGCGCGCGCGTCGAAGTCGCGTTCTGTCTTGCGCTTCTGCTTGCGCTCGGAGCCCGCAATGGCAGCGTTTGCTCGGTGCAGCGCGATGCAGCGAAACCGCCGCGGGTGCCCCAAGGCCACCCGGCTGGTAGCGGAGGAGGGACTCGAACCCCCGACCCGCGGATTATGATTCCGCTGCTCTAACCAACTGAGCTACTCCGCCGGGCGCGAAGGTCTGCGACGGCGCTGGGCTGCGCGAGCGGGTCGCGGGGCCAGGGTGCGCGCGTCGAGCGAGGGACGATAGCCGATCGGTCGCGGCCTCTCAAGGCGAAGAAATCTCGGAAAGGCTGGGTGCGGCGGCGGGAAACGGCGTTCCTCCCTTCGGAGGGCATTCGCCGCGCTTCCAGCCGGTCCTGGACCCGGCGGGGGCGTGCGGGGGGCTCTCCAACTCCGGACCGGCCTTCGGGTCACGTTCGGAGGGGGAAAATCGACAGAGAGAGGCCGGGACGGGCGCCGGCTACGGAGCGCGTCCCGGTCTTTTCGACGCCGCGTCGGCGGCGTCGACAGCTCGGCGCCTCTTCCAACGGATGAGGCCCACCGTGCGGAGAGCACGGATGCCCGGGGGGGACTTCGGCGTGACGGGGAAGGGTTTCGGCTCCCTTCCCCGTCAAGCCCTCTTCCCCGTCAAGCACTCTTCCGGTCAAGCCCTGGGGACGCCGCGCACCGAGTCGTAGGTGAGCTCGCGGCGCGATACCCGGCCCGTGTGCTCGCAGTAGCAGTTGCACGAGGCGAACGGGCGCGCGTAGAGATGGAGCGAGACGCCCCGGCGTTGCTCCGGCGCGCGCACGACGTGCAGCGCGATCTCGTCGCGGATGAACGCGACCTCGCCCATCGCGAACGTGCGGACCGGGCCGCACGGGTGCAGCGGGCCGCCCGACGCGCCGTTGTCGGGGAACGGGTAGTGCTGCTCCTCGATCGGACCCTCGAGGACCACCATCCAGCAGTTCTGACCCTCGTGGTTGTGGATCGGGCTCTGCTGGCCCTCGTCCCAGCAGAGCAGGAGCAGCTCGTAGTCCGCCGTCCGGTCGACCAGGTTGCGCGTGTACGCGCCCGGGTGGAACAGCGTGTACGGACGCCAGTCGCGGCCCAGGGCCGCGTACCGCTCCAACAGAGCCGCCGCCCCGACGCCCGTCGGATCGCGGGCGAACTCGAGGCGCAAGGCGGCCGCGAGGTCGTCGAGCGTGGCGAGAGTGACCGTCATGGGTCCCGGGGAGGTCCAGTGGGCGAGTATAGCGGCGAATCCCGCCCAGGGGAGCGGTAGGATCCCCCCGCTCGCCGCCGCCCCCCACCGGAGCCCTCCCCCAGCGTGCAACTCGGTTTCGTCATCGACCACGAGCGGTGCATCGGCTGCCACGCCTGCACCGTCGCCTGCAAGTCCGAGAACGACGTCCAGCTCGGCAGCTTCCGCACCTGGGTGAAGTACACCGAGACCGGGACGTTCCCCGAGGTGCGCCGCCACTTCGCCGTCCTGCGCTGCAACCAGTGCACGGACGCGCCCTGCGTCACGATCTGCCCGACGTCCGCGCTCGAGAAGCGGCCCGACGGCATCGTCGACGTCACGCGCGACCACTGCATCGGCTGCAAGAGCTGCATGCAGGGCTGTCCGTACGACGCGCTCTACATCAGCGAGAGCACCGGCACCGCCGAGAAGTGCCACTTCTGCGCCCACCGGACCGAGCGCGGCCTCGCTCCCGCCTGCGCCATCGTCTGCCCCACCGAGGCGATCATCCCCGGCGATTTCCACGACCCGAACAGCCGCGTCTCCCGGATGCGCGCCGCCGGCAAGCTCCAGGCGCGCAAGCTCGAAGCCGGCACCGGACCCAACGTCCTCTACCGCGAGGTCGACCCGAGCGGCATCCGTCCGCTCGAGACCAACGGTGCGGGCGGCTATCTCTGGTCGACGCCGACGCCCGGGCCCCAACGCGACGCCGAGCTGTTCGCGGCGCTGGATGCGCGAGCGAAGCAGAGCGCGCGCACGACCTACGACATCCCGAAGAACCCGGTCTGGGGCGCGAAGGTCTCCGCCTACCTCCTCACCAAATCGATCGCCGCCGGCGCGTTCACCGGCGCGCTGCCGCTCCTCGTCGCCGGCGAGCCGAGCCTGGCCGCGAAGCTCGCCCTGCCGATCGTCGGCCTCGTCTTCCTCGCGCTGACGGCGCTGCTGCTCGTCGCGGACCTGCGCCGGCCGGAGCGCTTCCTGCTCATCCTCAAGCGCCCGAACTGGAGCTCGTGGCTCGTGCGCGGCACCGTCGTGCTGATGGCGTACGGCGGGCTGCTCGTGCTGTGGCTCGTCCTGGGAGCGAGCGGAGCGGACGTCGCGCCCCTCGCCGCCGGGCCGCTCGGCTGGCTGAGCGCGGTCGCGGGCGCGCTCACCGCCTGCTACACCGCGTGGCTGTTCCGCCAGGCGAAGGGACGCGTCCTGTGGATGCAGCGCGCGCTGTGGCTGCAGCTCGCGTGGCAAGCGATCGTCGCCGGCGGCGCGACGGGCCTCGCGCTCGCTCCGCTCGTCGGCGCGTCCGCCGAAGCTGCGTTCGCGCTGCGCGTCGTCACGGCCGTAGGGCTCATCCTGCACCTCGCGCACCTCTCGCTCTTGCCGAACTTCGCGCCGAAAGGGCGCGAGGAGGAGTTCGCGCGCGTCGTCGCGCTCGTCCGCTCCGGACCCTTCGCCGCGCGCCGCCGCCGCGACGTCGTCGTCCTCGGCGGCTTCGTCGCGCTGCTGCTGCTCGCGATCCCCCATCCGCTCGCCGGCGTCGCCGCCGCCGTGCTCGCGCTGTGGGGACTGCACGCGGAAGAGGACGTGCTCGTCCGCGCCGGCCAAGCGCTCCCGATCAGCTAGCCATGACCCAACCCCTGCGCACGTCCCCCTGGGAGCTCGCCGTCGGCCCGCCGCCCGAGCAGTGGGACGATTGGACCGAGTACGACGCGACCGCGTGGCCGAACAAGGTCGAGCGGCATTACCGCTGCATCCCGACGATCTGCTTCAACTGCGAGTCGGCGTGCGGGCTGCTCTCGTTCGTCGACAAGGCGACGGGCCGCATCGCGAAGTTCGAGGGCAACCCCGTCCACCCCGGCAGCCGCGGGCGGACGTGTGCGAAGGGCCCCGCGACGATCAATCAGGTCCACGACGACGAGCGCATCCTCGCGCCGCTCAAGCGCGTCGGTCCGCGCGGCTCGGGCCGCTTCGAGCCGGTGTCGTGGGACGACGCGGTCGCCGACATCGCCGGGCGCATCCGCCGCGCGCTCGACGAGGATCGCCACGACGAGCTGATGTACCACGTCGGCCGCCCCGGCGAGGACCACTTCGCGCTGCGCATGCTCGGCGCGTGGGGCATCGACGGCCACAACAGCCACACGAACGTGTGCAGCGCGTCGGCGCGCCTCGGCTACGCGCTGTGGAGCGGCGCCGACCGGCCGTCGCCCGACTACTCGGAGGCGAAGTTCGCGCTCCTGATCTCCGCGCACCTCGAGACCGGCCACTACTTCAACCCGCACGCGCAGCGCATCGTCGAGGCGATGGAAGGCGGCATGCGCGTCGCCGTGCTCGACACGCGGCTGTCGAACACCGCATCGCGCGCGGACCTGTGGGTGTCGCCGTGGCCGGGAAGCGAAGCGGCGCTGCTGCTCGCGATCGCGCGCGAGCTGATCGCGAGCCGCCGCATCGACCGCGACTTCGTCGCGCGCTGGACGAACTGGCGCGAGACCCTCGCCGCGCTCGAGCCGGACGCGGAGCCGACGTTCGAGCGCTTCCTCGAGGCTCTCGAGCGGCGCTACGCGCGCTACACGCCCGCGTACGTCGCCGCGGAGTGCCGCGTGCCTGCCGACACGGTGACGAAGCTCGCCGACGAGATCGCGGCGGCCGGCGGGCGCTTCACGAGCCACCTGTGGCGCAACACCGCGAGCGGGAACCTCGGCGGCTGGCAGGTCGCGCGCGCGCTCGTGCTCCTGCACGTGCTCACCGGCAGCGTCGGCCGGCCGGGCGGCGTGAACCCCAACGCGTGGGACAAGTTCGTGCCGAAGCCGAGCGAGAACCCGCCCCCGCACGCGCGCTGGAACGAGTTGATCTGGCCGCGCGAATGGCCGCTCGCGCACTACGAGATGAGCTTCTTGCTCCCGCACCTGCTGCGCGAGCAGAAGCGCCGCCTCGACGTCTACTTCACGCGCGTCTACAACCCGGTCTGGACGAATCCCGACGGCTGCTCGTGGATCGAGATGCTCGAGGACGAGGAGCGCGTCGGCTGCCACGTCGCTCTCACGCCGATCTGGTCGGAGACCGCGCAGTGGGCGGACTACGTCCTGCCGATGGGCCTGGGCCCGGAGCGGCACGACGTGATGAGCCAGGAGACGCACGCGGGCACGTGGATCGGCTTCCGCCAGCCGGTGCTGCGCGAGCACAAGCGGCGCGAGGGGCATCTGGTCGAGTCGACGCTCGGCACGAATCCGGGCGAGGTGTGGGAGGAAGCGGAGTTCTGGACGCACCTCTCCTGGGAGATCGACGACGACGGCAGCCGCGGCATCCGCAAGTTCTTCGAGTCGAAGAAGAAGCCGGGCCGTCCGATCTCGATGGACGAGTACTGGGCGGACCTGTTCGAGAACGCCGTGCCGGGCTTGCCGGACGAAGCGGCGAAGCTCGAGCTCACGCCGCTCGAGTACATGCGTCGTTTCGGCGCGTTCGAGGTGCCGTACGCCGGTCAGCGGCGCTACGAGGTCGAGGTCGCGAGCGGCGGCGTCGAGCTCGACGACGGCACGCGCCGCGCCGGCTTCAAGACGCCGAGCGGCAAGCTCGAAATGCACTCCCCGACGATGGTCGAGTGGGGCTGGGGCGACCAGGCGCTGCCCGAGTACGTGCGCTCGCACGTGCACCACAGCGCGCTCGCGGACGGCGAGATGGTGCTGCTGCCGACGTTCCGCCTGCCGACGCTGATCCACACGCGCTCGGGCAACGCGAAGTGGCTGAACGAGATCTCGCACACGAACCCGTTGTGGGTGCACCCGTCGGACGCGGAGCGGCTCGGGCTCGCGAACGACGCTCTCGCGCGCGTGACGACGCGGATCGGCTGGTTCGTGCTGCGCGTCTGGGTCACCGAGGGCATCCACCCGGGCATCGTCGCGTGCTCGCACCACCTCGGCCGCTGGCGGCTCGGCCGCGACGTCGGCGGCCAGAAGCGCGTCTCGTCGCGCGTATCGATCGAGCGCAAGGACGGCACGTTCAAGATCCGCCAGATCGAGTCGGGCGGCTCGTACGCGAGCTCCGACCCCGACTCGGGCCGCGTCTGGTGGAAGGAGAACGGCGTGAACCAGAACCTCGCGTTCGCGGTCCAGCCCGACCCGATCTCCGGCATGCACTGCTGGCACCAAGTCGTGCGCGTCGCGCCGGCCGACGCGGACGACCGCTACGGCGACGTCTTCGTCGACACGCGCCGCTCGGCCGCCGTCTACGCGGAGTGGCTGACGATGACGAAGCCGGCCCCCGGCCCCGGCGGCCTGCGCCGCCCGCTCTGGATGAACCGCCCGCTGCGCCCGGTCGACGCGGCGTATCGCCTGGAGTAGCGCGGTAGCGGGAGCGCTCCCGCGACGGAGGGCGCGCCGCAGGGTCGTGTTCGCGTTTGCGTTCGCGTTCGTGTTCGCGTTCGCGTTTGCGCTCGCGCTCGTGTTTGCGCTCGCGTTCTGGCGTGCCGGGGCCATCCGTCCGCGATGCGGCGCAGAGGTCCTTCGCCCGCGTTAGCTCGCGGCGGCTCCGTCGGAACGGACTCGATCGACGGCTGGCCCGCCCGCCCGGGGGTGACTCGACCGGCGTCGCCGCGGTGGCGTTCCGCGTGAGCCATTTTCGAGCGCGCGCCGCCGCGCCGGGCGGCGAGTCGACGCGCTCGGGGGTGCGGCGCGGCCTCGCTGCGCCCGCGTGATGCGCGTCAGCTCCCGTCGTCGCAGTCGAGCAACTCGACGCCCGCGCGCGCGACGGCGTAGAGCACGCACGCCGGGTTCGCGGGACCGACGGGACGGTTCGGGTCACCGAGCGCGACGGGGTGGTGCGCGCTGCCGGGCTCGTAGCGCAGGTAGGTGCCCGCGACGTGCTCGCCGCGCTCGTCGCGGTAACCGCCGGCGAGCACGAGCACGTCCTCGGCGCCGCGGTGGCGGTGCGCGGGGTACGAGCAGCCCGGGGCCATCTCGATCAGCGCCGCGACGTCGTCGCCGTCGGCGCCGCGCGGGCCGAGCGGGAGCCAGCGCACGCCGCGCTCCCGCGTCTCCTTCCATGCGACGCCGTCCGCGCACACGTCGAGCTCGAGTCCGCCGATCCGCATAGCGGCCGAGGATACGCGAGGCGCGGGCGCCGGCGAGCCGATAGGGAGCGCATGGATGGCGCCACCCGTCGCTCGATCGAGCGCTTCGCAGACGCGCTCGCCGCTCCCGACGACGCGGGCGCGCCGCTGCTCGACGCGCTCGTCGACGGCGGCCACGCTTCGGCGGCCGCGCTGTGGCGCCGAGCGCACGGAGGAGGCTGGCGCCCCGTGGCGGCGCGCGGCGCAACCTGCGAGCTGCCGGCCCCGGGGCGCATCGCGGCGCGGCTCGCGGCAGAGCTCGCGTTCGAGCCCCGCGGGGATCAGGCGACGGTGCGCTACGGCGACGTGGCGCTCGCGCTCGGCGGGCTCGCGCCAGGGGACGAGGAAACGCTCGATCTGGCCGAAGCGTTGCTCGCCCTGCTCGCTGCCGTGCCACCCCCGTTTCCATCCCATATCGGGGAAAATCGGCGTGCCACAGGGGGTCCTTCTTTTCCCGGTTTTTGATCTTTGGAGTGGTGCGCGTCCCCGAGGGGCCTAAAATCAGCGCGGAAGCAACGATCCTTCGGGGTCCTGCTTCCGGGCGGGACCGGGAGGTGTCGCTGCTTCTGCGAGCAGTGGCGACACCCGGGAAGCCCGATCTTTGCCTCCTCTCTCCCTTCGGGCCGATGGTCGGCAAGGGTCATCGGCCTTCTCCGAGGCGCACTCATGGCGGAATGCGAGCTCCGCCGCGCCTCAGAGCCTCCTCTCTCCCCCGGGCCGGCGATCCTCGGATCGTCGGCCCGTTTAATTTAACGCTCGCGCTTTGCGCTGGACGCTCGCGCTTCGGCGGCAAGGCGAAGACGGGCGGCCGACGCGACGTCGGCGCGAGCCGTCTACGGGAAGACCTGGACGATCTCGAGCGCGCCGGCGGCGGTCGGCACGATCGTCAGCTCGCCCGTGAGCGCGTCCCAGGTGGAGGACAGCGGCGGTCCGCCGTTGACGAGCACCACCGCGGGGGCCGCGGTGTAGTCGCGCAGGACGAGCTCGTCCGACGTGCCGTCGCCGCTGGTGCGCATGATCGCGAGCGGCTGACTGGGATCGAGGCCCATCGCGCGGGTCTCGAAGGCGACGCGGCCGAGGTTGCGCGACGCCTCCAGCGCGAACGCGTTGCTCGCGACCTGGATGCGCACGCGCACGCGCCCGTGATCGTTCGGCGCGTCCATCGCGAGGACGTCGACGTAGTGGTACTGCGCCTGGCGGTCGGCGAACAGGTCGAAATCGAGCGGCGCGGGCGGCAGGTCGTACTGCGACACCCAATCCATCGCGTCGCGCATGTCGAGCGTCGACCAACTGTGGATCCCGCCCGCCTGGACCGTCTCGGTCTTGAAGTTCGCGTTCAGCGTGGTCAGCAGGTTGACCATCTTGAACACCTGCACGATCAGATCGGCGTTCGGATCGTTCAGGTTCAGGTGTACGTAGAACGGCAGGTTCTCGATCGAGCGCAGGGGCGATCGCTCCAGGTCCGCCGTGCTCGAGGCGCCGTTCTGCAGCACGTACGGGCTGATCCGCTCGTACTCGAAAGGCACCGCCGTCGGCGTGCCGCCCAGCGCGGCCTCGATCTTCGCCTTGCCCGGCGCGGTCGCTTGCGAGTGCGCGTAGAACAGGTCGGCCGTCCCGGTGTGGTAGACGACGCCGGCGATGCGCAGCGGCCCGTCGGGATCGAGGTGCCGCATCGCGTAGCTCACCGCGTTGAGCCCTCCCATCGAGAACCCGACGGTGTACGCGCGCTTCTCGTTGAACGGGAAGAGGGAGGCGACGAGCTCCGCGATCTTGTCGAGCGCCGTCTGCGAATCGAGGTTCGCGAAGTTCGTGTCGGACATGCCCGCCGGCGCGAGCAGCATCCAACCCTCCGTGGCGCAGATCTGCGGCAGCGACGTGTGCAGGAAGATGCTCTTCTCGCTCACGCCGTACGGATGGAAGCCGACGACGAGCGCGCGCGGCGGCACCTTCGGCACCTGGAGCAGGAACCGCTCGGGCTTGGTCGGGTGCCCGGTGTGAGGCGGGTAGAGGTAGACCTCGAACGTCAGGTCGCCCGCCTGCGGCGGCACGATGCGCCACTGCATCTGGCTGCCGACCTGGACCCATCCGTGTGACGGCGTCGCGGCCGGTACGACGACCGGCCCGAGGTCGGACTGCGCCGGCCCCCACTGGAACGGCGTCGACGGCCTGAGCGGAGGCCCACTGCCGCCCGTGATCTGCGCGGCCCCGTCAGGCGCGAACACCAGCACGAGCCCGACGACGAGCCCGGCGAGGAAGAGCGATTTCGGCAAGAGGCGTCTCACAGGCGTTGTTCGGACCGCCCAGGGGCACCCGAGGAGGGCGCCCGACAAGGATACCTCGCGCCCCGCCGAAAGGCCCCCGCCCGACGGATTGCGACCAGACCGAGCGGCCCACCCGCCCCCGTGCGGACCGGGCGTGCGGACCGACCGTGCGGACCGACAGGTGGACTGACTCGGAGCGGCGCCGGTTTCCTCTTCTCCGGCTTTTCGCGCTCCCCCCCTGTTCCTCGCTCTCGCCGCGGAGCTCCCTCCACGCGACGAGCTCCCTCCACGCGACGAGCTCAGCGACCGCGGTCCGGACGTCCGGCGCGCTCTGGCGCCGGCTGCCCGACGCGCTCCCCGGGCTTGCCGGGCCCGCCCGCCCACGTGGGAGACTCGAGCGACCCCGCGGCGGTGGCGCACCGCGCGCGATTTCCTTCGCTGCGAGCCGGAACCTCGGTCCCGCGAGTTGGAGCACGTCGCCCCCCCGCTGCGCCGCGCTCGGGGGGCAGCCGCCCAGCTCGAGCCCCCGCAGGACGCGGCCCCCGGCTCGCGACGGAGGACTTACGGACAGGGAGCGCCACCCTTGCGGCGGCAGCCGAGTCTCCCACGTGGGCGGGCGGGCCCGGGGGCGCAGGAGCGCCTCCTCGGCAGCCATGCGCGCCGCGTCCATGCGCGCCGCGTCCACGCGCGCCGCGTCCATGCGCGCCGCGTCCATGCGCGCCGCGTCCATGCGCGCCGCGTCCATGCGCGCCGCGTCCATGCGCCGCAGCCATGCGCGCCGCGTCTCCCGGTGACCGCTCGGACCGCGGCCGGCGGCGTGGCGCGCTCGCTGCTGCGCCCTACTCCTCCCAGTCGCCGAAGGTCCCGTAGCAACGGCCCGCGAGCGTGAACACCTGCACGCGCTCCCCGTCGCGGTCGAGCACCGCGACGCGCGTCTCCGACTCGTCCTCCTCGGGCGGCGCGTCGGCGTCGGCGACGACGTCGATCGGCTCCTGGACGGCGCCCTCCCCCGTGCCGTGCTCGGCGAGCGTCTGCTCGAGCGCGCCGCTCGCCGAGTACACGCGCAGCGCGCTGCCCGCACGTCCGGTGCCGTCGGCGCCCGCCTCGGCGACCACGACGCGGCCGTCCGCGAGCGGAGCGATGCCGCGCGGCTCCGCGGCGACCGCGCCGCGCGGCGTCGCGAGCTCGAACGCGAACAGGAACTCGTCGTCGCGGAAGACCTGCACGCGGCGCGCGCCGCCCTCGGCGACCCACACGCGCGTGCCGCGGCGAGCGATCGCGGTCACGCGCTCGAAGCCGCGTCCGGGCGAGCCGAGCGAGCGCAGCGCGCCGATCTCCGCTCCGCGCTCGTCGAACACCCGCACCGCGTGCCCGACGCGGCCACGCGCCGCGACGTACAGGCGCAGGCCGTCGCTCCCGCCCACCGCCGCGACGCCGACGGGGCCGCGCGCTCCCCCGCCCTCGACGCCGCCGATCTCGCGGCCGAACAGGTTGAAGCAGCGCACGCGGTTCGCCGGCGTGTCCGCGATCCAGATACGGCGGTCGTCGTCGACGGCGAGCCCGGCCGCGGCCGATCGTCCGGCGGCCTCGTCGCGGAAGGTGAACTCGCGACCGAGCCGGTGCCCGTCGAGGTCGAACGCGCCGACCCGCGCCGTCTTGGCGTGCCGGCCGACGTACAACACCCCGTAACGCAGAGCGAGGCTACCGTGCACCTTCGCCCTCCAGCTCGACGAGCACGACCTCGGCGCGGGCGCGCACGCGCAGCGGCAGCACGAGCGCACCGAGCCCGCGGCTCACGATCAGCGCGGTCCCGCCGAGCTCGATGCGATCGCCCGGATGACGCGGCCCCAGTCGCCTCAGCAGCGGGAGCGCGACCTGGCCGCCGTGCGTGTGCCCCGCGAGGATCGCCGCGCAGCCGGGCCGTGCGAGCGCCTCGGCCGCCGCGGGCCCGTGGCACAGCACGAGCTCCACGTCGCCCGGCTGGAGCGCGCGCCGTGCCCCCTCGACGTCGACGACGCGCCCTTCCTCGACGTCCTCGAGCCCGACGACGGCGAGCGCGCCGCCCGCGCGCTCGATGCGCACGCACTCGTTGCGCAGGAAGCGCACGCCGCGCTCGCCGAGCGCGGTCGCGATGCGCCCCTCCTCGCGCCCGTGGTAGTCGTGGTTGCCGAAGACGGCGAGCGTCCCGTGCTCCGCGCGCAGCGCGCCGAGATCGTCCGCGAGAGCGAGCGCCTCGCGCCAGTCGCGCGTGATGAAGTCGCCGGTGATCGCGCACAGGTCGGGGCGCGCGTCGTTCACCGCTTCGACGACCGCGCCCAAGTCACCCGCGCCCAGGAACGGACCCGCGTGCAGGTCGGACAGGTGCGCGATGCGAAAGCCCTCGAGCCCGCGCGGCAGTCCGGGCACGCGGACGACCTCGCGCCGCACGTCGAAGCGGCCCGGCGCGAGCGCGCTCCGGCGGTAGAGCGCGCGCCCGCCGAGACGCGCCGCGCCCGCCTCGAGCGCGCGACACAGGCCCAGGCGCCAGCGCCCGAAACGACGCGGCGGTTGCCGCAGCATCGCAGCGTGCACCGCTCGCTCGCCCACAGCGTCAGCCTCCCGCGCCGCTCGCTCCCTCGGCCGCTCCCTCGGCCGCCGGCGGCTCGAGATCGGCCTCCCCGCCGGTGTAGCCGAGCGCGTCGAGCAGCGCGCGCTCCTCGGCGTCCAGCGAGCCCGCGACGGGCGCGGTGCTCGCGTGTCGCTCGCGCCAGCCGGCGACGATCTTGCGCATGCTCTCGATGCGCGCCGGATCGTCGAGCGGCGCCGTCTCCCCGGGGTCGCGCTCGAGGTCGTACAGCTCCGGCGCCGCGCCGAATTGCTCGACGCGGTACGCGCGCGGCTCGTGCAGCCGCCAGCGCCCGTCGACGGTCAGCGTCGTCGCGCGCGAGCAGATCGAGAAGACCTCGCGGCGCTCGGCGTGCCCGGGTCCGAACAGGTCGAGCCCGTGGAGCACGCCCGTCGTCGCGACGTCGACGCGCGCGAGCACCGTCGGCACGACGTCGAGCAGGGAAGCGGGCGCCTCGACGCGCTCTCCGGCGGGCACGCCCGGACCGCGCAACGCGAGCGGCACGCGCACCTGCTCCTCGTGCAGCATCACGCCGTGCTCGAAGTAGAGGGCCGGGTAGAACGCCTCGTCCTTCCACGGCTCGCCGGCCTGCGCCGCGCGCTGCCAGAGCCCCTCGCCGTGGTCGGCGGTCAGCACGACGAGGGTGTTCTCGGCCAGCCCCTCGCTCTCCAGGTACGCGAGCACCCGCCCGACCGCGCGGTCGGTCTGCAGCACCTCGCTGTCGTAGAGCGCGATGTGGCGCTCGATGCCCGCGTACACCTCGTCGTCGAACGTCTCGCGGTGCTCGGGCGCGACGGCGGAGCGGAAGCGCTCGCGCCGCCCGTCGCTCGACCACGCCTCGAAGCGCGGGCCGCCGTCGGGCCGGTACGGGTGGTGCGGATCGAAGTAGTGCAGGAACAGGAAGAACGGCTCGTCGTCGTTCGCGGCGAGCCAGCGCAGGCCCCGCTCGCTCACCTCGTCGGCCGCCCACGCGTTGGGCCCGCGCCGTCCGGTTCGCGGGTCGTACAGCTCGTAGCTGTCGAACCCCGCGTCGAACCGGTTGCCGACCACCAGGGCGGGATCGTCGGGGCTGGGCCGGCCTGCCGTGAGCAGCGGGTTGGCGACGACCGCCGCGGTCGCGTACCCGCGCGCCCGCAGCGCCTGGGCCAGCGTCGCCTGGCTCTCGCCGATGCGCCCCGAGTTGTCGATGCGCACCTGCCCGGTCACGAGCATCGCCATCGACGGCATCGTCCACGAGCTCGCCGCCCACGCCCGCTCGAACACCGTCCCGCCCTCGGCCCACTCGTCGATGCGCGGCGTCGTCTCCCGCTCGTACCCGTACATCGACATGTGGTCCGCCCGCAACGTGTCGATGCTGATCAGCACGACGTTCGGCGGATCGCTCCCGCACGCGCTCGCCAGCACGACGGCGCGCGCGAGCCCGACGCCTCGCGCGACGCGTCGGAGGAGGCTCGTGGGGAGGTGCGACATCGGACCAGTCCAGCACGCACGAAGCACCCCCCGCAACCTCGGGGGCTGGCTGTGTTCCGTGTGGGTGCGGTGTCGTCAGCGTGGACGCGGGTGTCGTAAGTCCTTGCGCGGCAGGCTTCCACCCCCGCTCGAGGCCCTGCTCGACGCGCTCGAGCGCGTTGGAGGCCGAATCGGCCGGCCTTCGGGCCAACGACGAGGGGCGGCCCACACGGATGCAAGCCAGTTCCAGCGGGTCACGTAGGCTCCTGGTCATGCTCCGCACGACCACTCTTGCCCCCTTTCGATCGAGCGCGCTCGTCGTCCTGTTGACCACGCTCGTGCCCGCCCTGTCGGCGCAGCGAGTGGTGCACGAGCTCGACGGCGCATGGGAGGTCCGCCGCCTCGACCGGGACGATGCGGCGTGGCGCCCGATCGAGATCCCCTCGACGTTCGAGAGCGTGCTCGGCACGGACTTCGACGGCGTCGCCGAGTACCGGCGCACGGTCCGCGTCGCCGACCTGGACTCGCGCCCGGGCGATCGGCTCGAGCTGCGCTTCGGCGCGGTCGCCACCCACGCCGTCGTGTCGGTGAACGGCGCCGTCCTCGGCGAGCACCTGGGCGGCTGGACGCCGTTTCGCTTCGCGCTCCCCCAGGAGCTGCTCGACGACGAGACGTGGACGGTGCGGGTGCGCGTCGACGAGCGGGTCGGCCACAACACGCAGGGCTTCCTGCCGATCATCGCGCCCCACTTCGGCGGCATCTGGCAAGGAGTGCAGCTCACGCGGCACCGCGGTCCGACCCTCGAGCCCGATCAGGTCGTCGTCCGCACCGGCTGGCGCGACGGTCGCGGCGAGCTGAGCGTCGATCCGGGGCCGCTCCCGGACGGGTACGCGATCCGCTGCACCTTGACCGCCGGCTCGGAGCGACCGCTCGGAGAGGACCTGACGGTGCCCGGGGACGTGGAGCCGTGGACGCCGCAAGCGCCGAACCGCTACCCGCTCCGGATCGAGCTCGTCGATCCGACGGGCACAGTGGCGGATCGGATCGAACGCCACGTCGTCTTCACCGAGGTCGCAGCCGAGGGCCGCAGAATCCTCGTCGACGGCGAGCCGTTCCGCGTGCGCGGCGTGCTGCACTGGGGCTACGAGCCCCCGTCGCTCGCTCCGCACTCGGACGTCGCGCGCTGGCGCCGCCAGTTCCGCCAACTGAAGTCCTGGGGCTTCGATCTGGTCAAGGCGTGCCTGTGGTTCCCGCCGCCCGCGTTCTTCGACGCGGCCGAGATCGAGGGGCTGTTCGTCTGGCAGGAGTACCCGGCCTGGCACCCGGACTTCTCCAAGGAGCACCTCGACGAGCTGCTCCGCGAGTACGACGAGTTCTTCGCCATCGACCGCCAGCGCGCGATCGTCCTCGCCCGCAGCCTCACGTGCGAGACCGGCCGCTCCGCCGACGCCGACGTGGTCGAGGCGCTCTTCCGCCGCTGCAAGCAAGCGACCGGAGCGGCGCTCGTCGAGGACGACAGCTCGTGGATCGACTGGAACCGCTTCCACGACTTCTACGACGATCATCCCTACGGCAACTGCGGGCCGTGGCTCGAGCGGCTGCGCGGCTTCGACCGCTACATCGACGAGCATGGCGACAAGCCGTTCCTGCTCGGCGAAGCGATCACCTCCGACACGTGGATCGCCGACGACGTCTTCGCCGACGAGATGCTGCGAGCGGCCTGGTGGCGCCCGTTCGCGTTGGACGAGCAGGCCGCGTTCGAGCGCCGCGTGCGCGAGCGGATGGGGGCCGCCGCGGCCGACGCGCTGGTGCCCGACTCGCTGCGCTACGCGATGCTGGCCCGCAAGTACCAGATCGAGACGTTCTGCCGCGTGTTCCCCTACGCCGGCTACGTCGTCAGCGTGATGCGCGACTTCCGCAAGGCGCGCATGGGCCTCGTCGACGACCTCGGCCGGCCGAAGTGGACCACGGACGACTTCGCGTGGCACGGCGAGGGCATGCTCGTGCTCGACGACCCGCGCGCGATCCGTTCGGTGCGGAGCGTGGAGCAGCTCCCGCCCGCGCTCTTCGGCGACCCGGCGGTCGTTTGGCGCGTCGAGAGCGAGCCGTTCGAAGGCGGAGCGCGGGTTCGCGCCTCGGGTCCGGCTCCGGCGGACGCCGTGCAGCGTGTGCGCGTGCACGCGGGCGGCGACCGCCCGAGCACGTGGACGTTCTACCGCTGTCCCGAAGTGGGCTCCGAGGTGCCCGAGGGAGTGCGCATCGCGTCGCGCTTCGACGCGCAGTTGCTGGCGTGGGTCGAGGACGGCGGCCGGCTGCTCCTCGTGCCGGGCGGCGCGGGCGCGCTGCGCAGCGAGGCCCTGTGGTTCCTCCGCGGCGCCCCGTACGGCCCGCTCGATCACCCGCTGTTGCGCCGCGTCCCGCGGGAGCTGCTCGTCGACCTCCAGCCGTTCGACTTCGACGGACCGGTGTTCAGCGACACTCCGCTCCTCGCGCGGATGGACACGATCCTCGGCTTCTGGGACACGCACGACCGTACGGAGGACGTCGGCACGTACGCATTCCTCGCCGAGGCGCGCGTCGGTCGCGGCCGGATCCTCGCGTGCGCTCTGGGCCTGGCGCTCGATCCCGAGCCTCCGTTCGGCGCGAGCGAGGACGAGCGAGCGCCCGCGGCCGCGAACCCGGCGCGGGCCTGGCTGCGCGCCGAGTTGCTGCGGCATCTCGCGCAAGGTCCCGCGCCGCGCGCGCTCGTCGACGGTGCGGCGCTCGCCGCGATCCGACGGCAGCTCCGCGGCGAGCACGTCGCGCTCGACGGCGTCTGGCTGCTGCGCGCGGATCCCGACGACGTCGGCGCGCAGCAGGGCTGGGCCGCGGCGGAGCACGCCGAGGACGATTGGCTGCGATCGCGCGCCGGGGTGCACTGGGAGAGCGCGGGGCTGCCGCACCACGACGGGATCGCCTGGTACCGGCGCACGTTCGAAGCGCCGGCGTTCTGGCACGCCGAGGAGCCGCTCTACGCCGTGTTCGACGGCGTCGACGACTCGTACACGCTGTACGTCAACGGCGAGCGCGTGGGCTCGTTCGGCGACCCGGCGACCGGGGAGACCGTGTGGTTGGTCCGCACCCACGCGGACGTCTCGCGCTTCCTGCGCGCCGGCACGAACGTGCTCGCCTTGCGCGTGGTCGACCACCAGGGGGCCGGCGGCCTGCACCGCGGCGTGCGGTTGACGACGGCGAGCCCGGATCTCGAGGACGTGCTCAACCGCTGAGTCCCCCGCTCCGGGGGCTCCGGCGGCTCCCTCTCACGGCTCGCGCACGTCGAAGACGCGCAGCGTCTCGACCACCTCGTCCGTGATCGCGAACGGCAGGAAGCCCGCGTCGCAGCTCCAGAATCCCGCGCCGGCTGCGGGCGCCTGCAGGCGCACCGGCCACGGGTCCGACCACGACTTCTCAACGCGGAAGACGAGCAGGGATTCGCTCTCCCGCGGCGCGTGCGCGCGCATCGACGCGTTGCGCAAGATGCGGTCGCCCGGCCGCACGGGCAGCTCGGCGCGTCGCACTCCGGCGCGCTCGAGGTGCCAGCGCACGGCTCCGTCGCCCCACGCGCGCGTGCGCCCGAACGTCCACAGGCCGTGCTCGCCGAGCTCGGCCGCGACTTCCGCCGCGATGCGCGGCCCGACCTGGGCGGCGCGCGCGTCGGCGATCGCGCTCGTCGTTCCGACGAGCGCGCTCGCGAGCGCGGCGGCCGCTACGACGCGTCCGGGGAGGTGGCGTGCGGCGAACGCTCCTGCGAGGAGCAGCATCGGCACGAGCGCGACGAGCGCGTGCCGTGCCGCGCCCTCGGGCACCGCGAGCCAGGCGCAGCCGAACGAGCTCGCGAGCCAGAGCGCGATCCACGCGTCGGGACCGCGCCGCTCGCGCCACTCGCGCACGCCGCCGCGCCGCAGCGCCGCGACGTCCATCCAGGGCCCGAGCGCAGCGAGCAGGACGATCGCGCCTCCGAGCAGCACGAGCCACGTCAGCGCGAGGTTGACGCCGTCGGGGTCGAAATCCCGCACGAGCGTCGCGTCCATGACGAGGGCGACCCCGATCAGCGCTCCGACGAGTGCGAGCACGACCTTCTGCGCGTCGCCGAGCACTGCCGCGGCGAGCCGCCGCGGAGCGAGCGCGGCCGCGACGACCCAGCCGAGGGCCGCGCCTCCCAGCCCGCCGAGCGCCGCGGCGAGTGCGGCACCGTGGTCGCGCTCGCCCAGCGCACCGAACGCGGCAAAGGCGCCGACGCGGCCCGTCTCGATCCGCTCGAAGGTCGAGCAGAGGACGACGACACCGAGCGCGACGCCGGCGGGCACGAACCCGGCGCGCCCCCCGCGCCACAAGAGCGGCGTCGCCGCGAGCAGCACGAGCGCGACGAGGCCGTGCGCGTGCGCAACTGCGGCGAGCGCGCCGAGCAACCCCGCTCCGACGAGCGCCGCGCTCGCGTCGCGCATCACGCCGCGCACGGCGAGCGCGAGCGAGCACGCGACGAGCCCTGCCGACAGGAACGCGGGCGTGCGCACCCCGACGAGCACGAGCCCGAGCGGCCCGAGCGCCGCCGACAGCCCGACGGCGAGCGGCGCAGCCCCGACGCGCGCGGCGAGGCTCACCGCGGAGGCCCCGATCCCCGCGAGCAGCACCGCGAACACGAGATCCGCGAGCCCAGTCGCCTCGAGCCCCACGCTCGGCGCGAGCGCGAACAGCGCCGGAAGCAGCGGCCCCCCGAGCGCGACCTCGCCCCGCTCTTGCGCCGCCGCGACGGCCGCGCGCCCGAAGCCGCCGAGCCCACCCTCGCGCAACGCCTCCCCCAACGCGAGCCACGTCGGCTCGTCCCCGTGCACCGCGCGCCCCCCCGCCCCGAGCGCGAGCACCAGCGCCGCCACCGCGACCGCGATCAGCTCGCCCCAGCTCGCTTCACCGCGCCGCGCGACCGCCGCCTCGCGCGACGCCACGCGATCGTCGAAGAACGGATCGCCGAGTGCCATGGATGGACCGACGAGTGTGGCCTACCCACCCCCCAGCTTCCCATGGAACTGGCTCGGTTCCGTGCTGGCCGCGCGTCGCGGAGCGAGCTCGCGGGCCCGATTCCCGCCCTTCGCCGGCGCTCGCCGCTCTGCGCAGGCCCGCCTCGAGGGCCGAAACGGCTCCGACGCCGTTCCCTTGGCCGGTTGGAGCGCCATTCCGACACCCCGCCCACACGGAACGAAGCCAGTTCTCTAGGGGAGCAGGTCGATTTCGATGTGCTCTCCCGCTCTCATCTGCCGTTCGCCCGCGGCGTTGATGAGCGTCGCCTCGCCGGACTCGCACGCGATCGAGAGCGTGGCGCCGTCGAACGCCAGCGCGACGGCGCCGTCGGCCTGCGCGATGCCGGCGGGCGTGGTGACGAGCGCGCGACCGACGAGACGCAGCGCTCCTCGTTCGACGCGCAGCCGCGGGCCGGCGACCGCCTCGACGAGCACGAGGCTGAGCGGCTCGATCCACGCGGTCGCGCCGGGCGCGACGATGCGCGCTCGTCCGGTCGAGCCGGTCGCGCACCAGTGGCCGCGGCGTACGGGCAGCTCCACGAGCGTCGTGCCGAGGGCGCGTCCCGCGGCGCGCACGTCGCCGTCGATCCACTCGAGCTGCAGGCGCGCTCCGACGCGGCCGGGCGTGCCGAACGTCGTGAAGAGCGCTACGAAGAGCGCCGGCAGGACGAGTGAACGGATGCGCGCACCCCGGGCGCTCGCGCGGCCGAACGGCAGGAAGCCGAAGAGGCCTGCGGGCGGCCGCGGGCCCGGCGCCGCGGGCAGCTCGCGCTCGGTGCGCCGGCGCCGGACGGCGCGTGCGGCCGCCTCGGCGCGCTCGCGGTAGACGAGCGCGCAGTCGGGGCAGTCGCCCAGATGAGCGCGCATCGCGCGCGAACGCGCGGGGTCGAGGCCGCGCTCGAGGAACACGCCAAGGTCGGCGCGCGCCTCGTCGCAGGCGACGGTGGGCTCGCTCGCGCTCGACATCGCGTCGAGAGCATCGGCGGGAATCGCCCGATGCTTGAGGCGGGCGTTCGGGGCCGGCCCTCTCCAGGCGCGCGCGTTCCAAGGCGCGCACTCCGGGCTCGCCGCATGCGAGCCGGACGGCGGCCCCTGCGGCGCGTCAGGGACACGCATCCCTTCGAGGCCGGAGGACGGCGCGGCCAACAGGCGCGCGCGCGGGCCCGCCGGCCCCACCCTCCGCGCCTGCGGACCGCGGGCGTCGCTCTCCGCTGCGGTCGCTGCCCCGTTCGCGCGCCCCGTTCAGCGCAGCCGCGCGATCCCCGCGTCGATGCGCGCGAGGGTGCTCCGGGGGCCGAGCAGCGCCATCACGTCGAAGAGGTCGGGGCCGCCGGCGCGGCCGGTGAGAGCGCAGCGCAGCGGCTGGAAGAGCGCGGGGAACTTCAGGCCGTTGTCCGCGATCCAGGACTTGGTCGCGTCGCGCAAGGCCGGCGCGTCGACGGTCGCTCCGCTCTCGAGGCGCGGGGCGAGCCAAGCGCGATAGGCGGCGAGCCGGGCGGCGGGATCGTGCTTGTTCGCGTTGCTCTCCGCGTCGTCCTCGTACGCGACCGCGTCGTCGGACGCGAACAGGTACGCGATGCGGGCCGGGAGCTCGGAATACAGCCGAATGCGCTCCTGCTCGGTGGCGACGACGCGCTCGAACCAGTCGCCGCGACCCTGGAGATCCTCCGTGGTCGTCAGCCCGGCGCCGAAGACGAACGGCAAGCAGCGCTCGGCCAGGCGAGCGGGCGTGTCGGCGCGGACGTACTCGCCGGCGAGCCACAGGAACTTGTCCGGGTCGAACACGGCCCCGCCCTTCGACACGTCCCCGAGCTCGAAGTGCTCGACGAGTCGATCGATCGAGAACACCTCGGTCTCGCCGTCCAGTGACCACCCCTGGAGCGAGAGGAAGTTGAGCACCGCCTCGGGCGGGTATCCCTCGTCGCGGTACTCCTGAAGAGCCGTGTGGCCGGTTCGTTTCGAGAGCTTCTTGCCGTCGGTGCCCAACATGAGGGGCAGGTGCGCGAACTGCGGCGGCTCGAGCTCGAGCGCCTCGTAGAGGAGCACTTGCTTGGGCGTATTCGTCAGGTGCTCCTCGCCGCGGCAGACGAGCGTGATCGCCATGTCCGCGTCGTCGCACACGACCACGAAGTTGTAGGTCGGCGAGCCCTCGGCGCGCACGAGGACCCAGTCGTCGACCTCGGCATTGTCGAAGGCGACCGGCCCGCGGATCAGGTCGGTGAAGCGCGTCTGGCCTTCCGGGACCGCGAAGCGCAGCACGAACGGCTCCCCCCGCTCAGCCCGCGCCCCCGCCTCGTCCGCCGCGAGGTCGCGGCAGAGCTTGTCGTACGCCGGGGTCTGCTTGCGCGCCGTCTGCTCCTCGCGCAGCGCCTCGAGCCGCTCGCTCGAGCAGAAGCAGCGGTAGGCCCAGCCGGACCCGAGCAGCCGCTCGGCGTACTCCGCATGGCGCTCCGCCCGCTCCGTCTGCCGATAGGGCCCATACGATCCGCCGACGTCCGGCCCCTCGTCCCAGTCGATCCCGAGCCACCGCAGACCCTCGAAGATCGCGGCCTCGTACTCGGCCCGCGACCGCTCGCGATCGGTGTCCTCGACGCGCAAGAGGAAGACGCCCCCGACGTGGCGCGCGTACGCCCAGTTGAAGAGCGCGGTACGCGCCCCGCCGATGTGAAGACGGCCGGTGGGGCTCGGAGCGAATCGAACGCGAACGGTGTCGGCCACGGGCGGAGATCGGACTGGGGACAGGCGTCAGAACAGCCGCACAGCATAGAACTGGCTCGGTTGCGTGTCGGTCCCGAGCAAAGAAACCGCTCGAAGAGCGCGACCGTCGGCACTTCCAGGCGATCCCCCGTGCGCGCAGGCCCTCCGCCTGCGCCAACACGAGGAGATCTACGATGTTCCAACCGCCCCGATGCCCCTATCGCGAGTGCCCCCGTTTCGCCCGTCCCGTACCCGGCTTCTACCAGCGCGCGGGCTCCTACCGCGCCAAGTGCCGGCCCCATCCGATCCCGCGCTTCGTCTGCAAGACGTGCGAGCGCACGTTCTCGCGCCAGACGTTCCGCATGGACCGCGGCGACCACCGGCCCGACCTCAACGCGCAGCTCTTCCGACTGCTCGCGTCGGGCATCGGGCTGCGCCAATCGGCGCGCATGCTCGGCCTCTCGCGCCGCTGCACCGAGCTCAAGGCGCGCAAGCTCGGC
>CAZGTQ010000010.1:0-2902 GCA_964528575.1 uncultured Planctomycetaceae bacterium | reverse complement strand
TTCGCCCGGGGATGCCGGCGCGCGTCGAGCTCGGCCAGGGCGTGGCGCCGGTGCCGGCGCTGGTGCGCCTGGTCGAGCCCGCCGCCTTCACCAAGGTCTCGGCGCTCGGCGTGGAGGAGCAGCGCGTCAACGTGGTGCTCGATTTCGCCGGGCCGCTGGACCAGGTGTGGACCCTTGGGGATGCGTTCCGCGTGGAGGCGCACATCGTCACGCACCGCGAGGAGGACGTGGTCAAGGTCCCGGTGGGAGCGCTGTTTCGCGACGGCGAGGGCTGGGCGGTATTCGTCGCGGACGGCGATCGCGCGGTGCAGCGCCCCGTCCGGGTGCCGCGGCGTAACGGCGCCGAAGCGATGGTCGAGGACGGGCTCAAGGCCGGCGACCGGGTGATCGTCTACCCGTCCGACGCACTGCGCGACGGTGCGACGATCGAGATCGTGGCCGGCGGACGGTGACTTCGGCGCTCGACGGGATCGATGCCGTGATCTTCGACCTCGATGGCGTGGTGACGCGGACCGCGAAGGTCCATGCCCAGGCGTGGCAGGAGGCGTTTGCGCCCCTGCCCTTCGATCCCGTGGCCGATTACCTGCGCTACGTCGACGGCAAGCCGCGCGAACACGGCATCCGCGACTTCCTCGCCGCGCGCGGCATCGTCGCGGGCGAGGCCGAGGTGCGCGACATCGGCGAGCGCAAGAACAGGCTCTTCCTCGAGCGCGTGACGCGGGGCGTCGAGGTCTACCAGAGCACGCTCGACCTGATCCGCGCGCTGCGCCGGCGGGGCGTGCGTGTCGCGCTGGTGACCGCCAGCCGCAACGCGGACGCGGTGCTGCAGGCCGCTGGAATCCACGATCTGTTCGACGCGCGTGTCGACGGCAACGACGCGGCGCGCCTCGGGCTGGCCGGCAAGCCGGCGCCGGATACCTTCCTGCATGCCGCAAAAGCGCTCGGCGTCGCGCCCAGACGCGCGGCGGTGGTCGAGGACGCCCTCGCCGGCGTCGAGGCCGCGCACCGCGGCGGCTTCGGCGCGGTCATCGGCATGGATCGCGCCGCACAGGCCGAGGCGCTGCGCGAGCACGGCGCGACGCTCGTGGTGCGCGATCTCGGCGAATTGGAGCTCGACGCATGAACCGCCCTACGCCCGAAGCCCTGCTGCGCCAGGCGGCCGGACGCCGCCTCGCCCTGTTCCTCGACTACGACGGCACGCTCACGCCGATCGTGGAGCGCCCCGAGGCCGCGGTACTCGACGGCTCGACGCGCGAGGTGCTGCGGCGCGTGGCGGCGCGCTATCCGGTCGCCATCGTGAGCGGGCGCGATCTCGCCGACGTACGCGAGCGCGTAGGCCTCGCCGACCTCACCTACGCGGGCTGCCACGGCTTCGACATCGCGGGGCCCGCGGGCGCCCGCGAGCACCAGGCCGCGGCGACGGCCGCGCCGCAGCTCACCGCCGCCGCCGACGAGGTGGCGCGCGAGACGGCGGGCCTGCCGGGCGTGCAGCTCGAGCGCAAGCGCTTCACGCTCGCCGTGCACTACCGGCGCGCGCGCGAGTCCGACCGGCCGGCGGTCGCCGACGCCGTGGCGCACGCGCTCGCGCGCCACCCGGGGCTGCGCCGCACCGCCGGCAAGATGGTGTACGAGCTGCAGCCGGCGGTGGACTGGGACAAGGGCCGCGCGGTGCTGTGGCTGATCGAAGCCCTCGGCCTCGCCGACGCGCTGCCGGTGTACATCGGCGACGACGTCACCGACGAGGACGCGTTCCGCGCGCTCGAGGGCCGCGGCGTGGGCATCGCCGTGCAGGAGGCGCCTCAGCCCACCGCCGCGCGCTATGTGCTTCCCGATACGGCCGCGGTGCGCGATTTTCTCGCGGCGCTCGCGTGAGCTGGAGCCTCGAGTACCGCGAATTCAAGCCCGGGGAAGAGCGCCTGCGCGAGGCGCTGTGCACTCTGGGCAACGGCTACTTCGCCACCCGCGGCGCGGCGCCGGAGGCCGCGGCGGGCGAGTTCCACTATCCCGGCACCTACCTCGCCGGCGGCTACGACCAGCAGGCCACCGAGATCGCCGGGCGCCGGGTGGACAACGAGGACCTCGTCAACCTGCCCAACTGGCTGCCGCTCGGTTTTCGCCTCGGGGAATCCGACTGGTTCGACCTGAAGGCGGTCGAGATCCTCGAGTACCGCCAGGCGCTGCACCTCGATTGCGGCATCCTCGAGCGCCACGTGCGCTTTCGCGACGCCGCCGGGCGCCACACGCGCTTCGACGAGCGGCGCCTCGTGCACATGGCTGAGCCGCACCTGGCGGCGCTGGAGAGCGTGATCACCGCCGAGGACTGGAGCGGACCGCTCGAAGTGGCGAGCGCGCTCGACGCTCGCGTCGAGAACGCGGGCGTGGCGCGCTACCGCGACCTCGCGCGCAGGCACCTCGAGCCGCTCGAAGCGCGCCCGGCGGCGGCGGACACGGTGTTCCTGAAGGTGCGCACCCTGCAGTCGCGGCTGGAAGTCGCGCTCGCCGCGCGCACGCGGCTCGACCGCCCGTGCCAGGCGCGCGAGCGGGTGGCGCCCGGCTACGCCGGGCGCAGGCTTTATCTCGAGCTGAACAAGGGCGAGTCGCTGCGCATCGAGAAGGTCGTGGCGCTGCACACCTCGCGCGACCGCGCCATCGCGGAGTGCGGCGAGGCGGCGCTCGGAGCGTGCGCGCGCGCGCCGGACTTCGCCGCGCTCGCCGCGAGCCACGCGCTCGCCTGGCGCCACCTGTGGCAGCGCTTCGACATCGCGCTGGAGGACGGCGGCGAGCGCACCCAGCGCATCCTGCGCCTGCACATCTTCCACCTCCTGCAGACCGCCTCGCCCAACACCAAGATGCTCGACGCCGGCGTGCCCGCGCGGGGTCTGCACGGCGAGGCCTACCGCGG
>CAZGTQ010000009.1:0-6083 GCA_964528575.1 uncultured Planctomycetaceae bacterium | reverse complement strand
CCGTCCGCGTGCTGGAAGTCCGCCAGCCGCGTCAGCCCCTTCGCGACGACCTCGTCGAGCCGCGCGAGCGAGACGCGCTCCTGGGGATGCGTCCGATCGACGTGCGCGCGCTCGATGCCGCCGAAGACGCGCTCCATCGCGTCCTCGGCCGAGAGCCCGCGGTCCGCGAGCGTCTGCGCGACGACGACGGCGGGCAGGAACCGGCTCAGCGTCTGCTCGGTGCAGCCGTACGGATAGCGGACGAGGTACGGCAGAGCGTCGAGCATCGTCACGGCGAGGCTCGGCGCGACCTGCACCTCGAAGCGCGTGCTGCCGGGCGCGCGCTCGGCCGGGAGCGACACGACGAACGCCGCCTCGGGGCCCGTCGACTTGCCTGCGGTCGCGACCTGCGACTCGACGCCGTGCGGCCAGATCTCGTACGCGCGCTCCATCCCGTCGGCGTGCTCCGCCGAGCGGCCTGTCACGCGCACGCGCGCCGTGCCCGGCTCGGTGACGCGCACGCGCCAGTCGACGCGCTCGCTGCCGCCCGCCGGCACGGTGAGCGGCGGGACGTCGCCGCTGCGCAACGCGCCGTCGACGACGTAGCCGACGAGCTCGAGCCCCTGCGAGGCGAGCTCGGGCGTGACCTCGAGCGGCGCCTCGGTGTTGTTGTTGAGGTTCGCCGAGAGCACGATCTCGTCGCCGACGACGAAGAAGCGCGGCGCTTGCAGGCGCACGAGCAGCGGCATGCTCGTGCGCGTGGTCGCGCTGCCCTGGCCGAAGCGCGCGCCCGTGTCGGCGGCGCGCACCGTCGTCTCCCAGCGTGTCGTGCTGTCGGGATACGTCACGTCGACCGTCGCGCGGCCGTCGGCGTCCGTCGTCACGTCCGGGACCCACAGCGCGGTCTCGCGGAAGTCGGTGCGCACGACGACGTCCGCGAGCGCGCCGGAGGGCTCGGGATTGGGCGCGCTCGCCGGCGCCATCGCGTCGGAGTCACCGAGGAAGTAGTCCGAGCTCTCCGCGGCCGCTTTCGAGCCGCCGCGGCCGGCGGCGCGCAGCTCGATCCCGCCCACGCTCGCCTCCTCCCGGTCCTGCAAGCGCTCGTCGTATTGCACGTCGCCCTCGCTGCCCCAGGCGGCCTGCGCGTCGAGCACGATCTCGCCCTTCTCGCCCTCGATCAGGCGCGCATATGTCGAGTGGAACGCGGTCGCCTGCGTGTGGACGTTCAGCGAGCGCTTCTCGCCGAAGAAGAACTGGCGCGGGTCGAGCGCGTACGACTGCTGGATCGCCAGGACCGACGCGTCGACGACCGCGAGCGAGAGCTCGGACGCGACCGGCCGGCCGTCGACGTCCTTCGCGACGATCTCGAGCGTGCCGGTGTCCCCGGGCCGGTACTCCTCGGCGTCGGCGCTCACCGTCACGTCGAGGAAGTGATCGACCGGCGGCACGATCACCTCGACGTGGTGGCTCTGCACCTGGCCCCCGTCGAGCGCGACCGCGCTCAGGAAGACGTTCGGCACGTGCTTCTCGCCGATCGGCAGCTTCAGGAGCTTCACGTTGCCCGACACGTGCACGACGCGCACGTCGTGGATCTCGCTCGATTCGACCGTGAAGAGCACCCAGCGGTTGCTGTTCGCGACCGACAGCATCACCGGCGCCTCGTCGCCGGCGCGGAACGTGTCCTTGTCGACGACGATCTCGACGCCGCCGCTGCGGTAGCCGAGCTCGCTCGTCCGGCTCGTGCACG
This sequence comes from uncultured Planctomycetaceae bacterium, assembly GCA_964528575.1. Lineage (GTDB taxonomy): Bacteria > Planctomycetota > UBA1135 > UBA1135 > CAZGTQ01. The sequence goes on along the minus strand of CAZGTQ010000009.1, from coordinate 4,357 downwards.
TCCAGAACGTCGTCTCGCCGGCGATCGGGTCGCCGCGCTCGTCGCGGCCGGTCCACGTGACGCGGTAGAAGCCGTCCTTCGCGACGACCAAGCGCGTGCTCGCACGTCCCTCGGCGTCGGTCTCGAGCGCGGCGGTGTGCACGACCTCGCGCTCGACGTAGGCGCGCGACACCAGCTCCCACCCGGCCTCCGACGGCGGCGGGAACGGCCCGGGCTTCGCGCGCAGCCGCTCGAGCTCCTCGCCCGTCACCTGGCGGCCGTTCGGATCGCGCCAGATCTCGACCCACTGCTCGCGCGTCACGCGCACGGCGCCGGGAGCCGAGACCGGATTGCGGTTCGCGTCGACCGCCGTGAAATTGACCTCGACCTCGTCGCCGGGGAGGAAGAGCCGGTGGTCGAGCTCGGGGTGCACGAAGTACGCCTGCTGCGTCACGCGCACCGTCTCGGTCTTCGTCACCTCGCGCCGCGAGGCGTCGGTCACGCGCACCTCGAACGTGTACTCGAGGCTCTGATTCGCGTCGGGCGGCGTCTGGAACGCGAGGCGCGCGCGGCCTTCGGCGTCGGTCCGCAGCGTCTTCTGCTCGCGCAGCTCGCCCGGGCCGCCCCACCAGCGGATCGACGAGCTGCGATCGTCGTAGAACCAGGGGAAACGGCGCGGCTCGACCCAGTGGTGCCAGTACGGCCGCTGGTAGACGAGCACCTCGACGACGGCGTCCGCGACCGGGCCCCCGAAGTAGTACTCCGCCTCGATCTCGACCTCGACCTCGTCGCCGACGCGGAAGAGCTTGGGCCGGCCGTCCTCCTCGGCCACGCTCACGCTCACCTGCATCTCGGGCAGCTTGTACTCCTCGAGCCGGTAGAGCGTCGTCCCGCCGACGTGCCCGGCGCGGGGCCGCTCGAAGTGGATCGTGTACTCGCCGAGCGGACGCGTCTCGTCGGTTTCGATCTCGCCCCACGCGGAGCCGAACGCGTTGAGCGCGAGCTCGCCCTCCTCGATCTGCGCGCCACGCGGATCGTGCAGGCGGTAGCGCAGGGTCTCGTTCGCCGGCGTCGAGTACACGTCGCCGTCGTACGTGCGCGCGGTGATCTTCCAGCGCACGAGGTCGCCGGGGCGGTACGCGGGCCGGTCGGTCGTCGCGTAGATGCGCCAGCCGGCGCGGCCGTGGCGGTACGGCGTCCCGCTCGTGGTGAACGCCTGGCGCGCGCCGGAGCGCGCGGCGACGAAGAGCTCGACGTGGGAGCCGTCGCGCGTCCCGACGTCGAAGCGCGCGAGCCCGTCGGCGTCGGTCGTCGCGCGCCGCTCGCGCCAGCGCCAGCGGCTGTCCGCGTGGTAGCGCTCCCACAAGGTCACGTCCGCCTTGGCGATCGGCTCGCCGTCGGTCGCGTCGCTGAACCAGACGACGGCCGTGTCGTGCGTCGACTTCAGCACGAGCGAGGCGTCGGAGACGAGCACGAACGCGCGCGCGCTCGCGCCGCGCGCCGTCGCCTCGAGCAGGTAGGCGCCCGGCGCGAGCTCGCCCTCGAGCACGAGCGACTCGGCGCCCGGAACGTGCTCGCCCTCGTCGCCGGTCGCGTGGCTCCACGAACGCACGCGCTCGAGCTTCTTCGCGTCGAGCTCGCTCAGCCAGCTCGAAGCCCCGATGTCGCCGTCGCCGAACCCGACATCGCGCGTCAGGTCCGCCGCATACAGCGCGAGGTCGACGCGCTCGACGTTGCGCCATTCGAGCCGGTACTGGATCTTCGATCCCGGGAGGAACACGTGGTCGACGCTCGAGCCGACCTTCGCGCCCGTGAGCTCCTCGATGCGCCGCAGCGCGTCGTCGCGATGGCGCGACTCGCCCTCGCCGAATTCGGAGACGAGGCGGCGGTACAGCGTGACGGCGCGCACATAGTCGACCGCGCTGCTCCACTGGCCGTCCTTGCCCACCGTCCACTCGCCCTGGGACTCCCACCAGCTCGCGAGCGCGTACAGCGCGTCGTCGTACGTGCTCGTCCCCCGGCCGAGCGCGATCGCCTGCTCGTAGTGCCCGACCACGCGCGCGCGCTGGCGCACGTCGGCGCGCCCCCAGGACTGCGCGAGCAGGTAGTGGGCGCGCGCGCGGTCGGCCTCGGTGCGCGCGATCTCGACCGCGTTCTCCAGGATGTCCCCGTCGATCCAGTTGCCGTAGTAGCCGTAGCTCCATTGGGCGCGGTACCACGCGGGGCGCGCCATCGTCCAGACGATCTCGAGGTAGCGCTCGCGCGCCAGATCGAGCTCGGTCGAGCCGCCCCACCAGGCGAGCGCGGCGCGGTAGTACGGCCACGCGACGTGCTGGTTCTGGCCGCGCTGGCGGTCCCAGGCGAGGTCGCCGAGCGACTCCTGCACCTCGGCCCACGTGCGTTCCTTGTCGGGCTCGAGCTCGCGCGCCAGCTCTTCGAGCGCGGCCCGCGCGAGCTCGACCTGCGTCGCGTCGGGATTCTCGCTCGACGCCGCCGAGCGCCAGGCGCAGTCGGCGCGGCGCAAGCGCACCCACAGACGCTGCGCCGGCTCGAGCTCGAGCTCCGCGGCCTGCTCGTACAGCTCGAGCGCGCGGGCGTACGAGCCCGTCTCGTGCAGCGCCTCGGCCCGGGCGCGCAGCTCGGCGTACTCGTCGGCCGCGTGCGTGGCAGCGGGCGCGCTCCGGGCCGGGAGGAGCGCCGTGGCGAGGATCGCGACCAGAGGGACGAGAGCGGTCGTCAGCGCGCGGGTGAGGCTCATGGCGGGCGAACGGCGTGGCCGCGGCGTTTCTTGGCGACTTCGCCCGCCCGGAGAGTCGGAGCGGGCTCGGGCGGGGCGCGGCCAGCGTAGCGCGGCGCCGCCGGGCAGCTCACGGAAACGCGGGCGGGCCGCGGCGCCATCAGACGCCGCGGCCCGCCGCGAGAGACGAGTGCCGCCCAGAAGCCGTGTTCCGGCCGCTAGTTGCCAGAGGCCGTGTCCGGCCTCTAGTTGCCAGAGGCCGTGTTCCGGCCGCTAGTTACCCAGACCGAGGTCGATCGCGTTGAGCGGCTCGATCGCGAAGATCACGTTCGGGATGAAGCGCACGCGCATGCCCTGCGTCGAGAGCGGCACGCCCAAGAACGCCAGGTTGTTCGGCACCGGGATCGAGTGCGTCGTGCCCGCCACGACGAGCGTCGGGAAGCCCAGCGTGAGGTCGAGCAAGAGCTCACCCACGCCGAACGGGAACGGCTGCGGCACGAATCCCGGAGGCACGGCTCCGCCGATCGCGACGATCGAGGCGGGGTACTCCGCGCTCGGCAGCACGATCGTCGAGTCCCAGCTCGTGCCGATGAACGGCAACGTCACGGACGCGAAGGCGGCGGCGTTGACGCCGGTCCCGTTGCGGACCGTCGCCTTGGCGCTCAGCCCGTCGTCCTCGCGAACCTCGAGGTAGAAGGACGCGATGCCGGCCGTGGAGAACGAGGTCGTGTTCGCGCAGTTGTTGAAGTTGTTGATGTAGATGTCGAGCTGGTCGACGTTCCCGGTGCCGTCGGCGCCGACCGTGATCAAGAGCGGCCCTGTGACGCCGTCGCCGAGGCCGTACGCGATGCCGATCGGGCCGTCCGCGAGGTTGATCTGGTTCGGGGGCGTGATCGTCATGAGGAACGCCGGCGCGACGATCCCGTCGGGCGATCCGGGCAGGCCGGTGAACGTGCGCGCGAACTTCTGGACGCCGGGATCGGTCGGGGCGCAGTTGCCCAGCGTGCCCTCGAACAGGACGACGCGGAGGCGCGCGCCGGGACCGCCCTGAGCAGGATCGAGCGCGGTCGTCGCGTAGCCGAAGTCGAACGTCGTGATGTCGCCGGTCTGAGCGCCGCTCTTGACCTGCCAGTCCATGTAGATCTGGGCGGGCGTCGGGATGCCGTACTGACCCGAGAGGGTCACGTTGGAGTGCGTGACGACCTCGCCGTCGGCGGTCGGGCCGGAGATCGGGTACACCGTCCCGGTGTCCCAGTCGAGCCCGAAGTGTTGCACGGGCCCCGTGACGGGCTTCACTTCCAACTGGGCACCGAGCGCGCCGGCCAGGGCGAGCACGGCGAGTGCCGCGGTGCACTGCGGGATGACTTTCATTCGAAACTGCCTTCCTCGTACTTGGGTGCTGAACGGAACGCGGCCCGTGTTCCTCGCCAGGACGTCCCCTGCGAGCCGACGCCGTTGCGTCGATCCTACGCGAGGGGTGTCCAGTCCGGTCGGAGCGGGTTCGTTTGTGCGGGACAGAGAGCCGGGCATTCCAAACCGGGTCAGAGAGCCGGGCATTCCAGACCCGGCTCAGAGAGCCGGGCATTCCAGACGGAGTAGCTGCCTGCCCTGTTCCCGATACTCGCAATCGCGCGATGCCGC
>CAZGTQ010000008.1:0-26335 GCA_964528575.1 uncultured Planctomycetaceae bacterium | reverse complement strand
GGTCGGTCAGTCGAGGGGGATCAGGGCGCGGGCGAAGAGGTCGATGCGCTTGGGGTCCAGGGCGACTTGGAGGACCATCGCGCGGGCCATCTCTTGGTAGACGATCTCGCGCTCGTACTTCGCGTAGAGGCGGGCGGAGTGCTGGTCCTTGAACTCCTGCTCGAAGCGGACCGCCTCCTCGTCGACCATCACGTCGAACTGCGCCTGGCCGGTCGGCGGGATGCCGTTGGGGAAGTGCTCCTTCGCGATCTTCTTCTCGAGGCGCGGGCGCTCGACGTTCCAGTCGATGAAGACCTCGTTGCGGGCGCGCTCCTTCTGGATCTGGCGCAGCGTCGCCGCGCCCTCGCGCGGGTTGTAGTAGACGATCGCGCTCGTGCTCAGGAGGCCTTCGCCGCCCACGATCGAGCGGAACGCGGACTCGTCGGCGAGCCGCGGCCAACGGCCTTCCGTGTCGCCGTAGGTGTTGAGCACGCGCTCGAGCATCAGGTGCGAGTTGCTGAGCAGGAACCAGTTCCCGAGCACGACGCTCGAGAGGTGGCCGGTGCCCGGCACCATCGGATGGTGGTACTCGAACACGACGTAGCCGCCGCGCACCTGGTTGGAGTACACGCCGCTGTCGGTCGGGACGCGGCTCTGGATGCCGAACTGCCGCGGATTCGCCGTCACCTTCGTGCGCAGCTCGTCGATCTTGGACTCGTCGTCGATCTCGAGGATCAGCGCCCACGCGTACACCGGCCGGCCGTCGGAGAGCGGCGCCTTCTCGGTCGGGTCGACGAAGTCGTTCTCGCGCGTCACGAACGCCACGCGCGTCTTGAACCCCGACGCGATCTGCACGAGGAGCGGCCCCGCGTCCGCGTAGCCCCACACCGCGCGGGCGTTGTCGTCGAGCAGCTCGCGCGTCGCCGGCTCGAGCGACTCGCGGATCGCCGTCAGCACGTCCCCCACGTGCAGGCGCCCGGCCGCGAACACGACCGCGTCCGCCGGCGCGAAGCTCGCCAGCTCGCTCACCTCCTCGCGGCCGAACGAGCTCAGCCGGTACATCCGCCTCTGCTCGGCCGTCAGGTCCTCCGACGACAGCTCGGCGTGGACGTTGAGCCGCGGCCCGCCCGCGAACGCGAGCACGCCGGTGAGCTCGTTGAGCACCGACGCGTGCACGAAGCGCGCGAGGATCGACGGCACGACGCCCCCGCCCTGGCGCTGCGGCACGTCCCCGTCCCAGCCGACCGTGCGACCGAGCGCGCGCAGATCGACGAAGAACTCGACCTCGTCGCCCGCGCGCGTGTTCAACGTCTCGATGTAGTCGTGGTAGCGCGCGCTGCGGCCGAGCGAGTCCTCGCCCTTGCGCTCCTCGAGCTGCGCGGCCGTCCGCACGTGCTCGGCGCTCGTCCCGACGACGAGCACGTCGAGGATGCGCAGCAGGTGCAGCGGCCGCGGGAGCTGTCCGCCGCTCAGCGTGAGCAGGTCTCCGTCCTCCGCCGCCGCCATCCCGTGCCCCGACAGGTCGAGATGCGGCAGGAGCGCGACGCCGAGCTTGCCCATCCACGACAGCCGCGCGTACGCGACCCAGTCCGCGTCGACCAGCTCGTGGCCCCGGAACGTCCCCGCGATCGCCAGATCCTCGCCGCCGACCACGTCGAGGAGCTCGACCTCGACCTCGAGCTGGGCGAGCCCCGCCCGCAGCTCCGCGAGCGCCTCCTGCACGCCCGAGGACCGCATCAGCTCCTGCCACTCCTCGGAGGCGAGCAGCATCTGGCCGCCGGCGGTCGCCTGCAGCTCGTCCGCGATCGCGAGCTGCGGGAAGCCCTCGAAGTCCTCGGCGAGATTCGCCTTGGCGACGAAGTAGTCGACCGAGCGCGGCACGAGGACCGACACGTCGGCGCCGTAGCTGCCCTCGAGCGGGTTGAACAGGAACGTCGAGAACGCGAAGTAGCCCGTGAACAGGACGACGAGCAGCGTGACGAGCAGGATGCGGAGGATGCGTCGCTTCATGCGGAGTGGCCGGGGGGGAGCGGGGCCGGATTCTAGGCTGTGAGCGAGCCCCGCGCCGGGGGGACGACGGAACGGCGCGCGTCTTCCCCGGCTGGCGCGGAAGCTTGACCCGGCTCGGCGCGATCCGAGAATCAGGACCCCATGCGTCTCTCCGGACGGGTCCAGGCGATCTCCCATTCGCTCACGCTCGCGCTCGACGCGCGCGCGAAAGAGCTCATCGCGGCGGGCCGCGACGTCATCAACCTCGCGGTCGGCGAGCCCGATTTCCCGGCGCCCGAGCGCGTCCGGCGCGTCGCGGCGGCCCGAATCGAGAGCGGCGACGTGCGCTACACGCCCGCCGCCGGCTCCGCGTCCGTGCGCGCCGCGGTCGCCGCCCACCTGAGCGCGACGCGCGGCGTCGCGTTCGAGCCGGCCGAGGTCGCCGTCTGCCACAGCGCCAAGCACGCGCTCTCGTCCGCGCTGCTCGCGCTGGTCGAAGACGGCGACGAGGTGCTCGTCCCGGTGCCCGCATGGGTCAGCTACTTCGAGCTGATCACGCTCGCCGGCGGCCGCGCGGTCCAGGTCCCCCCCACCGCGCACGGCGGCCCCGACGTCGCCGCGCTGCGCGCCGCGTGCGGCCCGCGCACCAAGGGGCTTCTGTTCTGCTCGCCGAGCAACCCCTCCGGCTACGTCTGGACGCGCGCCGAGACCGAGGGGGTCGCCGCCCTGGCGGGCGAGCGCGACCTCTTCTTGATCTCCGACGAGATCTACCGGCGCCTCGTCTACGAGGGCGAGCCCGCCGTCAGCCCGGTCTCGCTCGACCGCGCGACGCGCGCGCGGACGATCGTGATCGACGGAGCGAGCAAGGCGTTCGCGATGACCGGCTACCGCATCGGCTACGCAGCGGCGCCGCGCGACGTCACCGCCGCGATCGCGCGGCTCAACAGCCAACTGACCGGCGCGCCGAACACGGTCTCGCAGGCCGCGCTCGAGGCCGCGCTCGTGGAGGAGCCGCCGGAGGTCGCCGAGATGGTCGCCGAGTTCGGCCGCAGGCGCACGTTCCTGCTCGGCGAGCTCGCGTCGATGGGCCTCGAGACGCCGCTGCCCCGCGGCGCGTTCTACGCGTTTCCCGACGTCGGCCGCTACCTCGACGAGCGCGGCTCCGCGGGCTTCTGCGAGGACGTGCTCGAGCAGGCCGGCATCGCGATCGTCCCCGGCGCCGCGTTCGGCCAGGAGGGGCACGTGCGACTCAGCTACGCGGTCTCGATGGACCAGCTCGCCGACGCGACGGCACGCCTGCGCGCGTTCCTCGGCGCGCGCGTCGGCGCGTAGCGTCGGGCGGGGGGCCGCCTACGCGCCCTCGATCGTGTACACGTTCGTCGCGCCCACGAATTCGTCGAGCGCGATCCGCTGCACCGCCGCGAGCACCTTCGGGTCGCGCGTGTCGGCGAACACGTAGAACTTCCACAGGTCGCGGTACGAGCGCTCCAGGTCGGCGAGCCGCGGCACGCGCTCGGAGAACTCGGCGAGCGGCCGCACCTCGTCGTGACCCGGCCAGCGCACGTGCGTCGCGACCTCCTTGAGCTGCATGTGCGCCGCGGGGCAGTACACGATGATCTCGACCTCGCGGCCGGTCGCGAAGCGCGCGAGGTCGGCGATGCGCGCCTCGACCTCCGCGCGCTCGGCGTGGCGCTCGCGGTCGAAGTAGCGCGCGACCAGTTCCTCCTGCACCGCCGCGTTCTCGTAGCGCGGGAACACGCACGCGCGCTTCGGCAGGCGCCGCTCGCGCAGCCGGGCGACGAGCGCACGCACGCGCCGCGCGGTGCGCTCGTCCGCGCGCTCGACCGAACGGTCGAGCAGCGCGAGCAGCGACTCGTCCGTGCAGTCGTACACGTCCTCCTCGCGGATCGCCCCGCCCGCGAGCGCGAGCTCGACCGCGCGCGCGACGAGCGCGCCCGCCGCGACCTTCGCGTGGTGGTAGTAGACGCGCTCCGAGAAGTAGTAGCGCGCCTCGAGCATCCGCACGATCTCGCTGAGGATGTCCTCGCGCAGGAGGTCGCGCTTGGCGACGTCGATGTAGAGGTTGCCGCTCTTGCGATCGATCTTGAAGTGGCTCGCGATGCGCGGGTCGATCGACAGCCGCAGACCGGTGAAGTGCGCGTCGCGCTCGAGGTAGTCGACGATGTCCGAGCAGATCGTGTCGGACATCACCTGGCTCCAGTACGGCGGGATCTGCCCGCCCGGCCCCTCGCCCTCGGCGAGCAGGATCGCGAGCACGTCCCGCCGGAGCCCGAGCTCCTCGAGCACGCTCCCGATCACCGTCTGCGGCGCGAGCCGCCGCTCGTAGCGGTACGCCGAATCGTGCCGCGGCAACAGCCCGGTCTGGTCCTCGATGTTGTGCCCGAAGGGGATGTGCGTCACGTCGTGGACGAGCGAGGCCATGCGGATCACGCGCGCTTCGGCCTCGCTGATCTCGAGGCAGCGCGCCGGATCGAGCCCGAAGTTCAGGTTGATCGACTCGATGATCCGCTGCGTCACGTGCAGCGTGCCGATCGAGTGGTCGAAGCGCGTGTGCACCGCTCCCGGGTACGCGACGTACGCCGTGCCGAGCTGCTTCACGCCGCGCAGGCGTTGCATCTCGGGCGTGTCGAGCACGCGCATCTCCTCCTCGGTGAGATACACGTCCCCGTGCACGGGGTCGCGCAGCACGCTGAATCGCTTGCGTCCGGCCACGGTCGCGCGTCAGGGCTGCACGGTGAACGTGACGAGGTTCGAGAGCGACGAGCCGACGAGATCGCTCCCCACGAGGTCGACGGTGACGAACGCGCCGAAGCCGGTGTAACCCGCGAGCGCCGGGTTCGCCGGCAGCGGGAGCACGACGGTGCGCTCGCCGCCCACGAGCACGCCCGCGGCCTGCGGGTCCTGCAGGAACGCGAGGAAGAGCGCGTCGAGCGCCAGCGGGACCTGGAAGCCGAACGCCGGCGTCAGCGGGAAGAACGACTGCGACAGGCCGAGCAACGCGAGCTTGCCCGGCTCGTCGTACGACGACAGGACCAGCGTGAGCGCGCCGCCGACGTACGGCGGCGGCTCGACGGCCAGGACGGCCTTCCACGGCGTCGCGTCCGCGTCGTTCCATTGCCACGGCGTGCCGAGATCGGCGCCCGCGAATTGGCTCGTCGCCGGCGCGAACGGCGCGCCGGCGCCGGGCGCGAGCAAGTCGACGCGCTCGGCGGCGACGCCGCTCTGCACCGCGAAGCCGCCCGGGCCCCACGTCACGGCGTCGACGATCTCGCTCGCCACGTTGCGCAGCGTCAACGTCGCGCCGCCGTTCGCGAGCGCGAACTGGTCGCGCGGCGTCCCGTGCCCGACGAACAAGCCGCCGTTCTGCGAGAAGCGCCCGTCGCGGCCGACGACGAGCCGCTCGCCGTACGCGAGCAGGATGCGACTCGCGAGCGTGAACGTCTGCGTCCCGTTCGTCACGCGCAGGCCGCCGAGGTCGACGGTGCCGCCGCCGAAGACGTTCGTGATCTCGAACCACTCGCCGCGCGCATCGGCGGCCGCGGCCGGGTCGACGAGGACCTCGCTGATCGCGAGCGCGCCCGGCAGCGGCGGGATGCCCCCGTTCTCGTGCGTCGCGAACGTCATCCGCTCGCTCCCCGACGCCCGGCTCGCGGTGAAGCGCACGCCGTCGGTCACGACCCGTACGTGCCCGTTCGCGACGCCGAAGCCGCGCGCGGCGCTGTTCGGGTTGCCCTCGCTCGTGCACCACACCGTGCGCGACGCGAGCGGCGCGTTCCAGCGGTCGGTCGTCGTCGCCGTCGGGTGGCCGAACGTCAGGTCGGGCGCGTCCCCGGCGCTGTGGATCACGAGGCTCGGCGCGAGCGCCGCGACGACCGCCGGCGACGAGCTCGTGTTCGAGCCGTGGTGGCTCGACTGCGCGACCTCGACCTGGCCGACGTAGGCGGCGACGAAGCCCTCGACGTCCGCCGTACCGTTCCCGCCCGCGGTCACGTCGCCGCCGACGTAGCACGCGAAGTCGCCGTAGCGGATCACGACGCAGATCGACGAGCCGTTCTCGAACTGCTCGAAGATCCCGCCGAGCGGCACGAAGCCCGCCGGCGTGTTGCCGTTGAGCGCGACCACCTCGAGCGTCGCTCCGTCCCCCAGCGGCAGCACGAGTCCGAGCGGCGGCGTCTGACGCACCCCGGCGACCGACGCGAGGTACTGCGTCACCTGGGCCCCGCTCGGCTTCTGGAAGTCGCCCCGGTCGTACGCCGCGACGTCGGGCTTCATGCCCGCGTCGAAGACCTCGTCGAAGCCGCCGTAGTGGTCGCTGTGCCAGTGCGTCATCACCGAGTAGTCGAGGTCGGTGACGCCGAGCGAGAGCAGGTACGGCCGCACGATCGCCAGGCCGTCGCCCGGGTTGCCGCCGTCGATCAGCACGCTCGTCCCGTCGGGCCCGCGCACGAAGGTCGACGCGCCCTGGCCGACGTCGAGGAAGTGCAGCTCGAGCTCGTCCGCCCGAGGCGCACGCGCGAGCGCGAGGGCGGCCGCGAGGCCGAGAGCGAGCGGGAGGAGGCTCTTCATGACGCTGCTGTGCCGCCGGTGCGCTGGCGTGCCGGCGCGCTGGCGTGCCGGCGTGCTGGCGTGCCGGCGTGCTGGCGTGCTGGTGTGCTGGTGTGCTGGCGTGATGGTCTGCTGGCGTGAAAAGTGGACCGCCGGAGGGGCTCGAGAGAACGCGCGGCGCGAGCCGCGCAGTCTATCAGGCTCCCCCCGGCGATCCGGGGCGGTCGGCGCGATGGGGGCAGCCGGCCGCCTTGGCGGCCGGTCAGGCGTTCGCGGGGTCGCCGAAGCGACCCTTCGGGATCAGGACGATCCAGTCGCGGATGCGCCGCTGGGAGTCTTCGAGCTGGCTCGGATCGGAGCCGGCGAGCCACGCGAGGTGGCGCGCGTGGACGGCGCGCAACGCCGCGCTCTCGTCCAGCCGATCGAGGGTGTGGAACAGCGTCCACGCAGTCTCGGTCACCGCCGGGTGCTGGCGGCCGAGCGATTCCTCGCGCGCGTGCAGTGCCTCTTCGACGAGCGAGCGCGCGCGCTCGAGCTCGCCCAGGGCCGAGAGCGTCTCGGCCAGGGTGTCCATGCTCTGCAGCGTGCCCGGGTGCGCCTCGCCGAGCGTGCGCCTGCGGAACTGGAGCTGACGGAGCTGGACCTCCTTCAGCCGTCGGAGCTGGTCGCGGTGCGGACCGGAGCCGTGGTTGGGGGAACGGGACAATCGACGAACCCTCGTGAGGGGCACGCGGCCTCGTCCGGGGGGGGACCGCGGCGACGCCGCGCGGATCGCGGCGACACGAGCGATGGACACGTGCTCTCCCTCGGGTATCCACCTCATCGCGCGTCGAGGCTCGGAACTGGCCACGCAGTCGCCCCGCGGGCCCCGAACGCGTCCTCGCGTCCCGGATTCGGGACGGGGGCGCCGCTGCGGGTGTCCCCCGCGGCCGGGTACGATCCGGCGATGACCGCCGCGAACGGTCCGGCCCGCGCGCGTCCCCGGCCGCTCGTGCTCCCGTTCACGCTGCGCGGCCGCGTCGGCCGGCGCGCGTACGCGCTCGTCGGCTTCGGCCTGATGGCGCTGAAGTACGGGGTCGACGCGCTCGCGATCCGGCTCGCGACGGGCGCGCTCTGGACGCCGTTCGACTACCTCGCACCGTTCTGGGCGGTCCGCCAGGCGAAGCTCGCGGGCGCGCCGGTGTGGCTCGATCTCGCACTCGCGCTCTGGACGCTGCCGTTCCTGTGGATCGGCGTGAGCATGAGCGTGCGCCGTGCGTGGGACGCCGGCCACAGCCCATGGGCGGGGCTGCTCTTCCTCGTGCCGCTCGCGAACTACCCGTTCATGCTCTACCTCGCGTGCGCGCCGAGCGCTCCGGCGCGGGGCGAGCTCGCGGCGGCGGCCGCCGAGGAGCTCGCGCTCGACGCGGAGCCGTACGATGCGCGCCTGCGCAGCGCGCTCGTCGCGGTCGCCGTCGCGGTCGCGCTCGCGCTCGCGCTGGTCGCGTTCAGCATCTACGTCGCGCGCGGCTACGGCACCGCCCTGTTCCTCGGGACGCCGGTCCTGCTCGGCGCCGTCGCGGGCTTCGTGCACAACCGCGCACACGCGCGGCCGTTCGGCGACACCCTCGTCGTCGCCGGAGCGTCGGTGCTGATCGCCGGCGGAGCGCTGCTCCTGTTCGCCGCCGAGGGGCTCTTGTGCCTCGTCATGGCGGCCCCGATCGCGTTCGGGCCGGCGCTGCTCGGAGCGATCGTCGGCCGCGCGATCGCGCTGCTCGGCGAGACGCGCGCGCTGCCGTCGATCGGGGGCGCCGCGATCCTCGCGCTCGTCGGGGGCTGGGAGGGCGCGGCGCGCGCCCCCGCGTCGTACGAGACGGTGACGGCGGTCGAGATCGACGCGCCGCCGGAGACGGTCTGGGAGCACGTCGTCTCGTTCTCCGAGCTCCCGCCCCCGGCGGGGCTCTCCGAGCTCCCGTTCCGCCTCGGCATCGCGTACCCGCTGCGGGCGCGCATCGAGGGGCGCGGCGTCGGCGCCGTGCGCCACTGCGAGTTCTCGACGGGGCCGTTCGTCGAACCGATCACGACGTGGGATCCGCCGCGTCGGCTCTCCTTCGACGTCGTCGCGCAGCCCGACGCGATGCACGAGTGGAGCCCGTACCGCGACGTCCACCCGCCGCACCTCGACGGCTTCATCCGCTCGACTCGCGGCGAGTTCCGGCTCGTCGCGCTCCCCGGCGGCCGCACGCGCCTCGAGGGCAGCACGTGGTACGAGCTCGCGATCTTCCCCGCGCCGTACTGGCGGCTGTGGTCGGACCTGCTCGTCCACCGCATCCACACGCGCGTGCTCGAGCACGTGCGCGACCTCGCCGAGAGCGCATGAACGCGCGTCGCGGCCGGCGCTCATGGTGACGGTCCTCGCGCACGCGCTCGTCGCCTGCGCGGCGGTTCGCGCGTACCGGCCGCGGGGCGCGCGAGCGCGCTTCTGGGCCCTCGCGATCGCGTGCTCGGTGCTGCCGGACGCCGACGTCGTCGGCTTCCGCTTCGGCGTCGAGTACGGCGCTCCGTGGGGCCACCGCGGCATGACGCACTCGCTCGCGTTCGCTGCGTTCCTGGGAGCGCTCGCCGCGTCGCTCGCGTCGCGCGGCTCCCGCGGACGCTCGTGGTGGTCGTCGTTCCTCTTCTTCGGCGCGCTGGCCGCGTCGCACGGAGCGCTCGACGCGCTGACGGACGGCGGGCTCGGCATCGCGTTCCTCGCGCCGTTCGACGACGCGCGCTCCTTCGCGCCGTGGCGGCCGATCGCGGTCTCCCCCATCGGCGTCGCGAACATGCTGAGCGCGCGCGGCGCGGACGTGCTCCTGTCCGAGCTCGTCTGGATCGGCCTGCCGTGTGCGCTCGTCTGGATCCTCGCCGGCCGCCGTCGCGCCCGCGCGCCCCGCTGATGCTCCGCTGGCGCACGCTCCTGTTCGGCGGCCTCTTCGCGTGGTGGGGTCTGTCCGGTCCGATCTCGCCCTCGCGCGCGTACGTCGGCGACGCGGCGGCGCCGGTGTGGATCGCGGCGTACGCGCTCGCTCTGGCGACGGTGCTCGCGGTCTGGAGCGGCGGCCCGACGAACGCCGCCGCGGGCCTCGCGCTGCTCTGGCGCCGCGGCCGCTTCGCGCTCGCGGCCGGGCTCGCGCTCGCCGGCGGCCTCGCGGCGCTCACGGCGTGGCCGCACGGCGATCCGCGCGTGCTCGGCGCGTTCGCCGCGGTCGGAGCGGGAGCGGCGCTGGTCGTCGCGCGCGCGCGGCCGGACGAGCGCGGCCGCACGGTGCGGCGCCTGACGCTCGTCCAGCTCCTGCTCGCGCTCGCCGTGCTCGCCGCGTTCGTCGCGTTCGGGCTGCACCCGGCGAACCGCTTCCTCGACACGGCCGACTTCGTCGCGCTGCCGTTCACGTGCGCGTTCTTCCTCCTGCTCGGCCGCGGCGCGATGGCCGTCGGCCGCCCCTTCGCGCTCGCCGACGACGACGCCGGCTGCGTCCGCGTCGGCCCGGTCGGCGCGAGCACGCGCTTCGCGCACCTGTTCGTCGGCGCGCACGTCGAGCTGCGCACGGGTCTGCCGCTGGTCGTCACGCTCCTCGTCCTCGGCACGGCGAGCCTCGCGTTCGAGCGCGGCCGCGGCGCGCGGCCGCTCGACCCGCAGCGCCCGCGCCCGCGCCCGCTCGCCTGGGCGCTGCTCCCCGCGTTGCTCGTCCCGCTCGCCGCATTCGCGGCGCTGCACGTGCTGCCGAGCCCCGCCCCGTGGGCGGACGTCGCGCCGCGCGCCCGCGTCGCCGCGGTCCTCGCGGCCGCGGTCGTGCCGGCGTGGCTCGCGGCGCTCGTGGTCGCGTCGTTGCTCGACCGTCTCGCGGGCGAGCGCCCCGCGCCGTGGCTCGCGCTCGCCGCGGCGGCCGCGCTCGCGTTGCTCGCCGTGCCGGCGCACGTCGTCGCGTTCGGGCCCGCCGTGCGCGCGTGGCTCGCGGCGCGCGACGCGACGTCGTGGTGGCCGGATCTCGCGGCCGCCGGCGCCGACCTCGACGCGCTCCAACGCGCGCTCGCACAGCTCGCGGCCGCCCTCGCCGTGCTCGTCTGTGTGCGGCTCGTGCTCGCGCGCCGCCGGATCGGCATGTGGAGCGGCGCGCTCTCGACGCTCGCGCTGCTCGGCGCGTTCGCTGCGGCGGCGGCGCAGCTCGTCCCGAGCGCGGGGCCCCAGGGCGCGGTCTGCGCCGGCCTCGTCGCGTGCGCCGCAACGCTCGCGCTCGACGCGATGCTCGCCCTCTCGCGCGCGCTGCGAGCGCGCTTCCGCCGCGCGAGCCCGGGCTAGCCCCGGCTAGAGCTCCGGCGCTTCCTTCCACCACTTCGCGGTGCGGTACTGCTCCGGGAGCTCCTCTTCGAACGGGTCGGAGAAGCCCAGCGCCTCGAGCTCCTCGAACCATCGATCCCTCTTCGAGTCCGGGAGCCGGCGGCCGCACCAGGGACAGAACGAAATGAGGAGATGCGAGGAACCGCCGTCGTGGATGATGAGCCCGTGCTCGTCGAACTTCTCGTCGTACGTGACGAGCACGTCCGGACACTCGTACGGATCGGAATGCGTCGAGCAATCGAGGGTCAGGCGCCTCGTCATCTCGTCGCAGCAGTGCAGCCTGGCCGCTGACGCCGAATCGTAGTGGACGATCGTCGTCCCACCCGAGCCGAAGGCGACGAAGGCGGTCTCCCATCTCAGGGCAAGAAGGCCGCGATGCTGAGCGTCACCCAGACTGCGACGGCGACCGGTAGCTTCGAGAGCGTGCCGAGGATGCGGCCGATGCTGGCGCCGGTGGCGGGGCGGAGCGTGTCGCGCAGCTCGGTGCCGGGGCTCATCATCTCGCCCAGGATGGCGCCCAGGAAGGTGCCGAGGATCGCGCCGACGAAGGCGCCGACCACGAGGCCGAACGGCGCGCCGACGATTCCGCCGAGGACGCCGCCGACGACCGCGTAGACCATGCCGCGCCGGCTGCTGCCGCCGTGCTTCGCGCCGAGCGCGCCCGCGAGGAGCTCGAGCAGCTCGCCGATCGCCGCCAGCACGGTGCAGGCGATCAGCAGCCACCAGGCGAACGTGTTCGCCTGCGCGTCCTCGAGCCACAGGTGGTCGGTGAGCTGGATCGTCAGCGCGAGCGCGAGCAGCAGCCACGTCCCCGGAAGCCCGACGACGACCAGGAACAGCGACGCGGCCCCCGCGAGCGTGACCAGGAGGGCGATCAGGAAGGCGATCCAGTCCATGTTCGGCGCCGGGCTGACGAGTCCGTTCGCAGCGGGAGAGTACGACCGCACCTCCCACCTCGTCACGCCTCGTCGAGCAGGTTCTCCTCCTGCGAGGTCGCGATCTCCGCTTCCACCTGCTCGGCGATGTCGGTCTTCGGCGACACGTCGATCGCCTCGGGTGCCTGACCGCGTTGGGCGGGGCGCGGGCGCGGGCGCGGCTCGGGCTCCGCGGGAGCGAGCTCCGCGCGCGCGCCGTCGACCGCGACCCGGTAGCTCGGCGCGGGCATCTCGATGCCGGCCTCGTCGAACGCCTCCTTGACGAGACGGTGCGCCTCGGAAGCGACCTTGAGGTGGCTCGCCGCGCGCTGGTCGACCCAGCCGAAGACGTCGAGCTGGACCGTCGAGTCGCCGAGCGCGGCGATCAGCGCCGACGGTGCCGGATCGCCGATCACGCCGTTCATGCGGCGCAGCGTGCCCACGGCGACCTGCTGAGCCTGGTCGAGGTCGACGTCCGTCGCCACGCTCACCGCGACCTGGAAGCGGCGCAGCGGGTTGCGCGTGTAGTTCATCACCTTGCCGTTGAAGATGAGCGCGTTCGGGATCCGCAGGTGGTTGCCGTCCATGTCCATCAGGATCGTCTCGCTCGCAGTCATGCGCAGGACGGTCGCCTCCGAGCCGTCGATGCTGACCAGGTCGCGCGCGCGGAACGGCTGGCGGACCGCGAGCCGGACGCCAGCGAGGTAGTTCTCGACGATGTTGCGGAACGCGAAGCCGTGCGCGAGGCCGACGACGCCCGCCGCGCCGAGCACCGTGCCGATCAGCGCGCCCGCCTCGAGGAAGCGCAGCGCCGCGACGAGACCCGCGAGCAGCACCGCGACGAACACGGTCTGGCGCAGGAGGTTCTGCAAGAGCTCGCGCTTGCTCGCGAAGCGGTAGAGGAAGCGCGCGTCGCGCAAGAGCCGCGCGACGAGCCACGCGATCGCGAGGATCAAGATCGCGGCGACGAGCAGCGGGAGCGACGCGACCATCTCGCGCAACTGCCGCACCGCCTCCCCGCGCGCCTCGGCGAGCCGGCGCCCGAGCGAGCGCGCGACCTCGACGTCGTCGACGACGAGCAGCACGCCCTCGAGCCGCTCCGCCGTCGCCGCCGCCCGGTCCACCGCGTCGCGCGAAGGCGCGGTGCCGCTCAGCACGACGATCCCCGCCTCGACGTGCGCGCGGAGTCCCTCGAACTCGTCGACCGCGCCGAAGATCGCGCGCAGACGCTGGCGGAGCGCCGCTCCCTCGGTCTCGATCTCCTCCGCTTCCTCGACGGTCGCGTCCTCGGCGACCCGCTCCTGCTCGGCGGGCGAGAGCTCCTGCGCGGCCGCGCCCGGTGCGGCGAGCGCGAGCAGGAGGACGAACGCCGCGGCGCTCACGAAACGCGCGCTCCCGCCCGGTCGGCGACCGTGCGCTCCAGCGCCTCGTAGCGCGCGCGCACCGCGCGCTCGTCCTCGTCGGTCTCGACGTGCGTGACCGCCATCGCGCGCGCCAGCTCTCCGTGGCGCCGCAGGATCTCGCGCTGCTCCTGGGCCGGGACGAGCGCGACGAGGCGCTCGAGCGTCTCGAGCAGGTGCAGCAGGACGACCGGGTTGCCCGTCGCCTGGCGCCGGATCTGGTCGAACGACGCGCGCGCGACGAGCTCGAAGTCGACCGGCAACAGGTGCACGCGCGTGCGGCCCTCGCCGTCGACGAGACGCGCGGCCGTCGGCCCCTCGCGCGCGACGAGGAGCAGGCCGACGCCGAGCTCGTCGATGCAGCTCATCGCCGTGAACGGGTCGTTGATGCCCGGCGAGAGCGCGCGCACGGCGATCTCGACGAGCTGGTCGAACGCGTACTCGACGTCTTGGACGAGCGTGCGGCGCCTGCCGAGCACGAGCGCGTCCACGACGCCGTCCTCGACCGCCTGCGACGCCTGGCCCGCGCCGTGCACGCGCGCGACGACGCAGCCCTCGTACACGTAGTCGCCGGGCCGCAGCGCGAGGACGACCTCGACGTCCTCGTGGCACGCGAGCTCGACGAGCGACGCGCCGTCGATCGCCTGCAGCATGCCCGCGCTGCGCGCGTGGACCGCGGCGCCGCCTTCGGGTGGTCCGCCGCGGCCGTCGGTCGACGCGCACAGCTCGCCGCGGCCGTCGTTCGGCTGGTTGCGCCGGACGATCGCCTGCAGCTCGCGGCTGACGTCCGCGATGACCGAGGACGCCTGCATCTTCTCCGCCGTGTGGTGCAGGAATACGATCAACACGCCGATGCTCGCGAGCGACAGCACGATCGCCCCCATCAGCGCGAGCTGCGGCAGCGTAACGTCGCCGGAGCGCACTGACACGAGCACGAGCAAGCAGTACACGAACGTGCCGAGCAGCACGCCGAGCACGACCTGGTTCTGGCGGTCGCGCATGAAGTTGTAGAGCAGCCGCGGCCCGTACTGCGACGACGCGAGCGTCAGCGCGACGATCGTGATCGAGAACGTGAGCGTGACGATCGAGATCGTCGACCCGGCGATCGTCGTCAGCACCGCGCGCGCGGGGTCGGGCTCGGTCAGGCGGATCCAGACCGGGAGCTTCGACGGGTCGAACAGGCCCTCGTGCTCGACGCGCACGAGCCAGGTGGCGAGCACGGCGGCCGAGAGCACCATCAGCCCCGGCACGAACCAGTAGCTCGAGCGCAGAGTGTCCCACCAGCTCGCGAGCAACTGTCGCCGCAGCTTCAAGCGGTCCGCCCCCCGCAGCCGGTCCTTCGGATCATCGAATGGCTCTCATCGACTGGCCTTCATCGAATAGCTCCTCCGCGGCGCGCCGAACGGCCGGCCCGCGCCGCGGCGGGGCTCTTCACGAACCGTTCCACGCGCTCACGAATGCTCACGAACCGCTCACGAACCGGTCACGAACCTCACGAACCGCTCCGCGCGGCCGCGAAATCCGCGCGCGCGAGGATCGCTCGCGCCACACGCCGCCCGTCGAGCGCCGCGGAGACGATGCCGCCGGCGTAGCCCGCGCCCTCGCCGCACGGCCAGAGCCCCGCGACGCCGTCCGCCTCGCACGTCTCGCGGTCGCGCGCGATGCGCACGGGCGAGCTCGTGCGGCTCTCGACGCCGACGAGCTGGCCGTGCTCGGAGACGAAGCCCGGGATGCGGCGGTCGAAGAGCGCGAGCCCGGCGCGCAGGCGCTCCGCGAGTCCGCGGGGGAGCACGTCGTCGAGCGCAGCCGGCGCGACCCCGGGCCGCAAGCTCGTCGGCAGGGTCGCGCCCGCCTTGCCCGGCGCCCGCTCGACGAAGCGGTCGACGCGCTCGGCCGGCGCGCGTCCCCCGCCGCCGCCCGCGCGCGCCGCGGCGCGCTCGAGCGCGAGCTGCACGCGCGCGCCGAACAGCGGGTCCTCGTCGGGCGAGCGCGGCAGCGCGAGCCCCTCGAGCAGCGCCGGCCAGCCCTCGCGCTCGCCTCGCTCGCCGCACCAGTCCTCCGGCTCGACCGCGACGACGATCCCGGCGTTCGCGTAGGGCGAGTCGCGCCGCGCGAGGCTCATTCCGTTGACGACGACGCGGTCGGCGCCGGTCGTCGCGGGGACGATGAAGCCGCCGGGGCACATGCAGAAGCTGTAGACGCCGCGCTCGTCCGCCTCGTGCGCGAGCTCGTAGAACGAGGCGGGCAGCTCGTGCGCCGCGCGCAGGCCGCCGTACTGCCGCTCGTCGAGCCACGCCTGGCCGTGCTCGGCGCGCACGCCCATCGCGAACCCCTTGGCGACCAGGCGCGCGCCCGCGTCGCGCGCCATGACGAGCGCGTCGAACGCGCTGTGCCCCGTCGCGAGCACGACCGCGTCCGCCTCGACGCGCTCGCTCGCTCCCGCGACGACGTCGCGCACGCCGAGCGCCACCACGCGGCCGCCGCGCGTCTCGAGCCGCTCGACGCGCGCGTGGAAGCGTACGGCGGAGCCCGCGCGGCGCAGCGTCTCGCGCATCGCGCGCACGACCGCGGGCAGGCGGTTCGAGCCGACGTGCGGCCGCCAGCTCGCCAGGATCGCGGGCGGCGCGCCGTGGGCGACGAGCGTCTCGAGCACGCCGCGGATCGCGCTCTTCGAGCCGCTGCGCGTGTAGAGCTTGCCGTCGGAGTACGTGCCCGCGCCGCCCTCGCCGAAGCAGTAGTTGCTGTCGGGATCGACGCCTTGGCCGCGGTGCAAGCGCGCGATCGGCCGGCGCCGCTCCTGCACGTCGCCGCCGCGCTCGAGGACCGTGACGCGCACGCCGGCGGCGGCGAGGTCGAGCGCGGCGAACAGGCCCGCGGGCCCCGAGCCGACGACGGCGACGTGCGGCGCGTCCGGCCGCGGCCGCCCGAGCTCGGGCGGGCTGGTCGCGGGGCCCGGCGGGACGCGCTCGCCGCGCAGCCAGACGTCGAGCGCGACGCGCCAGTCGCGGTGGCGCGGCCGCGCGTCGAACGAGATCCGACGCACGCGCACCGCGACGATCGCGTCCGCGGCGACGCCGAGCGAGCGGGAAGCGGCGCGGGTGAGCTCGTCCTGCGCGCCCGCGCTCTCCGGGTCGCTCGACGGCGGCAGACGCAGCACCAGCTCGCGCGGCATCGGAGCATTGTGCCGCGCGCGCGCTCCCGATAGAAACGACGCCGCATGCGATCCCATCGCCAGGAGCTCTGGTTCGAGGTCCCGTCGCGGCGCGGCTTCGTCAACATCACCCCCGACGTCGAGCGCGCGGTCCGCGCGAGCGGCGTCCGCGAGGGCCTGTGCCTCGTCAACGCGATGCACATCACCGCGAGCGTGTTCATCAACGACGACGAGCCCGGGCTCCACCGCGACTACGAGCGCTGGCTCGAGGAGCTCGCGCCGCACGAGCCGATCGAGCGTTACGAGCACAACAGGACCGGCGAGGACAACGGCGACGCCCACTGCAAGCGCCAGATCATGGGCCGCGAGGTCGTCGTCGCGATCACGGACGGCAAGCTCGATTGCGGGACGTGGGAGCGGATCTTCTATGGCGAGTTCGACGGAAGACGACGCAAGCGCGTCCTCGTCAAGATCATCGGCGAATAGCCGCGCGACGCTCGCCCCCAGCACGATGTCTGCGTCGCTCCCCCTCCGCGTCCTCGCCGTACCCGCCAGAGCGGCGCTGGTCAGCGCCGACCTATCCAGAGCGGCGCTAGTCAGCGCCGTGCCGGCCAGAGCGGCGCTGGTCAGCCCCGTACCCGCCAGAGCGGCGCTCGTCAGCGCCGTGCTGGCCGTCGCGGCTGGTTGCGCCGCGCTGGGCGGCGGCGCGCCGAACAGGTTCACGACGTACGACGCGCGCACGTTCTTCGCGATCGAGACGATCTCCGGCGCCTCGTTCTCGCCGGACGAGAGCCGCATCCTCGTCACGAGCGACCGCGGCGGCGCGCCCGACGCGTGGATCGTCGACGCCGACGCGAGCGTCGCGCTCGGCGCGCGCGAGCGGCAGCGCGCGCTCGCCGAGCCGCGCACGAACCCGATCGTCGCGCTCGAGTGGTTCCCGACGGACGACCGCGTGCTCTACGCGTCCGACCAGGGCGGCAACGAGCTCGCGCACCTGTACGTGCGCCATCCCGACGGCTCGGTCGTCGACCTGACGCCGGGCGAGGGCGTGCGCGCCTCCTACGTCGGCTGGTCCGCCGACGGCGCGTCCTTCTTCGCGCTGACGAACGAGCGCGAGCCGCGCTCGCACGACCTCTATCGCTACACGTCGCGCGCCGTCCCGGGCGGCCACGCGTACGACCGCGAGCTGCTCTGGACCGCGACGCCCGAGCTCGAGGTCGCGGCGGTCAGCCCCGACGGCCGGCGCGTCGCGCTCGTGCGCCACACCTCGCTCGCCGACTCCGACCTGTTCGTCGTCGACCGCACCGACGAGCGTCCCGAGCCGCGCATCGCGACCCCGCACGAGCGCGAGGAGCTCTACCGCGCCGTCGGCTTCTCGCCCGACGGCACGCGCCTCTACTACGTCTCGGACCGCGCGGATTCGCACCTGCGGTTGTGGTCGTACGACCTCGCCACCGCGGGACACGCGCTCGAGCTCGACGCCGACGGCGACGTCGTCGCGGTCGCACACTCGCCCGACGGCCGCCGGCGCGCGGCGGTCGTCGAGCGCGAGGGCCGCGGCGAGCTCCTCCTGTTCGACCTCGAGCACGGCCGCGCGCGCGCCGCCGACGCGCCCTCGTTCGACGACGCCAGCGTGCACGGCCCGCGCTTCTCGAGGAGCGGCGCGCGGCTCGCGTTCTACGTCTCGTCCGACACGAGCCCGCCCGACCTGCACGTGCTCGACGAGGGCGCCGAGGACGCGCTGCCGCTGACGCGCGCGCTGCCGCCGGCGGTCGACGTGGACGATCTCGTGCGCTCGGAGCTCGTGCGCTTCTCGAGCGAGGACGAGCTCGACATCCCTGCTCGGCTCTACGTGCCGCACGCGGCGCACGCGCGTCCGCTGCCGGCGATCGTCCATGTCCACGGCGGCGTCGGCGCGCGCAGCAGCGCGGCGTGGAACGGCGAGATCCAGTTCCTCGTCAACCACGGCTACGCCGTGCTCTCGGTCGATCCGCGGGGCACGGCGGGCTACGGGAAGAAGTTCGCGCGCCTCGACGACCGCCGCCACGGGCAAGCGGATCTCGCCGACTGCATCGCGGCGCACGACTGGCTCGTGGGCCGCGGCTGGGTGCACCCCGACCGGATCGCGGTCCAGGGCTCCGGCTACGGCGGCTATCTCGCGCTCGCCGCGCTGACGTTCGCGCCGCACGTCTTCGACGCCGCCGTCGACGCATTCGGCCCGACGAACTGGGTGCGCACGCTGGAGAGCCTGCCGCCGTGGCGCGCGGCGCACGCGGACGCGCTGCGCGCGGAGATCGGCGATCCCGGGCTCGACCGCGACCGGCTGCGCGCGATCTCGCCGCTGTTCCACACCGACGGGATCCGCGCGCCGCTGCTCGTCGTGCAGGGCGCCAACGACCCGCTCGTCCCGCGCGTGGAGAGCGAGGCGCTCGTGGACGCCGTGCGCGCCGCGGGGCGGCCGGCGGAGTACGTCCTGCTCGAGGAGGAGGGTCACGCTCTGCTCCGGCGCGCCAACCGCATCACGGCGGCGGAGGCGATCCTGCGTTTCCTCGACCGCCACCTCGATGGCGCGAGCCGCTGATGGCGAAGCCCCCCGACCACGACGTCGTGCTCGTCAACCTCGGCACGCCGGCGGCGCCGACGCCCGAGGGCGTGCGCGCGTTCCTGCGCGAGTTCTTGTCCGACCCGCGCGTCGTCGACCGCCAGGGGCTCCTCTGGAAGCTCGTCCTGAACGGCATCGTGCTGCGCCGCCGGCCGCCGCTCGTCGCAAAGGCGTACGCGTCGATCTGGACCCCCGACGGCTCGCCCTTGGCCGCGGGCACGAAGCGGGTGAGCCAGGCGCTCGGCGCCGCGCTCACGCGCCGCGCGAACGTCGACTGGGCGCTGCGCTACGGCAAGCCGTCGATCGACGATCTGATCAAGCGCTCGGTGCGTCTCGACCGCACGAGCGTGACGGTCGTGCCGCTGTTCCCGCAGCGCACGGGCGCGACGACGGGGACGATCGAGGACCGCATCGAGTCCGCGCTCACCGTGCTCGACGTCGCGGGGATGCGCGCGCGCGGTCGCGTGCGGCTCGGCTTCGTCCCGCCCGATTGCCCGCACTACGTCGCCGCGCTCGCCGCGCGCTGCGAGGAGGCGTTCGACGAGCTCGGCGGCCGTCCGGAGCACCTGGTCGTCTCGTTCCACGGCATTCCGGTGCGCTACGACGCGAGCGAGGACCACGGCTACAGCCGCGCGTGCGCCGCGACGACGGGCGCGCTGCTCGCCGCGCTCGGCTGGCCCGCGGAGCGCGCTTCGGCGACGTGGCAGTCGCGCTTCGGCCGCGAGCCGTGGCTCGAGCCGGCGACGGACGCGACGCTCGCATCGCTCGCACGCGCGGGCACCAAGAGCGTCGCGGTCGTGTGCCCGGGGTTCCTGACCGAGGGCCTCGAGACGCTCGAGGAGATCGGCATCGCCGCCCGCAAGACGTTCCTCGACGCCGGCGGCGATCGCTACGCGCTCGTCGGCGCCGTCGAGGACCATCCGGAGATGATCCGCTCGCTCGCGAAGGCGGCGGGATTCGAGCTCGCGGCAGCCGTGTGACCGCCGGCGGGAGCGCGCCTAGCGCTCACGCCGACTCGCGATGAACGTCGCAGGCTCGAACGGATCGCTCGCCACGCGCTGCCGAGGACGCTGGCTCACGGCCATCGCGCTCGTCGCGGCGTCGGCGGGTCCGCCGGTCGCGGCGCGCTCTTCCGTCCGGGACGACCTCGGAGCCGCGCTCCGGACGCTCGACGCTCTCGACCTTTCGGTCGGAGCCGACCTGTCGATCCTCGACGCGATGTTCAGGTCGGCCGTCGTGGACGCGCAGATCGTCCAGGTGCGCATCGTGCAGCTCTACGAGGACCACCTCGCGAGCGGCGGCGGCGAGGGGGACTTCGTCCTACCCGCGGACGTGATCCAGGCGAAGAGCTACCACGGCTCGATCGCGCGCGCGTCGTTCATGCGAGCGTGCGAGGCCAGCGCGAGCCCGGCCGTGCTCCGCTGGCTCCAAAGCGTCTACGCCGGGTTCCCGGTCTACCGCTCGAGCATCCTCGAGCACCTGCGCCGGCAGCGCGGCCGGACGGTGTGCGCGTGGGTGCGCTCGCTCCTGGCGACGACGCCGCTCGACGCTCCCGAGTACCCGTCGATCGTCGACTGCCACCTCGCGCGTCTCACGGCGAGCTGCACCGAGGCGGAGCCCGACCCCGTGCTCGCCTACTACGACGGCGCGTCCGAGACGGTGGCGCGCGAGATCATCCACCGCTTGCCCGCGAGCTCGCGTGTGCGGACGTTCCTGTTCGACGTCGTCCGAGAGCGCGGCGCGCAGGCTCCAGCGGCGGCGCAGAAGCTCCTGCGCTGCGCGTCGAGCTTCGGCGGGAAGGCGCTCTACCAGGACATCCTGTCGTCGACGTCTCTCACTCCGACGTCCGCGCTCGACCGGCGGATCCTCGAGATGGCGATCCGAACGCTCTCGAGCGCGTCGCAGGAGCTGAAGGTCGAAGTGCTCTCCGCCCAGCCGCAGCTCGTGCCGGCGATCGAGTCGCGCTTGCTGGCAGCGGAGCCGGAAGCGCTCGGTGAGATCCACCAGTGCACCCAATACCTCTGGCGCCTCGCGGGCCGCCGGCACCTCTCGGACTTCGCCGAGAGGGCGCCGGCGCACGTGGCCGCGATGCTGCGGAGCATCGCCGCGCAGCTCCCGCCGGCCACGGCCTTCGACTACGAGAGGAAGTGAGCGCCGGCGGGCGTCACCGCGCTCGCTCGAGCTTCTCTCTGAGCTCCGGCGTGAGCACGTCGAGAGCGAGGCCGGCCTGAAGGAGCTCGTCGGCGCTCCAGAACCGCTCTCCGTTGAAGGTGTGCGCGTGGATCCGACCCGTCGCGGCGACCTCCTCGAGCCGCTCTTTCGTCGTGCCGAGCAGTTGCGCGGCGTCCGCGTTGCGCATCGGGAAACGCTCGATGCGGGACCAGAGGACGATCGTGCCCACGTCCAGCGCCGATCCGTTCGCATCGAGGACGAGGTCCTCGGACCGGCCCTCCAAGTCCGCGGCCCTGATCGACACGTGGAGCAGCCCCTCCTCTTCGTAGTCGCCCCGGTGGATCCGGTGCTCGAACCGTCCACGTGCATCGGTGGTCGTGTCCTCGAGCCGGGTGCTCAGCCTCCCGAGCTGCACGACGCGTGCTCCGCTCCGGACCGCCTCGAGCGTCCTCGAAACGGCGTGCGGATCGCTCATCGAGAACCCCAGGACGAGCTCGCGCTCGGCGACCGGCTCGCCGGCCGAGTCCACGACGACGCCGCGGACGTCCACGGCGTCCGCGGTCAGGACGACGGAGCACCTCGCCGTGCTCCCGTCCCAGGCGCTCGCGGTGACGTGACCGCCCTGCTGACGGACGTCGTCCGCGGCGGTCGCGTGCACGAACAACTCCGCGCCGATCGCGACCGGCGCGATCCTCATGAATCCCAAGTCGTCCGTCTCGCCCCGCTGCGGGGGCCCCGCCGGCTCCACACCGTCGAGCGCCTGGACGAAGACGGGCAGATGGGCCGCCGGAGAGCCGCGGTCGTCGACGACGCGAACCTCGAGCACCCCGAGCGCGGGCAAGCGCACGGCAGCGGCGGCGTCTTCGTGCGACGCGCCTCGGCCGACCGCGACCGTCGCGGCGTAGCCGTGACTCCCCGGGAAGCGCGGCCGCAGCTCGACGCGCGTCGCACCGCCGAGCCCTGCGCCGAGCTCCGCTTCGCCGAGCGCGACCGCCACCCCGAGCCGTAGCTCGCCGCTCCAGAGGATCCGACCGTCGTCCTCGAGCGACGCGATCGAGACCGGAACCGAGCCGACGTAGGGCCCGGGCGACTCGAGCCGGACGTGGACCGCGACCGGATCCCGGCCGCAGCCCACCGCGAGTGCGGCGACGAAGACGAGCGTCACGGAGCGGATCCCAGCTTCAGCAGATCGCGTCATCGCTTCCCCCCTTGTCCGGACTCGCTCGGTCTGCGATCGACGCAGAGACGCGCTCCACCGTACACGAGGCCCGCCGCGCTGACGACCAGCCAAGCGATGGCGAGCACGTCGCCCGCCACCGACGACGTGTCGCGCGCCCACAGGAGCCGCACGAGGACGAGCATGAGGTTCATCTGGAAGTGACCGAGGATCGCCGGCCAGACGGAGCCGCAGGCGTACGCGACCACGCCCAGCCACAGGCCGATCGCGAATGCGGGGAGCGCTTGGAACGGGTCGACGTGCCAGAGTGCGAACGCGGCGGCGGCGAGCACGGTCGCAACGCCGGGACGCAGTCGCTCCTCGAGCCCACGTTGGACGAAGCCTCGGAAGAACAGCTCTTCGCCGACGGCGGGACCGACCGACCACAGAGCGGTGATCGCAAGGACGTGCATCGCACCCGACTCGGTGATCGTAGGCGCCCACGGGATGCGGACGCTGCCGGTCGTGAGCCACAGGGCCACAGCGAACAGAACCGCTCCGGGCAGCACGGTCCCGGTGGCGAGCGCGACGGCTACACGTGGAGACACGCGCAGCGGCTTCAGACGCAGACCCTCGCGGAAACCACGCCCCGACACACTCACGAAGAGGAGCGCCGCGGCCGCGACGAACAGCACGAGCGGCAGGTACCACGTGTAGATGCCCTGCGGCGTGGCGAACCATTGCAGGATCGCGAGATCGCCCTCGGGCTCCCAACCGAACCGGGGCCGCAGGACCAGATGCTCGAGCAGGGGCTGCCACACGCGCGCCGCCGGGACGACGAGCACGAGCGCGACGACGAGCACACCCAGGCGCGCTCGCCGGCCTCCGTCCTCGGCCAGCGGCTCGCCCGCGCTTCGCGCCGCCGGCGCGGCTGCGGCGCTCGTGTGCTCCAGCACGAGACCGAGGCTACACCCATCTGCGCCGCTCGTCCCACGCCCCTCGCGCGCGACGTCCTGCCGGGCGCACGAAAAACCCGCTCCGTGACACGGACGTGACACTCCCGCGGCCGATTCGGGTACACGAGGGGTCTCATGGATCGGATCGGTGTGTTCGGGATCTCGTGGCGCCAGGGGGGCGCCGATGCGCTCGCGCGGTTCACGCTCGCGGCCGACGGGCGCGAGGAGCGGCTGCGGCGGCTCGCGAGCGAGGTCGCGGCGAGCGAGCTCGTCTACCTCGCGACGTGCAACCGCGTCGAGATCGCGGTCGTCGCCGAGCGCGGCGTGCCGCTCTCGCGCTACCGGCGGCGCTTGTTCGCGAGCCTCGTCGGGCGCGCGCCCGAGCCGGGCGAGGCCGAGCGCGCGCTGCGCGCGTGGGCCGGCGAGGGCGCGATCGAGCACCTGTTCTGCGTCGCGACCGGGCTCGACTCCGCGCGCGTCGGTGAGACCGACGTCGCCAATCAAGTGCGCGCCGCGCTCGACGAGGCGCGCGCGCTCGGCACGCTCGGACCGCGACTCGAGCTCGTGCTCGACGAGGCGCTGCGCGTCGCGCGCCGGGTGCACCGCTCGACCGGCATCGACCACGGGCGCGAGTCGCTCGCCGAGATCGCGATCGAGCGCGTCCGCGCGCGCATCGGCCGCACACCGGGAGCCGTGCTCCTCGTCGGCGCGTCGCCGATGACCGAGCGCTGCGGCCGCGCGCTCGTCGCCGGCGCCGTGCCGCTCGTCGTCGCGAGCCGCAGCCGCGCGAGCGCGGAGCGCCTCGCGCACCAGCTCGGCGCCGACGCGCGCACGCTCGACGAGCTGCGCGCCGACCCCGATCCGATCGAGGCGATCGTGTGCGCGACCGGCGCGCCCGGCGCCGTGCTCTCGCGCGGCGACCTCGAGCGGCTCGCGGCGCGCGCGCCGTCGGGCGAGCCGCCGCTCGTCGTCGACCTCGCCGTTCCGGCCGACGTCGACCCCGCGGACGCGCGCGCCGCCGGCGTCGAGCGCGTCGGCATGGACGACGTGATCGCCGAGGCCGAGCGCACCCGCGAACGGCGCCTGGTCGAGATGGCCGACGCGCGCACGCTCGTCGACGAAGCGCTCGAGGGCGTCTGCCGGCGCGTCGGCGAGCGCGTCCTCGCGCCGCTGTTCGCCGCGCTCCAGCGCCGCTACCGCGAAACGGCGCTCGAGGGCGTCGAGCGGCTCTTCAGCCACGACCTCGAGCACCTCGGCGAGGGCGAGCGCGAGGCCGTGCGCCGCTGGGCCGTCACGCTCGCGCGCCGCTTCGCGCACCTGCCGACCGCCGGCCTGCGCGACGTCGCCGCCGCCTACGGCACGCGCGCGGTGGACGCGTTCCTCGCGCGCGCCGACGACGAGCTCGCCGCGACGCTGCGCGCGGCCGCGGGCGAGGCGGACCGCGTACGCGTGCCCGAGCCGCTCGAGGAGGAAGGCGCCGCGTGAGGATCCGCATCGGGACGCGGGGCTCGCGCCTGGCGCGCGCGCAGAGCGGCCGGATCGCCGACGAGCTCCGCGCGCGCGGACACGAAGCCGAGCTCGTCGTGATCGAGACCGCCGGCGACGTCAACCGCGACGTGCCGTTCGACCGCATCGGCGCGCCGGGCGTGTTCGTGCGCGAGCTCGAGCGCGCGCTCCAGGAGCGGCGCGTCGAGCTCGCCGTCCACTCGTACAAAGACCTGCCGTCGGCCGGGCCCGACGACCTCGTCGTCGCCGCCGTGCCCGAGCGCGAGGATCCGCGCGACGTGCTCTTCGTCCGCGCCGGCGCGGCCGCGCCGACCGAGGCGCACCGCGGCGTCGGCGTGCGCGAGAGCGCGACCGTCGGGACCGCGTCCGCGCGCCGCGCCGCGCTGCTCGCCGACCTGCGGCCCGACCTCACGACAGAGCTCTTGCGCGGCAACGTGCCGACGCGCCTGCAGAGGCTCCAGGACGGCGCGTACGACGCCATCGTGCTCGCGGCCGCGGGCGTGCGGCGCCTGCGCGCCGAGGGCGGCGAGCCGCTGTCGACCGACGGGCTCGTCGAGCAGCCCCTCGACCCCGCGCTGTTCGTCCCCGCGCCGTCGCAAGGCGCGCTCGCACTCCAGGTGCGCGCCGACGATGCGGAGCTGCGCGAGGTGCTCGCCGCGCTCGACGACGCCGAGACGCGGCGTTGCGTGCGCGTCGAGCGGCGCGTGCTCGAGCTCGTCGAAGGCGGTTGCAGCGTGCCGCTCGGCGCGTGGTGCGTCGCGACGGCGAGCGGCGCTCTCCAGTGCCACGCCGCTCTCGGCACGGACGGCGGGCTCGTGCGCGCGCAGCTCGCCGACGACGACCCCGAGCGCCTCGCGCAGGACGTGTGGCGCGCGCTGCGCGGGGGAGCGCGCTCGTGACGTCACGCTCCGGACACGAGCTCGCCGGGCGCACGCTCGTCGTCACGCGCGCCGCCGACGACGCCGAGCCGTGGCTGCGCGCGATCGAGGAGCGCGGCGGCCGCGGCGTGCATTTGCCGTGCATCGAGCACGAGGAGCTCACGGGCGCGGCGACGCGCGCCGCGCTGAGCGCAGCGCTCGAGCGCGCCCACTGGCTCGCGCTCACCTCGCGCCGCGGCGCGGCCGCGGTCGCAGCGCTCGGCGGAGCGCCCGCGCGCGTGCGCGTCGCCGCCGTCGGCCCCGCGACCGCCGACGCGTGCCGCGCGCTCCTGGGCCGCTGCGACCTCGTCGCGAGCGAGGAGTCCGGCCGCGGGCTCGCCGAGGAGCTCGCCGCGCGCCTGGGCGCGGAAGGCCCCGCGAACGCGCTCGTCGTCGTCGCCGCGGCCGAGGACGGCCGGCGCGATCTCGAGGAGCGTCTCCCCGCCGCCGGCGCGCGCGTCGAGCGCGTCGCCGTCTACCGCACGCGCCCGCTCGCCGACAACGAGCCGCTCGCCGACCTCGGCGCCGTCGACGCGATCCTGCTCGCGAGCCCGTCCGCCGCGCGCGGCTTCGCGTGCCGCGCGCGCGTGCGCGCCGGCGCGCGCATCGTCACGATCGGCCCGACCACGACCGCCGCCGCCCGCGAGCTCGGCCTCGGCCCGCTCGTCGA
>CAZGTQ010000007.1:0-4117 GCA_964528575.1 uncultured Planctomycetaceae bacterium | reverse complement strand
GGGCGCGACGGGCGGGGCGACGGCGCGCCGGGCGAGGGCGCGCCGGGCGCGCCGGGCGAGGAGTCGCCGCCGCCCCACGCGCCCGCGCGCACGCGCGCGCAGGGGCCACCCTTCCCGGTGGCCACCCACCCCCTGCCCCCTTCGAGAACGGCGCTGACCCAGGCGGGGGGCGGCGGGTCGCAGTTCGAGCTCGATCTCTCCGACGGTCCCGGGGGCGCGCTCGTCCTCGCTCCGCGCGGGATGCTCGACGCCGCCGCGGCGGCGCGGACGTGGTCCGAGACGCTCGGCGACGTCGAGCGGCGGGCGCCCGAGCGGGTCGTGGTCGACGCGAGCGGGCTCGAGGGGTTCGACGGGGCGGGAGCGGCGCTGCTCCTCGCGCTCGCCGACCGGCAGGCGGCGCGCGGGGGCGCGTTCGAGGTGCGTGAGCTGGCGCCGGACCTCCGGCGGCTGTGGGCGCTGTTCAGCGAGCGCGAACGGCCCGAGCCGGGGCGGCCGGCGCCGCGGCCGGGGATCGTCGAGCGGGTCGGAGCCGGCGCGATCGGCGTGGCGCGGGACACGCGGACGCTCATCGCGTTCACCGGCGAGCTCGTGCTCGCGCTCCTGCACGCGCTCCGGCGGCCGCGGAAGGTGCGCTGGGGCGACACCTTGCTCATCGCGGAGACCGCGGGCATCGACGCCCTGCCGATCGTCGCGACGGTCACGTTCCTGATCGGGCTGATCATGGCGTTCCAGTCGGCGATCCCGATGCGCGAGTTCGGCGCCGACGTGTTCGTCGCCAACCTCGTCGCGCTGTCGATGCTGCGCGAGCTCGGGCCCTTGATGACGGCGATCCTCCTCGCGGGGCGCTCGGGCTCGGCGTTCGCGGCCGAGCTCGGGACGATGCGCGTCAACCAGGAGCTCGACGCGCTGACGACGATGGGCCTCGAGCCCGTGCGCTTCCTGGTCGTGCCACGCGTGCTGGCGGCGCTCGTCGTCACGCCGCTGCTCACCGTCTTCGCGAACGTCTGCGGGATCCTCGGCGGCCTCGTCGTCTACTTGACGCTCGGCCTGCCGAGCGTGACCTACTTCAACCAGGTCCAGCGCGCGGCGGACGCGACCGACGCGCTCTCCGGGCTCGTCAAGGCCTTCTTCTTCGGCGTGCTCGTCGCCGCGATCGGCTGCTACCGCGGCCTCTCGACGGGGTCCGGCGCGCGGGCGGTCGGCGACTCGACGACGCGCGCCGTCGTCAGCGGCATCGTCTTGATCGCCGTGGCGGACGGCATCTTCTCCGTGCTGTACTACGTTCTCGACATATGAGCACGACCGACCGCCCCGCGATCCGCGTCGAGCACCTCACGTGCGCGTACGACGACCGCACGATCCTCGAGGACGTCACCTTCGACGTGGGCGAGGGCGAGGTGATCGCTCTGCTCGGCCCGTCCGGCTGCGGCAAGAGCACGCTGATGCTCAACATGATCGGCCTGTACGAAGCGGTCGGCGGCCACGTCTGGATCGGCGACGAGGACGTGGTCGGAGCCGACGCCGCGACGATCGCGCGGATCCGTCGCTCGATCGGCGTCGGGTTCCAGAGCGGAGCGCTGTTCGGCTCGATGACCCTGCTCGAGAACGTGCGGCTGCCGCTCGAGGAGTACACCGAGCTGCCGCCCGACGCGCTCGACGCCGCCGCGCGCCTCAAGCTCGAGCTCGTCGGACTCGGCGGCGCGGAGCACCAGCTGCCCGCGCAGCTCAGCGGCGGCATGCAGAAGCGCGCGGCGATCTCGCGCGCGCTCGCGCTCGACCCGCGCATCGTGTTCCTCGACGAGCCGTCCGCGGGCCTGGACCCGATCACGTCCGCGGCGCTCGACCGCCTGATCCTCGAGCTCGTGCGCGGCCTCGGCCTGACGTTCGTCGTCGTCACGCACGAGCTGCCGAGCATCTTCGCGATCGCCGACCGCGCCGTGATGCTCGACGGCGAGGCCCGCTCCGCGATCGCGATCGGAACGCCGCGCGAGCTCTCCGACTCGGACGACCCGCGGGTGAGGAAATTCTTTCGGCGCGAGCTCGAGGAGGTGGGCGCGTGAGCAGCGGCGGCCCTAGCCCGTTCCGCGTCGGCGTCTTCGTGCTCGCGTTCACCGTGATCGGCGTCGCGGGGCTGGTCGCGCTCGGCCTCGGCGGGCGCTTGCGCAAAGCGATCCACGCCGAGACGTACGTCGACGAGTCGGTGCAGGGTCTGGAAGTCGGCTCGCCGGTCAAGCAGCGCGGCAAGCAGATCGGCAAGGTGAGCGAGATCGCGTTCGTGCGCTCGGAGTACGCGCGGACGCCGGCGGGGCCGATCGCCGAGCAGTTCGGGCGCTGGGTCGTCATCCGCATGGAGATCACCGACTCGCCGTTCCCCGACGAAGCGAGCCCCGCGGAGATCGAGCTGCTGCTCTCGCGCGAGATCCGCGACGGATTGCGCGCGCGGCTCGCGCCGCTCGGCATCACGGGCCTGGCGTACGTCGAGGTCGACTACATCGATCCGAGCACGATCGAGCGAGCCGGCCCGCTCGAGGTGCCGTGGGAGCCCGCCTCGCACTACGTTCCGTCCGCGCCGAGCACGATCTCGCGCTTCGTCGAGTCGATCGACGAGGTGTTCAGCCAGCTCCGCGACACCGACGTCGCGGGCGTCGTCGATCGGCTCGACCGCTTCCTCGCGGCCGCGACGCGGACGCTCGGCGAGATCGACTTCAGCGCGCTGTCGCAGGACGTGAGCGCGCTGCTCGAGGACCTGCGCGCGACGTCGGCGAGCGTGCGCGAACGCCTCCAGGCTCCCGAGCTCGACCGCACGCTCGCGGGCGCGGCGGACGCCGCCGAATCGGCCGCGCGCACCACGGCGCAGCTCGAGACGGACCTGCCGCGCCTGCTCGAGCAGGTCGACCGGATCGCGGCGAGCCTCGGCCGCTCGGCGGACGACCTCGAGGTGCTGCTCGGCGAAGACGAGCTCGGCGGCGCCGTACACGACTTCCGACGCGCGGCCGAGGCGTTGCCCGAGACGCTCGCGCGGCTGCGCGCCACGTTCCAGCGACTCGATCTCGTCCTGAGCGGCGGGCAGGCCGACGCCTCCCGCATCTTCGACAACCTGCGCCAGATCACCGACGACCTGCGCGACCTGACCGAGCTCGCGAAGTCGTATCCCTCGCTCCTCCTGTTCGGCGACCCGCCGCCGCCGCGCTGATGCCCAAGCTCCGCACGACCGCGCTCTGCGCACTGCTCGCCCTCGGCGGGTGCCTCGACGTCGCGAAGGACTATCCCGTGCGACGCACGTTCGTGCTCGACGTGCCGCGGCCCGCCGAGGCGCCCGAGCTCGGCGCGAGCGCGGCGGTGCTGCTCGTGCGGCGCATGGACGTGTCCGAGCGCTTCGACGGCCGCGGCCTCGTCTACCGCGTCGACGGGCTGCTGTACGAGGACGACTTCCACAACGCGCTCCTGCGCGAGCCGTCGGCGCTCGTCACCGAGCAGGTGCGCCGCTGGCTGGCCGCGTCGGACGCGTTCGCAGCCGTCGTCGACGCGAAGAGCCACGTCCTTCCGACGCACGTCCTCGAGGGGCACGTCGCGGCGCTGTACGGCGACTTCTCCACCGATCCGCCGGCGGCGGTCGTCGAGCTCCAGTTCTTCTTGCTCGACGCGCGCGCCGCCGAGCCGGGCGTGCTGCTCGACCGCACGTACCCGCTGCGCGTCCCGCTCGACGACGCCGAGCCGCGCAACCTCGTCCACGGCTACAACCGCGCGATTGCGAGCGCGCTCGTCGCGCTCGAGCAGGACCTCGCCGCCGCGCTGGCGGCGGACTGACGCGCGCATGTACGACCCGCTCCGACACGATCCGCGCGACTTCGCGACGATGGCGCGCACGCCGGTGACGATCGGGCTGTGCGTGCTCGCGCTCGCCGCCACGGTCGCGCGCTGGTGGGGCCGCGAGGAGCTCGTCGAGCCGCTCTACCTGACGCCGCGCGCGTTCGTCGACCAGCCGTGGCGGCTCGTGACGTGCACGCTGCCGCACGCGACGATGCCGCTGCACCTGCTCTTCAACGCGTACTGGACGTGGCGCCTCGGCACGATCGTCGAGATCAGCTTCGGATCGTGGCGCACGCTCGCGCTGTTC
>CAZGTQ010000006.1:0-12317 GCA_964528575.1 uncultured Planctomycetaceae bacterium | reverse complement strand
GCCCGTCGCGGCCGCCGCGGCGCCGTTGCGCGCGGGGCTGGCCGCGGCGTGCGCCGGCTGGTGTGCAGTCTGCGGCGCCGTTTGCGCGGCGGCCGGCTGCGCGGCTCCCGCGCCGGCGCGCTCGAGCACGAAGATCACGCTCCCGACGGGGACGGTCTCGCCCTCCTTCGCGCGCAGCTCGCTCACCGTGCCCGCCGCCGGCGCCGGCACCTCGACCGTCGCCTTGTCGGTCATCACCTCGACGATCGCCTGGTGCTCCTCGACGCGGTCGCCCGCGGCGACGAGCCACTTGACGATCTCGCCCTCGGCGATGCCCTCGCCGATGTCGGGGAGCTTGAACTCGAGCGTTCCGCCGCCGCCCGACGGCGCGGGGGCAGCGGCCGCGGCAGGCGCGGCAGGCGCAGCGGCCGCAGCGGGTGCACCGGGCGCAGCGGCCGCAGCGGGTGCAGCGGTCGCGGCGGGCGCCGGCGAAGCCTTCTGCGCCGTCGCCGCGGGAGTCGACTTGGCGGGAGCCGCGGCCTTCTGCGTCGCGCCGCCGGCGGCGCCGTCGTCGAGCACGAAGATCACGCTCCCGACCGGCACGACGTCGCCCTCCTTCGCGCGCAGCTCGGTGATCGTCCCGGCGCGCGGCGCGGGCACCTCGACCGTCGCCTTGTCGGTCATCACCTCGACGATCGCCTGGTGCTCTTCGACGCGGTCGCCCTGGGCGACGAGCCACTTGACGATCTCGCCCTCGGCGATGCCTTCGCCGATGTCCGGCAGCTTGAACTCGAGTGCCATGGGATTGCTCTAGAAGTGGTAGACGCGCTCGATCGCATCGAGCACGCGGCGGTCGTCGGGCAGGTAGTGGTGCTCGAGCGTGTTCGGGAACGGCGTGTCGAAGCCGGTGACGCGCGCGACCGGCGCCTCCATGTACTCGATGCAGTTCTCCGCGATCAGCGCGCTGATCTCGGCGCCGTAGCCGCAGAAGCGCGGCGCCTCGTGCACGACGACGACGCGGCCGGTCTTCTTCGCGGCCTCGAGCACGCCCTCTTCGTCGAGCGGGAGCAGCGTGCGCAGGTCGACGATGTGCACGTCGATCCCCTGCTCGCCCGCCCGCTCGGCGGCCTTCTTCGCGACCGGCACCATCGCGCCGTAGCAGAACACCGTGACGTCGGAGCCCTCGCGCACCGTGCGCAGCGTCGTCAGCTCGACGGTGTAGTAGTCCTCCGGCACCTCTTCCTTCGTCGCGCGGTACAGCGCTTTCGGCTCGAGGAAGAGCACCGGGTCGGGGTCCTCGATCGACGCGATGAGCAGCCCCTTCGCGTCGTACGGCGTCGACGGCACGACGACCTTGAGCCCCGGCGTGTGGCAGAAATAGGCCTCGCCCGACTGGCTGTGGTACAGGCCGCCGCGGATGCCGCCGCCGTACGGCGTGCGGATCACCATCGGCGCGGTGTACTGGCCGCCGGAGCGGTAGCGCAGCTTCGCGGCCTCGCTCACGATCTGGTCGAACGCCGGGAAGATGAAGTCCTGGAACTGGATCTCGGCGACGGGGCGCAGGCCGTTGACGGCCATGCCGATCGCCGCGCCGACGATCCCGTCCTCGGAGAGCGGCGTGTCGAAGCAGCGCTGCTCGCCGAACTCGCGCGTCAGCCCCTCGGTCGCGAGGAACACGCCGCCCTTGGGGCCGACGTCCTCGCCGAAGACGATCACGGTCGGGTCCCGCTGCATCGCGGTGCGCAGGCCGTCGTTCACGGCCTGCACGAGAGTCCGGGTCGCCATGGGAATCCTGGGGGGAATGGAACTGGGACGGCTGGCTAGAGCGGGAACTCGCCGTCGCCGGCCTGGGGGTCGCCCATGCGGTGCGCCAGATCGAACGCGGCCTGGCCCTGCGCGCGCAGGTGCGGCGGGAGCTCGGCGTAAACGTCGCTGAAGATCGACTCGAGCGCGGGCTTGGGCACCGCTTCCGCCTCGCGCGCCGCCGCCGCGACCTCCTCGAGCGACTCCTGGTACATGCTCTCGCGCAGCTTCGGCTGCCACAGATCGCTCGCCTCGAGGAACTTCTCGAAGCGTTCGATCGGATCGCGCTTCGCCCACTCGTCGAGCAGCTCCTTCGGCACGTAGCGCGACGGGTCGTCGGACGTCGAGTGGCCGCCCATGCGGAACGTCTTCGCCTCGATCAGCGTCGGCCCTTCGCCGGCGCGGGCGCGCTCGACCGCTTCGCTCACGCTCTTGCGCACCGCGAGCAGGTCGTTGCCGTCGACGACGACGCCCGGCATGCCGTACGCACGCGCCTTGATCGCGTAGCCCTCCGACGCGGTCTGCTGGTCCGCGGGGCACGAGATCGCGTAGCCGTTGTTCTGGCACAGGAAGACGACCGGCGCCTTCCACACGCCGGCGAAGTTCATGCCGGAATGGAAGCCGAGGCTCGACGTGCCGCCGTCGCCGAAGCTGACGAGCGCGACCGTGTCCTCGCCGCGCGACTTGCTCGCGAACGCCGCGCCGACCGCCTGCGGGATCTGCGTCCCGATCGGCGACGAGATCGAGAAGAAGCGGATCGGCGCGTCGAAGCTGAAGTGCACGGGCATCTGCCGGCCGAGCGCGTTGTCGCGCGCGTTGCCGAACATGTTGTGCATCATCTCGACGGGCGCGACGCCGTGGTACAGCGCCATCCCGAAGTCGCGGTAGCTCGGGAAGATCCAGTCGGTCGTGCGCACCGCGCTCGCCGCGCCGACCTGCGTCGCCTCGATGCCCTTGTTCGGGAT
The DNA here is from genome assembly GCA_964528575.1 of uncultured Planctomycetaceae bacterium. Classification (GTDB taxonomy): domain Bacteria; phylum Planctomycetota; class UBA1135; order UBA1135; genus CAZGTQ01. The sequence continues at coordinate 9,570 of CAZGTQ010000006.1, read as the reverse complement.
CGAGAAGCCGATCCGCCCCGAGCGCTGGAGCTTGATGCACGTGTCGTCGAACGCGCGCACCTGCAGCATCGTGCGGTAGCAGTGCAGGAGCTCGTCGTCCGAGAGCCCCGGGTCGTATCCGTTCACGCCGCCGTCGGGCTCGATGACGGTGAGCGGCTCGCCGGTGAGCGTCATGCCTTCGTTCCTCCCTCGCCGGCGCGGCGCCGGCGGACCATCCGCTCCGCGAAGAACTCGCTGGCCTTGTAGCTCGAGCGTACGAGCGGGCCGGACGCGACGTAGGCGAAGCCGAGCTCCTCGCCGAGCGCGCGCAGCTCGTCGAACACCGCGGGCGGCACGTATTCTCGCACGGGCGCGTGCTGCGGCGTCGGCCGCAGGTACTGGCCGAGCGTCAGGAAGTCGACGTCGGCGTCGCGCAGCGCGCGCATCGATTCGGCGAGCTCCGCGCGCGTCTCGCCCAGGCCGAGCATGATCGACGACTTCGTGAACGCGCTCGGGCACGCGCGTTTCGCGCCGCGCAGCGTCTCGAGCGAGCGCTCGAACGAGCAGCGCGGGTCGCGGATCTTGCGCTGCAACCGCGCGACGACCTCGACGTTGTGCGCGAGCACGTCCGGCCGCGCCGCGAGCAGCGTCTCGAGGTCGCTGCCGGCGTAATCGGGCACGAGCGTCTCGACGACCGTGTCGGGGCTGTGCGCGCGGATCGAGCGCACGCAGTCGGCGTAGTGGCTCGCGCCGCCGTCCGGCAGGTCGTCGCGGTCGACGCTCGTGATGACGACGTAGCCGAGCGCGAGCTCACGGACCGCCTGGCCGACGTGCTCGGGCTCGTCGGGATCGGGCGGCGCCGCGCGCTCGACTGTCTTGACCGCGCAGAAGCGGCAGCGGCGCGTGCACTCGTCGCCGAGCACCATGATCGTCATCGTCGCGCGCGCGCCCTTCCAGCACTCGCCGACGTTGGGGCAGCGCGCTTCCTCGCACACCGTGTGCAGCCGCAGCCGGCTCGTCAGCTCCTTGAGCCGCCGGTAGCCGTCGCCGCCGGGCAACTGCACCTTGAGCCAGGGCGGCTTGCGGCCGCTCGCGGGGTCCGCGGCGGCGGTGGACGGGAGGGAAGACGTCATCGGACAAGGGCGGAAGAGCCTAGCAAACGCGGGTCGCCGCCGGTCCTGCCGGCCGCAAGTCGCGTTCCCGCAGCGACTTGTGCTTTCCGGACGGGCGCCGGGGACGAGGCGCGCCGACCCGCGGCCGTCCGGAGCGGGACGGCGGTCTCAGAAGATAGGCCGCCGCCTCGCCCCTTGCGTCCACGTGCGACACGCTGGACGATGCTCTCCAACGGTCGCTTGAAACAAGCGCTGGAGCGCCGCAGGGGCGCTCCGCCGGCCGTCCCCCCCACGATGGAAGCCGCCGACAGCGCTCACGACGCCGGTCACGATACGAAGCACCGCATCCTCGACGCCGCCGAGACGCTCTTCGGCGAGCACGGGTACGGCGCGACGTCGCTGCGCGCGATCACGAGCGCCGCCGGCGTGAACGTCGCCGCGGTGCACTACCACTTCGGCGGCAAGCAGCAGCTCCTCGAGGCCGTGTTCGCGCGCCGCGTCGACGCGGTCAACGCCGAGCGGCTCGAGCGCCTCGACGAGCTCGAGCGTGCGCACCCCGAGGGCCCGCCGCTCGCGGCCGTGCTCGAGGCGTTCTTCGCGCCGGTCGTGGGCCGCGTCGCGTCGGACGATCCGGGCTGGCGCCGCTTCACGCGCGCGCTCGGCCGACTGCTCGGCGAGAGCGGCGAGCACGTCGCCGCGCTCCAGGAAGTGTTCGCGGTGGTGCGCCGCCGCTTCTTCCCCGCGTTCCGGCGCGCCGTCCCGCACGTCGACGAGGCGAGCATCGTCTGGCGCGTGCAGTTCCTGCTCGGCTCGATGTGCCACGTCCTGTCCGACCCCGCGCGCACGCGCGAGCTCACCGGCGGCGTGTGCGATCCGCTCGAAGCGGAGGTCGCGCTCGCGCAGCTCGTGCGCTTCGCCGAGGGCGCGCTCGCCGCTCCACCCGTCTGCGCGCCCGCGGCGCAGGAGCGCACGTGACGAGCGCGCTTCGCCGTTTCGAAGTCGCGCTGCTCGCGCTCGCTTCCCGGGTCGCGCTGCTCGCGCTCGCGGTCGCGGGCTGCAGCGTGCTGCCGCACGACGAGCCGCCGGCGCCCGACGTCGCGCTGCCGACCGACTGGACCGCGGGCGGCACGAGCGGTCCGCTCGCCGACGGCGTCTGGTGGCGCAGCTACGACGCGCCCGCGCTCTGGGCGGCGGTCGAGGAGGCGCTGCTCGCCAATCCGGACCTGCGGGCGAGCGCGGCGCGCGTCGCGGCGGCGGCGGCGCAGGCGCGGATCGCGGGCTCGGAACGCTTCCCGAGCGCGATCCTCGTGGCGGACGCGCAGCGCCAGAAACAGATCTTCGTCGGTCTGCCCGTGCCGGGCGGCGCCGACGTGCTCGAGAGCACGTCGACCCGGTGGGGCGTGTCGTTCGCCGTGTCGTGGGAGGCCGACGTCTGGGGCCGCATGGCCGCGGTGACGAACGCGGCCGAGCGCGATGCGCTCGCGGCGGCGGCCGACGACCGCGCGGCGCGCGAGTCGCTCGCGGCGCAGACCGCGAAGGCGTGGTTCGCGTGGCAGGCCGGGCGCGAGCTCGTCGCGGTCGCGGGCGAGGCGCAGGCGAGCTTCGAGCGCACGCTCGCGCTCGTGCGCGAGCGCTTCGGGCGCGGCCGCGCCAGCGCGTTCGACGTGAAGCTCGCCGAGGCCGAGCTCGCCGGCGCGCGCGCCCAGGTCACGGCGCGCACCGAGACCGCCGAGCGCGCGCTGCGCCAGCTCGAGCTCCTGCTCGGCCGCTATCCGGCCGGCGCGCTCGACGCTCCGCTCGGGCTGCCCCCCGCGCCGCCGGCGCCGCCCGCGGGCGCGCCGGGGGAGCTCATCGCGCGCCGCCCCGACCTCGCGGCGGCCGAGGCGCGCGTCGCCGCGGCGGACGAGCGGCTGCACGCCGCGCGCGCCGACCTGTACCCGCGCCTGACGCTCGCGGGCCTGGTCGGTCGCTCGGGCGACGAGCCGTCCGACCTCGTCGAGCCCGACTTCTCGATCTGGAGCGTCGCGGGCGGCATCGTCCTGCCGCTCTTCCAGGGCGGCCGCCTGCGCGCCGCGATCGAGCGCCAGGACGCGGAGCTCGCCGCCGCGCTCGCCGAGCTCGAGTCCGCCCTTCTGGGCGCGCTCGGCGAGGTCGAGCTCGCGCTCGTCTCCGAACGCCGGCTCGTCGCGCTCGAGGACCAGACCCGCGTCGCGCGCGACGAGTCCGAGGCCGCGCGCGCTCTCGCGGAGGAGCGCTTCGCCGCGGGCAGGCTCGACGTGCTCGAGCTGCTCGTCGCCGACCGACGCGCGCTCGACGCCGCGAGCGCGCTGACCGAAGTCCGGCGCCGCCGGCTCGCCGCGCGCGCCGACCTGCACCTCGCGCTGGGCGGGGGTTTCGAGCCATGAGATCGATGCGCCGCGTCCTCCAGGTCGTGCTCCCCGTGGTCGTGCTCGCGCTGTGCTGGATCGCGACGAAGGCGCTGATGGAGGGGCGCGTGAAGCCCGTGCCGGTCGCGCCCGAGCGCGTCGTCCCGCTCGTGCGCACGGTCGAGGTCCGGCCGACCTCGGTGGGTCTGCAGGTCGGCGCGCAGGGCGTCGTCCAGCCGCGCACCCAGACCGTGCTCGCGAGCGAGGTCGCGGCGCGCGTCGTCGAGGTCGCGCCCGCGCTCGCCAGCGGCGGCTTCTTCGACCGCGGCGAGCTCCTCCTCGCGCTCGACGGCACCGATTACGCGGCCGCGGTCGCCGAGGCCCAGGCGCGCATCGCGCGGGCCGAGACGCAGCTCGCGCAGGGGCTCGCCGACGCCGAGGTCGCGGCCGCCGACTGGCGTACGGTCGGGGCGGACGGCGATCCGAGCCCGCTCGTGCTGCGCGAGCCGCAGGTCGCCGAGGCGCGCGCCGAGCTCGCCGCAGCCCGCGCACACCTCGCGAAGGCCGAGCGCGACGTCGAGCGCACGCGCGTGGTCGCGCCGTACCCCGGCCGCGTGCGCGAGCGTCACGTCGACGTCGGCCAGTACGTGACGGTCGGGACGCGGCTCGCGACGGTGTACGCGGTCGACTACGCCGAAGTGCGCCTGCCGGTCGCCGACGACGACCTCGCGCGCCTCGACCTGCCGCTCGACGCGAACGGCCGCCGCGACGGCGCTCGCGGACCGCGCGTCGAGCTGCGCGCGCGCTTCGCGGGGCGCGACTGCACGTGGATCGGGCACGTCGTGCGCGTCGAGGGCGCGGTCGACGAGCGGACGCGCTCGATCGCGCTCGTCGCCCGCGTCGAGGACCCGTACGGGCGGGCCGAGGAAGGCGGGCAGCCGCCGTTGCTCGCTGGGCTGTTCGTCGACGCGACGATCGAGGGGCGCACGCTCGAGCGCGCGTTCGTCGTGCCGCGCGAGGCGCTGCGCGCCGGCTCGCGCGCGTTCCTGCTCGACGCCGAGCGGCGGCTCGCGATCCGCACCGTCGAGGTCGCGCAGGCGAGCCGCGACGAGGTCGTCGTGAGCGCGGGGCTCGAGGAGGGCGACGCGCTCGTCGTCTCGCCGCTCGAGCTGCCGATCGAGGGCATGCAGTTGCGGGCGGAGGACCCGCGGTGAGGACGTTCGTCGACTGGTTCGCGCGCAACCCGGTCGCGGCGAACCTCCTGATGCTCGCGCTCGTGTTCGGCGGCCTCGTGTCGGCGCTCACGATCAAGATGGAGCTCTTCCCGAGCTTCTCGCTCGACACGATCACCGTGTCGGTCGTGCACCCCGGCGCCTCGCCCGAGGAGATCGAGGAGGGCGTGTGCATCAAGATCGAGGAGGAGGTGCACTCGATCGAAGGCGTGAAGCGCGTCACCTCGACCGCGAACGAAGGCGCCGGCATGGTGCGCATCGAGCTGCACGCCGGCGTCGACGCGCGGCGCGTGCTCGACGACGTGAAGACGCGCGTCGACGCGATCGAGAGCTTCCCCGAGGACGCCGAGAGCCCGGTGATCGAGGAAGCGCTGCTGCGCAACCAGGTGGTCAACGTCGCGCTCCACGGGCACGTGCCCGAGCGGACGCTGAAGGAGCTCGGCGAGCGCGTGCGCGACCGCATCAACGCGCTCGACGGCATCAGCCAGGTCGAGCTCGCGGGAGCGCGGCCGTACGAGGTCTCGATCGAGGTCAGCGAGCTCGCGCTCGAGCGCTACGGGCTGACGTTCGACGAGCTCACGCAGGCGGTGCGCGCGTCGTCGATCGACCTGTCGGGCGGCTCGATCAAGAGCGGCCGCGGCGAGATCCTCTTGCGCACGGACGCGCAAGCGTACGCGGGCGCGGACTTCGAGGAGCTCGTGTTGCGCGCGCAGCCGGACGGCTCGCGCGTGCGGGTCGGCGACGTCGCGACCGTCGTCGACGGGTTCGCCGACACGGACCAGTCCGCGCGCTTCGGGGGCGAGCCGACGGTCGTCGTGCAGGTGTTCCGCGTCGGCGAGGAGAACGCGCTCGACGTCGCGGCGGCGGTGCGCGGCTTCGTCCGGGACTTCCGCGCCGAGCTGCCGGCCGGCGTGTCGATCGACACGTGGCAGGACGCGTCGCGCTGGCTCCAGGGGCGGCTCGACCTGCTCGTCAAGAACGGGCTCCAGGGCCTCTTCCTCGTGTTCGCGATCCTCGCGCTGTTCCTGCGCTTCCGGCTCGCGGTCTGGGTCACGCTCGGCATCCCGATCTCGTTCCTCGGCGCGCTGCTCGTGATGCCGTGGTTCGACCAGTCGATCAACATGCTCTCGCTGTTCGCGTTCATCCTCGTGCTCGGCATCGTCGTCGACGACGCGATCGTCGTCGGCGAGAGCGTGCACCACGAGCACGAGCGCGGGAACGCGGGCGTCGCGGGCGCGGTGCGCGGCGTGCGCTCTGTCGCGGTGCCGGTCGTCTTCGCCGTGCTGACCACCGTCGCCGCCTTCGTGCCGATGATCTTCCTGCCCGGCTCGATCGGGAAGTTCTTCGCGGTGGTGCCCCTGGCGGTGATCCCCGCGCTGCTCTTCTCGCTCGTCGAGTCGCAGCTCGTGCTGCCCGCGCACCTCTCGCACGAGGGCAAGCTCGGCGACCGCCTGGCGCGCGTCTGGCCGTTCAAGGCCTGGGTCCTCGCGCAGGGCGTTTGCGTGCGCGGCCTGCGCTTCGTGGCCGAGCGCGTCTACCGGCCGCTGCTCGAGGCCGCGCTCGCGTGGCGCTACGTGACCGTCGCGATCGCGGTCGGCGCGCTCCTCGTCACCGGCGGCGCGATCGCGAGCGGCCGCGTCCAGTACGTCTTCTTCCCCGACATCGAGGGCGACGTCGTCGCGGCGCAGCTCACGATGCCGCAGGGCACATCCGCGCGCACGACGGCGGCCGCGATCGAGCGCATCGAGGAGGCGGCGCGCGCGCTCGTCGGCGAGCTCGAGGCGGCGGGCGACCGCGACGTCGTGCGCTACGTGATGGCTTCGGTCGGCGAGCAGCCGTACCTCGCGCAGCAGCAGATGACGCAGACCGGCGGCGCGCGGATCACCGGCGCACAGCTCGGCGAGGTCGTGCTCGAGCTCTACCCGGCGGAGCAGCGCAAGACGACGGCGACGGCGCTCGCGAACCGCTGGCGCGAGCTGTGCGGCCCGATCGCGGGCGCGGTCGACCTGCGCTTCAGCGCGGCGGTCATGTCGGCGGGCAAGCCGATCGACTTCTTGCTCGCGGGGGGGGACGTCGACGCGCTGCGCGCGGCCGCGGCGGACGCGAAGGCCGAGCTCGCGCGCTACCCGGGCGTCTTCGACGTGGCGGACTCGTTCCGCGGCGGCAAGGAGGAGCTCGTGCTCGACGTGCTGCCCGAGGCCGAGGCGGCGGGCATCACGCGGCGCGACCTCGCCCGCCAGGTGCGCCAGGGCTTCTACGGCGAGGAAGCGCAGCGGATGCAGCGCGGCCGCGACGACGTCAAGGTGATGGTGCGCTATCCCGAGGCGGATCGCGGCTCGCTCTACGGCGTCGAGCGGATGCGCGTGCGCGGCGCAAGCGGCGCGGCCTATCCGTTCTCCGAGGTCGCGAGCGTCGAGTCGCGCCGCGGCTACGCGACGATCGCGCGCTCGGACCGCGCGCGCACGGTGCGCGTGACCGCCGACGTGGACCTGACGGTCGCGAACCCGAACGAGATCCTCGACGAGTTCGAGGAGCAGGCGCTCCCCGGCATCCTCGCGCGCCACCGCGGCGTGAGCGCGACGCGCGAGGGCCAGGCGTCCGACCAGCGCGAATTCATCTCCACGATGCTGCGCTCGTACGCGCTCGCGCTCTTCGCGATCTACGCGCTCATGGCGATCCCGCTGCGCTCGTACGTCCAGCCGCTGATCGTGATGACCGCGATCCCGTTCGGCATCGTCGGCGCGATCTGGGGCCACGCGCTGCTCGGCCTCGACCTCTCGAGCCTCTCGCTGCTCGGCATCGCGGCGCTGATGGGCGTCGTCGTCAACGACAGCCTCGTCCTGGTCGACTACGTCAACCGCCACCGCGACGACGGCCATTCCGCCGCTGGCGCCGCGCACAGGGCCGGCCTGGCGCGCTTCCGCCCGATCGTCCTGACCTCGCTGACGACGTTCGCCGGCCTGACGCCGCTGATCCTCGAGCGCAGCGTCCAGGCGCAGTTCCTCGTCCCGATGGCCGTCGCGCTCGCCTTCGGCGTCCTGCTCTCGACGGCCGTCTCGCTCGTGCTCGTCCCGTGCGGCTACCTGATCCTCGACGACGCCGCGCGCGCCTTCCGCTGGCTGTACGGCGGGCGAGGCGAGCTCGCCCGCACCGCTTGACCCAATCGAGACGCAAGCGAAACGTGACGCGGGCCGGCGCAGGGATAATGGATGGACCGGTTCCCTTTCCCGACCAGCTTCGAGAGGCCCCGATGAAGCCCGTCGCTCGCTCGCTCGCCGTCGTGCTCTTCGCCGTCCAGGCCGGCACGGCCCTCCACGCGTTCCAAGGCGCCAATCTGACCGAGCTCACGTCCATGGGAGCGTGGGAGGCCGCGATCGGCAACGCTGCCTTCCAAACCGTGGGGTTCACGGAGTTCCCCGAAGGCACGACGATCGCCGGGGAGTACGCCGCGCAGGGGGTGCAGTTCACCGACGGCAACGACGTCGTGTCCTGCTATTCGTTCCTGTCGGACGGCTGCGGGCTCGACGGCACCGGCCGGATCGAGATCACGTTCGACGAGCCGCAGCTCGCCGTCGCAGCCGACTACGCCGTCCCGGTGCAGTTCGAGATCTACGCGGGTGCCGTGCTCCTCGCGATCTCGAACCCGCTCGGCACACCCAGCACGCTCGGCTTCGGCGGCATCGTCTCGGACACGCAGTTCGACCGCGTCGTGATCCGCGACGGAGCGAACGACCTGCAGGCGTTCGTCGACGACCTGCACTTCTACCGCAACGACGCGCCGCTCGTCGCGAACGGCGACCAGATCTCGGTGAGCGCGGGCGGCACCGTCGGCTTCAGCCTCGACGCCGACGTGGCGAACGCGGGCAATCCCTATCTGCTGCTCGGCTCCGTCAGCGGCACGAGCCCCGGCACGCCCGTCGGCGGCATGCTGATCCCGCTCAACGTCGACGCGTACACGCTGTACACGCTCCAGAGCCCGAACGCACCGCCGCTCGCAGGCTCGTTCGCGCTCCTCGACGCCCAGGGCCGCGCGACGGCGAGCTTCACCGTCCCGCCGGCGTCGACGCCGAACCTGGTCGGCCTGACGTTCGACCACGCGTACGTCGTCGTCGCGCCGACCCCGGTGCCCTTGATCACGCTCGCGAGCAACGCGGTCGCGATCCAGATGCTGCCGTAAGCGGCGGGCGCCCGCGCGGTACACGGTACACCGGCCTCGTCGAGCGCCTCTCGCTCCCACAGAGCCGCTCCTCTGGGAACGATGCGCTTTGCATCCTTGCCCGAGCCCCCAGACCTCGGGCGCGGCGCGTCTGAGCGGCGCCCGCGGGGCGTACTCGGGACCTGGCGACACGTACGACCACCCGGCGAAGCTTCATGAGCGACACGGCCTCTAGTGGGTCGTGCCGGGGCCCGCCGGGTCGACGCGCCCAACACTTCGCGCGAGGTCGGGCTATGCGTCGTCCGCGGTCAGTTCCATGGACCACACGTCCCACTGACGACCGCGATTCGAGCGGAACATGATCGTGTCAGCGTCCAGGAAACGGGCGTTGTCGTCCACGGACGCGTTGTCGGTGAGCCGCCGGAGGCTGTTGGTCATCAGGTCCAGACGCCAGACGTCGAGGTTCCGGACACCTTCTGACGTCTGGCCGCGATCACTCGAGAAGACGATGAATTGACCGTCCGGAGACCACGCCGGATCGACGTTGTTGTTCGATCCGCTCGTGAGCTGATCGAGTTTCCCGGTCGCTCCGTCCATCAGCCAAATGTGGTAGTAGCCGGTGTCCTCGTTGCGACGCGTGAAGAGGATCCGCGAACCCTCGGGGTCGGGGGACAGACGCGGCTGCGCGCCCTGCACCAGCATGGTCGGCATCCCCGCCTCGATCG
>CAZGTQ010000005.1:0-9816 GCA_964528575.1 uncultured Planctomycetaceae bacterium | reverse complement strand
CGGCGCCCATCAGATTCCACCCGGCGCCGGGGTTCCCGAACACCTCGACGGTCTCGTAGCGCTCGGCTTGGGTCGTTCCGAAGCACGAGTCGTCGAGCGGCCCGCTCTGCGTCTGGACTCCACCCACGACGAGGATCGAGCCGTCGAGCAGGATCACCGCGTTGTGGTTCGTCCGCGCATAGATCAAGTCGGGCACGCCGGCGTCGACCCAGGAGCCGCTCGTCGAGCTCGGGCCGACCATCTTCTCCACGCTGCCGTTCACGGCGCCGGCGCAATCGGGTCCCGAGGCGGTGAAGGCGTCGTCGGCTCCCCCGATGAGGTACACGACCTCGGTGAACGCGCCCGTCGTGTCGTCCCAGGTGATGAAGTGCACCGAGCTTCCATACCGGTGAGGCTCGTTCGGCGCGCCGCGCAGCTTCCATCGGGCACCGTCCGTCGGGGGCTGGTTGCACACGTAGTTCGCCGGGTCCAGCTCGAAGAACCGCGTCGGACGATCGCCAGGAGGAGCGTGTCCTTCCGTCTGGATCGCCTCGCGAGAGGAGAGCATGTGTACGCGCGGGTATCCGTACATACGATCCGCAGGCCCGTTCGCGCAGGTGGCGACGACACCGTCCCACTCGAGGTTGTCCCCGTCGTCGAGCCAATCCCCGACGCCGGCGCCCGCGCGGTACTCCGAGCGCGTCTGGCCCTGCGGGTCAAGGATCCCGACGTTTCCGGTCACCAAGACGTCCCCATCGTTCAGCAGCGTCCCGGTCGGATACCAGCGCCGACTCCCCATCTGCTCCGTCGCGCTCGATGCAGGCGACCAGACGGGCACCTGTTGGCTGGTGTCGAGGCGCCACGCCTCGCTGTGTCCGATGAAACCGGCTCCGACGCAGGTCAAGTCATAGTCGGTCCCGCCCATCCACAAGAGATCGCCGTCGTCGAGGAACGTGTGGCCGCCGCAGAACAGGTCCTGGCTCCCGTCCTGGGGATAAGCCGGGTGCACGGCTACCTTCGTCACGTTGCTCGGCGTGCGCGGGCTCCAGAGGTAGCTCCGGCCGAAGTGGCCGGACAACGCGACCGCACCCGGATTCGGCATGTTCGGGCAATTGACCCCGCTCGTCGGGTCGCAGACGAGGATCACGCGTGTCCCCGCGACGCCCGAGCCCGACGGCGGGAGCACGGCGGCGTGGGTGATCTCACCGGTCTGGAAGGACCCACCCTCGGTGAGGCCGCCGGTCAGGTTGTACGGACCCGCCCACTGACCCATCTCGTGCGGCTCAGCGGCTTGGCAGAACCGTCCTTCGCAAGGAAGGGACGCGAGCATCCAGCACACCACGATCGTCGCCCCTCTCCTGGCGGCGCACGCTGCGAACCCGATTCGCATGGCAATCTCCTGTTGCGAGCAGTCGGCCGGTCGACGTAGCGATCCTACGCTCCCCCGCGACCACGGGCGCCGGAAACGACAGGATCCGCCCCGCCCGGCTCCGCACAGCAAGTTGCTGATCCAGACTCGAGATCGCGACGCTCGCCGCTGCGATTGCCTCGTCCGCCGGGGAACGAGGGCGGCCCCGGCTTCCGCGCCCGTATGCCCCGAGCGCCGCCGCGGAGCGCGAGCGCCGCCGCGAGTTCGAGCGCGCGCACCCCAGGTGCCGGCGCGGCTCGCACGCCGGGAGCGGGTGCTCGAACGGCACGAGGCCCTCCGGCGGGGTCGCCCTGCGGCTCCTCGATCTCGAGCCACGTACACTCGCCGAGGCGCCACGCGAGCCGCGCCACGTCGTCCGGGACGCGCCGGCGGCATCGGCCCGCCGGAGGGGCTCCTGGGCTCGCTGCTCCGCAGCCACGACCAGCAGAGCATGAACCCCGCCGCGCTCGGCCTCGCGCACCTGTCGGGCCCGGCGCTCGACGAGGCCCTGCGCAGCGCCACGCGCCCCGCCGCGGGAGCCGCGGGGCTCTTGACGCGCCTCTGCACGCTCTGGTTCGGTGTCGCGGTCGGCATGGTCGCGCTCGCGATCTTCCGCAAGCGCTTCGGCGCCCTGCGCGAAGAATCGCTCGCCGAAGAGGAAGCGCTCGTCCCGGCGGAGTAGCGAACGCTACGGCGAGCGCACGAGCTCGATCACGTGCTCGGCGTACGCGCCGGGAGACACGAGCACCACTTGCGCGGGGATCGGCGCGTAGCCGTCGATTCGGGGCATTTCGAAGCGATAGAGCCCTGGTTTCGAGACCTGGACGCGCCGCCCCGTCGGGTGGTCGGGATACCAGGTCGAGCGACCGTCGCCGCCGACTTCGACCGCCTTCGGCCACCAACGTGAATCGATGGGAAGCGACATCGCGCCGTCCCGGAGGAACAGGAGGAAGCCGCAGGCTGGTCGTGCCTCGAGGGTCACTTCGTTGGTCCCCGAACCGACCTCGAGCACGCGAGAGTCGCTCACGAAGTCGGCATCCCTCAATCCGACCGTGATCGAGCCCGGCGGAGCAGCGAACACGTAGCGCCCCGGCTCGTCGGCCTCGACGACGATCCAGTGCCCGACATCGTCCGGCACGGCGGGCATCCATCGGACAGAACGCGGATGGACCGGACGCTCCGTCACGACGTCGACGACGCGCACGACGACCTCGACCTCCGACGGCACCTCGAGGAGCACGTCCTCTCGGCCAGCCGGACCGACGTCGACGACGAGGCCCCACTCCCGGCCGGTCGAGATCCAGAAGCGGCCCGGATGCACCTCGACGCGCCACGCGAATGCGCGCGGCCGCCCCTCGATCGGGGAGACCTCGGGCTCGAGCCAGAGGTCGTCGCCCGGCTCGACCTCGAGCCGCTCGACGTCGAGGGAGGGTGCCTGGCCGACTGCATCAGGCCTCCATTCGGGCGGCATGACGAGCGTCCCGGCGAGCGAAACCCCGGGAAGCGAGGGAGGCGTCTCGTCGAGGTCGAGCTCGAGCCTCGCTCGCTGGCTCGCGACGACGTCGACTTGCGAGCGCGCGAGCACGAGCTCCGAATCGGTCACGACCAGCACGTCGTACCGCCCCGCAGCGATGGCTTCGAACGATGCGCTCCCGTCGGCGACCGAGCCGTAGAGGTAGCCACGCTCCTCAGGCGGCCGCCGCAGGACCACGAACGGCGGGTCCGAAGGGTCGACGCCGCGCGCGACGACGAACAACGAGCCGCCTGGGTCCAGCTCGACGGTTCGCTCGCCCCCGACGACGACGTCGACCTCGATGCGGCGCCAAGCGTGGCCCGCGGCGCGCACGAACAGGCTCCGGATCCGACCGCCGCGCGGGCCGGGCGCGAGCTCGAGCTCCACCGGGGAAGCGACTCCCTCCCGCAGGACGTCGGTCGCGACGTCCTCGGCGAACGGACCGGGATGATCGCTCCCGTAGACGTTGTCCGCGTACACGATCGTGCAGCCGTCCAGCTCGCGACCGTCGACGCGCGAGCGCACGTGCAGCAGCATCGGCGAGAGCCAGCGCAGCTCCACGTCGAACACGCCGTCGGCGGGCACCGGCACCGGCTCGAAGGGCGGATCCGCAAGCGCCTGCCGCTCGCCCAGCTCGGCCAGCCCCACGCCCAACAGCACGTCGCGCGGCACGCGCGTCTCGTAGCGGCCCTCGACGACTTCGACGGCCTCGATCTCCGCACCGTGAACGGAGTACCGCAGCTCCAGCTCGAGCGAGCCGGACTCGCGCGCGTGCGCGGCTCCGGCGAGATCTCGAACGACGACGGACCCGGTCAGGAGTACCGAATCGTCCGTCGCCTCGCGCGTCGAGATCGCCGTCGTCGCGATGCGCTGCGCTGCGGACGACGGAGCGCTCTCGACCTCGACACGCCGGTCGCTCGAGGCACCCGGAGCGGTGAGCGGCGCAGGCGATCGCTCGACCTCGCCCCCCAGCGCGAGCGGCTGCGCGGGCGCCACGTCGCGCGCCTCGCCCGCGCTCCACCACAGCGCGAGCGCGACGGCGAGCGCGACTCCGACTCCGACTCCGACTCCGACGGCGATGACGCGACGCTTCGACATCGCTCTACGGGATCCGCACGAGCTCGATCACGTGCTCGGTGTACGCGCCGGGCTGGACGAGTACGTGTTGCTCGGGGAGCGGCTCGTATCCGTCGATCGGCGGTGGATCGAAGCGGTAGAGCCCGGGGTGCGAGACCGTGATTCCATTCCAGCAGATTTCGGTGGAGCGCCCTTGGCCCCCGATCTCGCGCGCATCGGGACGCCAGCTCGATGGGACGGGGACCGTGCTCGCGCCGTCGCGCAGGAGCAACGCGAAGCCGCACGTGCGGCGCACTTCGAGCGTCGCCTCGTTCGTCCCGGGCCGGACCTGCATACGCAGCCGCGCGCTCGCGAAGTTGCCTTCGGCGACGCCGAGGGCGATCGCACCGAGGGGCGCTTGGAACACGTAGCGCCCGTCGTCGTCCGGCTCGACCCGCAGCGGTTCGGTCGCGAGGCCCTCGGGCCCCTCGACGTACCACTCGAGATCGGGCCGCCCCACGGCTCGCCCCGTACGGGAGTCGACGACGTTCACGACGACCTGGGCGAGCGCCGGAATCGAGAGCACGACGTCTTCGCGCCCCGTCGCCCCGACGTCGACGAGGACCCCGGCCGGCGGCTCGTTCGTCCAGATCCAATAGCGGCCCGGCTGGACGCTCTTGATCCGCCACGCGAGCGCCGCGTCGACTCGCGTCAGGTCGTGCGCCTCGAACCCGTAGTGGGCACGATGCGGACGTCGCGCAGTGCCGACGATCCGGATCTGGAGCATCGGGAACATCGATTCCCGAGCCCATGCGCTCCTGTCGTCGAACGCCCCGACGAGGGTTCCGCAGAGCGGGACCCCCGCCCGCGGCGGAGGCAGCGGTTCGAGCGCGAGCGCGAGCGATGCGCGCTCGCCCGCGACGACGTCGACGACACCGCGGCCGAGCACGAGCGGCGATCCGCTGGACCCGACCTCGACGCGGACGTCGTAGCGCCCGACGGCCATGCCTTCGAAGACCGCGCTGCCCCCATCGAGCTCGCGCTCCGCGTAGGGCTCGGCGTCGTGTCGTTCAGCATCGCGAACCCGCACGACGACGTACTCGCCCGAGGTTTCGCCGACCGCCAGCACCTCCAGCGTGCCCCCCGGCTGCAGCTCGACGACGCGCTCCGTGCCGCTGTAGACGTCGATGTCGACGCAGCGCCACGCGTGGCCCGGTGCGCGCACGAGGACAGGCGCCCTGCGGGACGGAAACAGCTCGCGCGGGAAGAAGAGACTCATCGGCGACGAGTGCGCCGAGCAGCGCTCGCGCTCGACTCGCCGTGGGTACTCGTCGCACGTGGCGTACGAGCCGGGGACGTACACGGTGCAAGAGTCGAGCTCTCGTCCGTCGCGAGCGGAACGCACGCGCAGCCGGACGACCGGGGTCCACTGCACCTCGACAGCGAGCACGCCGCTCGCCGGAACGCGGGCGTTGTCGAGGAACCAGCCGATGTCGCAAGGACGGTCGTCGAGGCGGACCGAGCGAACGAAGAGGCGCGCGTCGGCCGGAACGACCGCCTCCCAGCGGCCCTCGACGACCGCGACACGCTGGCGACCGTCGCGCCGGTCGTGGATGAGCTCGAAGTGCCCCGACTCGTTCGCGAAGAGAGCCCCGTCGGGATCCCGCGCGACGACGGACCCGGTGAGGCGCACCAAGCCGTCTCGTCGCACGGCCGCGGCAACCGCGACCCTTCGAGTCGCGGGTGCCTCGCCCACGTGCGGCTCGACCCTCGCAGCGTCGCCCGCCGGTTCCTCGAGGCGCGCGGGAACTCGCTCGTGGCCCTCCCCGCCATCCAGGGGCCGCGCCCGCGCCGCGTCGCTCGGCTCGCCGGCGCTCCACCACAGCGCGAGCGCCACGGCGAGCGCGGCTCCGACTCCGACTCCGACTCCGACGGCGAGGGCGATGGCGCGACGCTTCGGCATCGCTACGGCGTCCGCACGAGCTCGATCACGTGCTCGGTGTACGCGCCGGGAGACACGAGCACTTCTTGCGCGGGGATCCGCTCGTAGCCGTCGATGCGCGGCACGTCGAAGCGGTAGAGCCCGGGGTGAGAGACCTGGACGCGCCGCCCGGTCGGGTGGTCGGGAGTTGCGGTGACGTGGCCGTCGCCGCCGGCTTCGAGCGCTTCGAGGCTCCAGCGCGAGTCGCACGGAACCGGCGTCGCTCCGTCGCGCAGGAAGAGGACGAAGCCGCACGCAGGGCGCACTTCGAGCGTGACTTCGTTCGCTCCCGGTCCGATTCGGACGGCGCGCGAGACGGCGGCGAAGTCGGGGTCGTCCCACGAGCCGACGGTGATCGTGCTGGGCGGCGCGCTGAACGTGTAGCGGCCCTCCGCGTCCGCCCCGACCCTATACGTGATGGAGACCGCCTCGTCGGGCACAGCCGGCACCCACTGGATCGAGCGCGGGTGGACCGGCCGCCTCGTCTCCGCGTCGACGACGTGCACGACGACCTCGACGTACGGCGGCACCTCGACGAGCACGTCCTCCCGGCCAGCCGGTCCGACGTCGACGACGAGGCCCGCCGCCATGTCGGCGGAGATCCAGAACCGGCCCGGCTGCACATCGTCGACGCGCCACGCGAAAGCGCGCGGCCGCCCCTCGATCGGGACGACGTCGTCGGTTCGCAGCCAGACGAACCCCGGACCGTCGCCTGGCTCGAGCTCGATCCGCTGAATGAATAGCGACGGTCGCTCTCCGGCCGCGCCGGCTGTCCAGTCCGGCGGCATGACCAGCGTGCCGGCGAGCGCGACGGGTGGCGAAGCGGGAGGCGGCTCGTCGAGCTCGAGCTCCAGCGTGACGCGCTCGCCTGCAACGACCTCGACCTCGGACCGCGCGAGCACGAGCGCTTCTCGCCAGCCGCGCTCGACCGACACGTCGTAGCGTCCCGCGACGAGGCCGTCGAACGAGGCGGTGCCTTCGTCGAGCGGCATCTCGACGCCGAAGTCGGCCCCGCGCCGGAGCACCACGGAATCCGCCTTCGACCGAGCGGCGCCGCGCGCCACGACGACCAGCGCGCCGGCGGGGTCGAGCTCGATCGTCCGCTCGCCGCCGGCGTGCACGTCGATCTCGATGCCTTCCCACGCGTGGCCCGCGGCGCGCACGAGCAGCGTCCGAGTCCTCTCGTCGGACGGTCCCGGCGCGATGTCGAGCTCAACCGGCGACGCGACGCCCTCGCGCAGGACGTCGAGGTCCTCGTGGAACGAGCCGGGATGGTCCCGCCCCGCGAGGGAGAACCAACCAGCCCCGTCGTACAAGATCGTGCAACCGTCGAGCTCGCGACCGTCCGCGCTCGAGCGCACGTGCAGGAGCGTCCGCGGGAACCAGCGCAGCTCCACGTCGAAGACCCCGTCGGCGGGGACAGGCACCGGCTCGAGCGCACGATCCGGCAGCGCCCCCCGCCCGCCGAGCTCCGCGGAGACGACGCTCAGCCGCATGTTCCGCGGCACTCTCGTCACGTAGCGGCCGCCGACGACTTCGACGTCATCGATCTTCGCCCGATGCGATCCGTACCAGGTCACCAACACGAACGAGCCGGACTCGCGCAGGTGCACACCTCCGGCGGGATCTCGAGCCACGACGGCGCCGGTCAGGAGGAGCGACTCGCCCGTCGCCGCGCGCGTCGAAACAGCCGTCCTCGTCACGCTCGCAGCCGCTCCGACCGCGACGCGCCGATCGCTCGTATCGCTCGTATCGCTCGGAACGCCGAGCTGCGCGGGCGGTCGCTCGACCGCGCCGTCCGGCGCGAGCGGGCGCGCTCGCACCGCCTCGCTCGGCGCGGCCGCGCTCCACCACAGCGCGAGCGCGACGGCGAGCGCGACTCCGACTCCGACGGCGATGGCGCGACGCTTCGACATCGCTCTACGGCACCCGCACGAGCTCGACCACGTGCTCCGTGTACCGCCCCGGGAGCACGACGACTTCCTGCTTCGGCACCGGCTCGTAGCCGTCGACGGGCGGGACGTCGAAGCGATACGTGCCGGGCTCCGAGACCTTGACGAGGCGGTCGGCGCCCTCGGTCGAGGAGCCGTTCGAGCGGCCGTCGCCGTCGACCTGCTCCGCGTGGACGAACGCGTTCATCGTCCCCGGGACGACCGTGCCGCCGTGGCGCAAGCGCACGACGAAGCCGCACGCGGTGCGCACCGCGAACGTGAGCTCGTTCACGCCCGCGCCGACCTGGAAGCGCTCCTGCATGAATTCGTACGTCGCGTCGATCATCGTCAGGTCGATCGGGCCGATCGGCGCGGTGAAGCGATAGCGGCCGTCCTCGTCGGGCGGCACCGCCTCGAGGGACATGTTGAACGAGCCTGCGGCCTCGCCTTCCTCCGGGCCCCAGTGGATGTGCTGCGGCTGCAGCTCCGCTCCCGTCTGCGCGTCGACGACGCGCACGACGACCGCGGCCGGCGGACCGAGCTCGACGAGCACGTCCTCGCGGCCGGTCGGGCCGACCTCGACGTCGACGCCGACCTCCGGCTCGAGGAGCGCGACGCGATAGATCCCCGGCTGCACGTCGTCGACGCGCCACGCGTACGAGCCGACTTCGCCCTCGATCGGCGCGAGCTCGGCGCCGCGCAGCACGACGCGCTCCTGCTGGCCGCCGCGCGCGACGCCCTCGAGCGCGACGACGAGCGCGAGATCGTCGACGTCCCAACCGGCGCCGACGACGAGCGTGCCCGCGAGCGGCACGCTCGCGAGCGGCGCCTCCGCCTCCAACGTGAGCGTCAGCGCCGCGCGCGCGCCCGCCGCGATCTCGACCTCGTCGCTCGCGAGCACGACGGGCGAGCGGAACCAATCGCCGATCTCGACGCTCACCCGCCAACGGCCGACCGCGAGGCCCTCGATCGCCACCGCGTCCTCTTGCAACGTCAGCTCGCCGTACGGACGGCCGTCGACGACGTTCGGACGGCGCAGCCGCACCGCCGGCCGCTCCGCGTAGTTCGCGCCGTACACCGTGAGGTCGAGCGCGCCGCCGGGCTCGAGCTCGATCGTGCGCTCGCCGCCCAGCGCCGCATCGACGTCCAGGCGCCCCCACGCGTGCCCGTCGGCCGTCACGTGGAGCGTGCGGCGGCGCTGCACGAACGCGAGGCCCTCGCCGCTCGGCGCCGCGAGCTCGACCGGCGACATCGCGCGCGTCGCGAGCCGCCGCGCCTGACGCGCGTCGCCCGGATGCTGCATGTCGTCGCGCGGCCAGGGGACGTCGGCGAGCACCGTGCAGCCGTCGAGCGCGCGCCCGTCCGCGCGCGCGCGCACGTGCAGCACGAGCCCGGCGAGCCAACGCACCTCGACGTCGAACACGCCGTCGTCGGGCAGCGGCACCGATCCGAACCCGCGCTCGTACACCGCCGCGCGCCCGCCGAGCTCGGCCGACGCGACGCCCAGGCGCACGCCCTCCGGCACCTCGGCCTCGTAGCGGCCGTCCTCGACCTCGACGCGCTGGTGCGCGCCCCGATCGTCGGTCCACAGGACGAGCTCGAACCGGCCCGACTCGCCCCGGTGCGCGACGCCGTCGGTGTCCAGCACGACGACCTCGCCGGTCAGCCGGACCAGGCCGTTCGCCGGCGCGAGAGCGGGCGCTTCGTCCGGCGGCGCGGGCACGGCCACCTCGACGCGCTCGGGAGCACGCTCGGGAGCGCGCGCCTGCTCGTCCGCCGTGGAAACCGGCGCGAAGAGCTCGGCCGCGGAGCGCTCGGCGGTGACCGCCGCCTGCGCCGGCCGCAGCTCGGACTCGCCCGTCGGCGCCGCGAGGCCGCGGCCCCACCACCACAGCCCGACGGCCGCGGCGAGCGCGAGCACGGCCGCGACGAGGACGCGCTTCGACAT
>CAZGTQ010000004.1:0-13083 GCA_964528575.1 uncultured Planctomycetaceae bacterium | reverse complement strand
TCTACACGCTCGCCGAGCTCGAGTCCTCGAGTACGCACGACGACCTGTGGAACGCGTCGCAGAACGAGCTGCGCGCGAGCGGCGCGATCCACAACTACCTGCGCATGCTGTGGGGCAAGCAGGTGCTCCACTGGTCCGAGTGGCCCCGCGAAGCCGCCGCGACGGGGCCCCGAGCGCCCCGTCTTCGGCAAGATCCGCTACATGACGAGCGAGAGCGCGCGCCGCAAGCTGCGGCTGGGGCGCTACCTCGAGCGCTGGGGGGATTGAGCCGCGCTACGGCGCTCCCAGGAAGCGCGGGCGCTCGAGCAGCGCTTCGACGAACGCGTCGGCGATCAGACGGTGACCCGACACGTTCGGGTAGCGGCGGCTGATCGACAGGCGTAGCGAATCGAGGTCGTGTCCGTCGAACGCCGAGCTGGCGTCGAGGAGCTCGAAGCCGAGTCGCGCGGCGAGCGCGTCGAGCGCGGCGGCGTGTTCGACGCGAAGAGCGGCGTCGCCGGACGGGCTGACGAAGGGCAGACGTGCGAGGACCGGGATCGCGCCGAGCTTCTCGCACGTGTGGTGCACCCTGCGCAGCGCTCGAGTCTCGAGCGACACCTCGCCGCTCTTGCGGTGTGTCCTGCCCAGCGGGCCGACGAGGCGCCGGATCTCGATCTCGTCCATGCCGGGCTCCACGCCGAGTCTCTCCAGCAAAGGAGCGAGCTCTCCCGGCCACGGCTCGGGCGCCGTCGCGACTTGGATCAAGTGCTTCACGCTCGAGCCGAGGTGGTTCGTCAGCACGACGACGTCCGGCTCGAACGCGGGCAGCTCGTCGCGGATCCGGAGCCAGTGCTGATACGGCGCGTAGCCGAGCACCGAGAAGTTGAGGATCTCGTAGCGCAGCCCCGTGCGAGGCGACACCTCCACGTTCAGCCGCTCCTCCGCGACCGCCTCCCACACGTCGCCGTCCGCGACGCCGCTCCCCATCTCGTCGCACGTCCCGAAGAGCGCGATGCGGAACGTGCCGGGCGGCTTCGCGAGCTCGTAGTCGCGGTCGCGCATCCCCCAGCGATTCGTCGACAGCGGCGCGCCGATGTAGTCGATCGAGTGCGACGGCACGAGCCGATAGGACGCGGCGTCGTTCGTCAGTTGCGCGAGCGACGTCCAGAAGTCCGGCGGCACGTCGTCCGCGGCCCAGTCCTCCTCCCAGGCGCGGCCGCCGAAACCCTCGCGCTGGACGAGCCGGTCGTAGTAGCCCGTCAGCACGCGCTCGCGATCGCGCGCGTTCAGCGTGTCGGCGACGAGCGGCGCGGTGGCGCGCGCGAACGGCTCGCCCAGGCTCGCGCGCAGCGGCACGAAGCCGAGCAGCGCGACGAGCAGAGCGCCCGCGGCGGTGAACGCGGCGCGCGGGACCGGCGGCCGCTCCAACGCGTCGCGCACGCGGGGCGCGACGCGCTGGGCGACGGTGCCGAGCAACACGAGCGCGACGGCCGCGCTCGTCACCGCGAGCACCTCTCCCGCCGTCGAGTGGCGCGCCTGCGCGAGGATCGACGTCCACTGCGCGAGCGACGGAGAGCACCACACCGACCAGGTCAGCGCGATCGCGCAGAACGTGCCCGCGACGCGCAGCGAACGGGCGAGCGCGGCGGACCACGTGGGCGCGCGCGGAACGAGGCCGCGCAGGGGCGCTCCGCTCCGCGCCTCGTGGAGCACGGTCGCGAGCGCGAGCGCTCCGGCGAGTCCCCAGAACAGGCCGTCGGTCGCGAGCGGCAGCGCGCCGGTCAACCAGAACCACTGGTACACGTGCAAGAGCCACGTCGCGACGAACGTCAGCGCCGTCGCGCCGAGCATGCCGAAGAGCATCCCCCGCCGGCGCAGGCGCGCGTACGCCGGGTAGTAGATGACCTTCTTCATGAACTCGGTCCAGTAGATGTTGATGCGCCGCCAGGTGTCGGTGAAGCCGTCGGCGAGGAGCCAGTTGCGGTTCGTCTCGGGCAGGTGGAAGCCGAACAGGTGGAGCAGCCCGACGGCGAGATGGAAGTGGCCGGAGACGCGCAGGAAGAGCAGGTAGCTCGAGAGCACGAAACGCACGACGCCGGTCACGCTCTCGATCTCCGCGACGGCCGGCGTCAGGTGCACGTAGACGACGCGGTAGAGGAGCAGGTGCACGATGCCGCGCAGGATCCAGCGCAGACCGCGCTGGTGCACGTCGTGCGCGTCGCGCTCGCGGTACGTCCGCTGGAACGTGCGGAAGTCGACGACCGGGAACAGCAGGAAGCAGACGTTCGGCAGGAGGAAGAAGTACGAGAGCCGCATCGAGAGCGGCGCGGGGCGGTCCTCGGTCGCGAGGTCGTAGAGGTAGACGATCGCGCGGAACATGAACATCGCCGCGACGACCGGCACGACGGCGGAGGCCCACGATGTCTCGATCAGGCCGAACCGCGCGGCGGCGAGGCCGACGGCCGCGAGGACGAGGAGCGCCGCGCGCCACGCGATGCGCGCGGGCAGATGGCAGAGGCCGAACAGCCCGAGCGAGATCGCGACGACGAGCCCGGCGTGCCGCGGCCCGAGCACGACGAAGAACGCCGCCAGCGACAGGGCGAGGAAGAACGGCAGCTTCAGCCGCGCCGGCAGCCAGGCGTGGACACAGAACCCGACGAAGACGACCGGCGCGAGCGCGGGGAGCCCGAACGATCGCTCCAGCTCGAGCGCACGCACGGCGAGCATCAGGAGCGCGAGCGGCACGGCCGTCGCCGCGAAACGGACCAGCTCCCGCCGACGCGGCACGGCTCGATCGTCCATGGTGTCGCCCATCTCGACCGCGACCGAGGATACCCTCTGCCCGTGACGACGCGGCCCGACGGCGACTACACCGGCCTCGCGCGCGACTACGCGCGCTACCGCCCCGCCTACGCCCCCGAGATCCCGTCCGCTCTCCTGCGCTTGGCCGCGCCCGCCTCGCCGCGGCGGCTCGACGTGGTCGACGTCGGCGCGGGCACAGGCATCTGGACGCGCATGCTCGCCGTGCACGGCTGCCGCACGGTCGCGGTCGAGCCGAACGCGGCGATGCGCGAGCACGGCATCCGCGCGACCGCCGACCTCGCGATCGACTGGCGCGCCGGCTCGGCCGAGGACACCGGCCTCGCGGACGCCTGCTGCGACCTCGCGACGATGGCCTCGTCGTTCCACTGGACCGACTTCGACCGCGCCACGCGCGAGCTCGCCCGCATCACGCGCCCCGGCGGCGTCGTCGCCGTCCTCTGGAACACGCGCGAGATCGACGCGAGCCCCCTGCTCGCCCGCATCGAGGCCGAGCTCGAGCGCCGCCTCCCCGGCCTCGAGCGCGTCTCCTCCGGCCGCTCCGCCCACTGCGAGCGCCTCGCCGAGCGCCTCGCGACCTGCGGCCGCTTCACCGACGTCCGCTACCTCGAGGCCCACCACGTCGAGCGCATGAGCCCCGAGCGTTACCTCGGCATCTGGCGCTCGGTCCGCGACGTGCGCGCCCAGGCGGGCGAGCGCACCTTCGCCGAGTTCCTCGCGTGGGTCGAGCACGAGACGCGCGACTTGGAGCTGATCGAGGCGACGTATCGCACCCGCACCTGGACCTGCCGTCGCTAGAGAACTGGCTGGGTTCCGTGTTGGGCGCCATTCGTTCCGAGGCCGCCAGGCCCCCGAGGGAGCCTTCCGGCGGCATTTGCCGCTTCGAGCAGGCCCTGCGCGAGGCGCATTCCGCCGAATTCGGGCGCTTCGAGCCGCCTCGCGCCCGCGGGGAGGACCGACCCAACACGGAACCGAGCCAGTTCTGTAGGTTCATTCGAGGTTCTACCCCCCCCCATGCACCCCCACCCCGGCGTCGTCTACTGGATCACCGGCCTCGCCGGCGTGGGCAAGACGACCGTCGGACGGCTCCTCGCGGAGCGGCTGCGCTCGCTCGGGCGGCCGGTCGTGTTCCTCGACGGGGACGAGCTGCGCGGGGCGTTGTTCCCCGAGGCGGGGTACAGCGACCGGGAGCGACTCGACCTCGCCGGGCGATACGTGCGGATGTGCGAGCTGCTCGCCGACCAGGGCGTCGACGTCGTGTGCGCGACGATCTCGATGTTCCCCGAGGTCTGGGAACGCAACCGCCGCACGTTGCGCGCGTACCGCGAAATCCTCCTGCGCGCGCCGGCGGAGGTGCGGGCGGAGCGCAAGGGCGCGCTCTACCGCTCCAGCGAGCCCGTCGTCGGACGCGACGCGCCGGCTCCCGAGCCGCCGCAGGCCGACGCGCGGATCGACAACGACGGCACGCGCACGCCCGAGGATGTCGTCGCCGAGCTGATCGAACGGTTCGTCGCGCACGGCGCCGTGACCGGATGAGCGCGCCCGCGACCCTCGCGTTCGGCTCGAAGGCGGAGACGTTGGAGCGCCTGGAAGGACGGCTGCGCGCCGCGCGGGTCCTGCCGCAGGTTCGCTTCACGGTCCGCGCATGGCACGCCGACGCCGCGGGCGTCCTCGAGCGGGTCCGCGCGCGCGGCTGGCTCGAGCGCGCCGTCATCGTGCGCAGCAGCGCGCTCGACGAGGACGGCGGGGGCGCGTCGCTCGCGGGGCGCTATCGCTCGCTCGCCGACCGGCGCGGCGCCGCGAGCGTGCGCACGGCAGTCGACGCGGTCGCGGGCGAGCTGCGGGACGACGACCAGGTCTTCGTGCAGCCGCAGCTCGAGCGGATCGCGATGAGCGGCGTCGCCCTGACGCGCGATCCGAGCAACGGGAGCCGCTACTCGATCGTCGAGTACGACAAGGCGTCCGGACGCGCCGACGGCATCACGTCGGGGCGCGCAGAAGAGCGCCGCACCTGGATCCGTCACCGCGACGCGCCCGGGGCGCCGGACGGCGAGCTCGCGGACGTCGTCGCGCTCCTCGACGAGCTCGCCCTCGTGCTCGCGAGCGACGCGCTCGACGTCGAGCTCGCGCGCACCGAGGACGGGACGCTCTGGCTGCTCCAGGTTCGACCGCTGCTGCTGCCGCGGGACTCGCCGGCGGATGGAGCGGACGAGCTGCGCGCGCTCGAGCAAGTGCGCGCGCGCATCGTCGCGTCGAGCCGGCCGCACCCGTACGTGTGGGGCGAGCGCGCGGTGTTCGGCACGATGCCGGACTGGAACCCGGCCGAGGTGATCGGCGTGCGGCCCAAGCCGCTCGCGACGTCGCTGTACAAGGACCTCGTCACGGACAGCATCTGGGCCTACCAGCGCAGCAACTACGGCTACCGCAACCTGCGCAGCCAGCCGCTCCTGATCGCGCTCGCGGGCCTGCCGTACGTCGACGTGCGCGCGAGCTTCAACTCGTTCGTGCCCGCCGACGTCGACCCGGACCTCGGACGCCGGCTCGTCGATTGCTACACGCAGCGCCTGCTCGAGTCGCCACTCGACCACGACAAGATCGAGTTCGCGATCGTCTGCTCGTGCTACTCGCTCGACCTCGACGAGCGACTGAACGCGCTGCGCGAGCGCGGCTTCTCGCGCGACGAGTGCGGCCGCCTCGCGGCCAGCCTGCGGCGGCTGACGAACCGCATCACCGCGGGGCCCGCGAGCCTCTTCCGCGGCGACGTCGCGCGGATCGCGGAGCTCGAGCGCCGGCAGAACGCCTTCGCGATCGAGGGGGCGGAGCTCGACCTCGCGTCACGAATCTACTGGATGCTCGAGGACTGCAAGCGCTACGGCACCCTGCCGTTCGCCGGCATCGCGCGCGCCGCGTTCGTCGCCGTGCAGATGCTCGACTCGCTCGTCGCGGCCGGCGTCCTCTCGCTCGACGAGCGCGAGCGGTTCCTGCGCTCTCTTTGCACCGTGCGCGCGCGCATGAGCGCCGACCTCGCGCGCCTGCCGCGCGACGTCTTCCTCGCGCGCTACGGGCACCTGCGTCCGGGGACCTACGACGTGACGTCGCCGCGCTACGACGCCGCGCCCGACGACTACTTCGACTGGAGCGCTCCCGCGCCGGCCGCGGGCGAGCCGGCCCCGACGTTCGCCCTCGCGCCCGCGCAGCGGCGCCGGCTCGACGCATTGCTCGACGAGCACGGCCTCGAGCACGACCACGCGAGCCTCTTCGCATTCCTGCGGGCCGCGATCGAGCAGCGCGAGCACGCGAAGTTCGTCTTCACGAAGAGCCTCAGCGACGCGCTCGAGCTGCTCGTCCGGCTCGCGGCGGAGCACGGCTTCTCGCGCGACGACGTCGCGTACGCGGACGTCGAGATCCTGCGCCGGCTCGTCGCCGAGAGCGGCGACCCGCGCGAGCTCCTCGCCGCGTCGATCGAGGCGGGCCGGCGCCGCTACGCCGTCACGCGCCGGCTCACGCTGCCCCCGCTCATCGCGGGACCCGACGACGTCTTCGAGTTCCATCTGCCGGTCTGCGAGCCGAGCTTCGTCACGATGAGCAGCGTGCAGGGCCCGGTCGTCACGGTCGAGTCGCGCGACCTGCGCGGCGGCATCGTGATGATCCCGAGCGCCGATCCTGGTTACGACTGGATCTTCGCGCGCGGCGTCGCCGCGTTCGTGACGATGCACGGCGGCTACAACTCGCACATGGCGATCCGCGCGAGCGAGCTCGGCCTGCCGGCGGTCGTCGGCGCGGGCGAAGCGCTCTTCCGTGCGTGGAGCGCCGCGCGGTCGCTGCGCGTCCACTGCGCGAACCGCCGCGTCGAAGTGCTCGCGTGAAGCGCATCCTCGTGACACAGCGGGTCGTCGTCGAGGCGGCGAGGCGCGAGCGCTGCGACGCGCTCGACGTGCGCTGGTACGCGCTCTTCGAGCGGTGCGACGTCGTGCCGCTGCTCGTCCCGAACGACCGCGCGGCCGCGACGCGGCTGCTCGAGCTCTGCCCCGCCGACGGGCTGCTCCTGACCGGCGGCAACACGCTGGCCGCGTACGGCGGAGACGCGCCCGAGCGCGACGAGGTCGAGCGCACCCTCCTGCGGCACGCCTTCGCCGCGCATCTGCCCGTGCTCGGCGTCTGCCGCGGCATGCAGCTCGTCCAGTCCGAGCTCGGCGTGCCCCTGACGCGCGTCGCGGGGCACGTCCGGCCGCGCCAGACGATCCGCGTGGACGGCGTCCCGGCCGAGGTGAACAGCTACCACGAATGGGGCGCGCGCGAGACCGTCGCGGAGCTCGAGGTCTGGGCGCGAGCGGACGACGGCGTCGTCAAGGCGGTGCGCCACGTCGAGCTGCCGGTCGTCGGCATCATGTGGCATCCCGAGCGCATCGACCCACTGCGCGAGGACGACGTCGCGCTCTTCTCGAGCGTGTTCCGTTGCGCGCACTGATCCTCGCGGCCGGCCGCGGGAGCCGGTTGGGCGCGGCGACCGACGCCCGGCCGAAGGGACTGGTCGAGTTGCACGGCCGGCCGCTCGTCGCGTGGCAGCTCGACGCGCTGCGCGCGGCGGGCGTGCGCGACGTCGCGATCGTGCGCGGGTATCGCGCCGAATGTTTCGCGCTCGACGTCCCCTACTTCGACAACCCGCGCTGGAGCGAGACGAGCATGGTCGCTTCGCTCGCGTGCGCCGAGGCGTGGCTGCGCGAGGAGCGCACGCTCGTCGCCTACGCCGACGTCGTGTACCCGCCGGACGTCGTTCGAGCGGTCGAGCGCGCGGACGGCGATGTCGTCGTCCCGTACGACGTGGAGTGGCTGCGCCTGTGGCACCGCCGCTTCGACGACCCGCTCTCGGACGCGGAAACGTTCCGCGTCGACGCGGCCGGTCGGCTCGTCGAGATCGGGCGGAGGCCGGCGCGGCTCGAGGACGTCGGCGGCCAGTTCATGGGGCTCCTCGCGCTGACGCCGCGCGGCGCCGCGCGACTGCTCGCTCGCTTCCGCGCGCTGGACGAGCCCGAGCGGCGGCGCGTCGACGTGACGGCGCTCCTCGACCGCGCGGTTCGCGCCGGCGAGACCGTCGCGACGGTCCCGTTCGACGGCTGGTGGTGCGAGATCGACAGCCCGAGCGACCTCGCCGTCGCCGAGACGATCGTGGTGGCGCCGTGAGGAAGGAGAACCGCGCGCTGCTCAGCCCCGCCGACGTGATCCTCGCGGCGCACCCCGGCTCCGGCACGAGCTGGATCGCCACGCTCCTCGTCCACCTCGGCGTCTTCTACGCGTCGGGCCACGAGGAGCGACTGCTCGACCGCGCGAGCCAGCGCACCGGCGGCTGGCTCGACGACGCGGAGCGGCGCCTGCCGGGACAGCCCGCGAGCGGCGCGCCGAGCGTCGGGGTCGCCGACCGGCACGAGCACCTCCCCGCGCTCCGCCGGCGCCACCAGCTCGAGCCGAGCTACCGCGAGGCGCTGCGCGTCGTCAAGTCGAACGACGCGCCGCTCGCCTGGGCGCCGGACAACAAGGTCCTCCTGCTCGTGCGCGACGGCCGCGACGCGGTGCTCTCGCTCTACCACTACCTGCGCACGTTCTCGGGGCTCGACGTCGCGCTGCTCGACTACCTCACCGGGAACGGCGGCGCGTGGCCGCTCCCGGCGCTGAGCTGGGGCTTCGCCTGCCTGAGCTGGGCGGGCACGACGCCCGCGGACCGGCTGCACGTCCTGCGCTTCGAGTCGTGCCGCGCCGAGCCGCTCGCCGAGGTGCGCGCGATGCTGCGCTTCCTCGGCGTGGAGCGCGACGACGCGGAGATCGAGCACGCGCTCGAGACGAGCAGCTACGAGCGCATGCGCCGCGACGAGTCCGCCGCGATCGAGCGCCGCGGCGACGCGATCGGGCGCGGCCGCATCATGCGCAAGGGGCTCGTCGGCGAGTGGCGCGAGGTCTACACCGACGAGATGCTGCGCACGTTCGGAGGGCTGCCGCGGCGCGCGCTCGAGCGCTTCGGCTATCCGACCGACGCCGTCCCGTAGGCCGGCTCCGCGCTGCAGGTCGGCTCGATGCGCGCGATCTCCTGCACGGCGAGCATGCACTGCCAGCGGTACTCCTCCTCGGTCTTGCGCGGGAGCTGGAAGAGCTGGAAGCGCTTGTGGTCGATGCGCAACGCGTGCGAGCCCGGGACGAGGTCGGCCGGGTCGAGCGGCGCGCCGACGCGCAACGCGCCGACGAGCCGCGGGAAGTCGTACGACGCGCGCACGCGGCGCAGCCGCGGCTGCGTCTCGACGGTCTCGACGTGCTCGGTCTCGACGCCGAGCTCGAACGGCGTCTGGAGGAACACGTAGGGCCGCGTCAGGAGGTCGTACTCGAGCGCCTCTCGGATCAACGCGCCGTGCTCGCCGCCGGTCCACGCGGGGTGCGCCGCGACGAACTCGACGAGCAGGCGGTCGAACTCCTTGCGGTGCGCGACGAGCGCGGCGTCGACCAACAGGCCGCGGACGCTGTATTTCGCGAGGTCCTCGAAGCGCTCGAGGAGATCCCCGCAGAGCTCGGCGACGGGGCCGGTTCCGCTCGCGCTCACCCAGCGTCCGAACGCGTCGAACACGTCGCGGAAGCGCGCGACGCCGAGCGCGTCGAGGAGCTGCGTGGTCGCGTACAGGCCGCGGCAGTCGTGGAGCAGGTGCACCGAGAGCCAGAAGCGCAAGCCCTCGACGTAGTCGCCGAACGGTACGTCGTTCGTCTGGACGACGATGCGTCCGCCGCTCGCCGGGTCGTCCTCGGGAAGCGTCGTGACGCCGTGCTCCTCCGTTCGCTCCTCGTAGCCCGTGTTGTTCAGCCAGACGAGCGGGTAGATCAGGAAGCCTTGTGCGCCGAGCCGGCAGAGCTCGTCGACGCCGTCGCGGAACGAGTCGAGCGTCTCTCCCGGCATCGGCCAGAGCAACTCGATCACCGACGACATCCGCTGCTCGTTGAGGCGCCGCTGGATCCTGCGATACGGCTCGCGCTCGAGGCTCGTGCGCTTGGCGACGCGCAGCGCGCGCTCGTTCATCGACTGCAACGAGAACACGTGACGCGTCAGGAGCTCGGCATCGGCGAAGATGCGCGAGATCTCCTCGACGCGGTCGGGCCGGACCTTCGAGCTGTTGAAGACGATGCGCGCCGGGCCGCGGTAGCGGGCGGCGACGTCGACGAGGTGGCGCGCGAGCTCGACGTCGCGCGGGAAGATGCCGAAGTTCGCGTCGCAGAACGAGATCGCGCGGATGCCGCGCTTGCCGATGTAGGTCAGCTCGTCCTTCAGCCGCTCGAGGTCCTGCTGGTAGACCTTCTGGCCGGTCGCGCCGCCCCAGAAGCAGAACTCGCACGCGAACGGGCAGCCGCGGTTCGTCTCGAAGAGCGCGACCTGCCATCCCGGGCCGTCGTCGAACACGCCGGTGAGCCAGGGCGAGGGCAGCTCGCCCATGTTCTCGATCCGCGGGATGCCCGGCGTCGTGCACCACGCGCCGTCGCGCGGGAACGTGATGCCGCCGACGCGCTCGAGGTCGGGCCGCTCGGAGCCCAGCTCGAGCAAGAGGCCGCGAAACGAGCGCTCACCCTCGCCGTTGCACACCGACACGTCGTCCCAGGTCGGGTCGAGGTAGCGGTGCGCGACGTGCATCACCTCGACGCCGCCGAGGATCAGGTGGGCGCGCGGCAGGAGGCCTCGCAGCGCGGGCACGAGCCGCTTCACGAGCCCCGCGTTCCACGTGTACACGCTGAACGCGACGACGTCGGGGGAGCGATTGACGAGGTGCCGCAGGACGCGCGACGCGCTGACGGAGCGCCGCTCGCTGTACAGCTCGACGTCCCAGTCGTCGCGCACCGCGGGATCCGCGAGCGCGAACGCCGCGAGGTATCCGCCGACGAGCGGCGTGATGCCCTCGATTTCGTCGAGGTGGACGACGACTGCGCGCTTCTTCATCGGAACCGGCGCCCGAGGATACCGCTAAGATCCCGCGAGCGGGGGCCGCCCCCGCCCGCGAAGACGATGACGATGACCGACCTCGGCCGGATCGCCCGCGAGGTCCGGGAGCTGCTCCTCGACGGAGTCCTCGCGGGCGCGGATCCGGGCGCCCTCGACTGCTCGACGCCCCTGATCACGGGCGGGGTGCTCGACTCGGTCCGGACGGTCAAGCTCGTCGGCCAGCTCGAGGAGCGCTTCGGCGTGCGCTTCGAGGCCTTCGAGATGAGCGTCGACTACCTCGACACGATCGACGTGATCGCGGCGACGTTGCACAAGAAGAGCGCGGGATGAAGCGGACGCTCCAGGGCGCGCTCCTCGCGCGGCTCGAGGAGGACGCGGGCCGCCCGGCGATCGCCTTCGTCGACGGCGCCGGACGCTGCGAGTGGGAGAGTCGGCAGCGCTTCCTCGAGCGCGCCGCCGGCGCGGCGAGCGTCCTCGCGGACGCCGGACTGCGCGCGGGCGACGTCGGCGTCGTCGTCTCGGTCGATCCGCGCGAGGCCGCGCTCGCCGTCGCCGCGCTGCTCGTGCTCGGGGCGCAGCCGATCCTCGTCGCGCCGCCGGCGATCCAGGGCACGGCCTCCAGCCTGCGCGACGTGCTGCTCGACGTCGTACGCCGGACGGCGGCGCGCGCATGCCTCGTGCCGCGCGCGATGAAGAGTGACGTGGGCGCGCTCGAAGCGGCGAGCCCGGGCGTGCACGTCGAGCTCGGCTTCGAGCGGCTGCTCGGCGCGCGGCCCGGTCGCGTGGCGTTCGCGGATCGCGCGCCGCGCGACGTCGCGGCGCTGCAACTCACGTCGGGCACGACGGGCTTCCCACGGATCGCGGTGTGGGAACAGGAGCGCGTCGTCGGCGCGCTCGACGCGATGGCGCGCGCGATGGCGCTCGGGCCGGACGACGTCTGCGTGAACTGGACGCCGCTCTACCACGACATGGGGCTCGTCAACAATTTCCTCCTGTGCCTCGCGCACGGCGTCCCGCTCGCGCTGCTCTCGCCGCTCGACGTCGTGCGCAGGCCGGCGCTCTGGCTGCGCGCGCTCGCCGACGCCGGCGCGACGACGACGTGGTCGCCGAACTTCGGATTCGCGCTCGCGGCCGAGCGCGCACGCGACGAGGAGCTCGACGGCGTGCGGCTCGAGCGCGTGCGCGGCTTCTGGAACGCGGCCGAGCGCGTGCACGTCGCGACGTTCGAGCACTTCCACGACCGCTTCGCGCGCTTCGGCGTCCGCCGCGCCGCGCTGAGGGCGAACTTCGGCTGCGTCGAGACGATCGGCGGCGTCACGTTCACCGACCCCGCAGGCGCGCTCGTCGTCGAGCGCGTCGACGAGGGCGCGCTGCGCTCGGACGGCGTCGCCCGCGTCGTCGCGGACGGCGGGTGCGCGGTCGTCGGCTGCGGCCGCGCGGCCGCGGGCGCGGAGCTCCGCGTCCTCGACGAGCACGGCCGCGCGCTCCCCGACGGCGTCGTCGGCGAGCTCGCGGTGCGCACGTCGAACCGCTTCGTCGGCTACCTCGGCGACCTCGCCGCGACGGGCGAGGCGCTGCGCGGCGAGCTGGTCGTCACGGGCGATCTCGCCTACCTGCGCGCGGGCGAGCTCTTCTGGACGGGCCGCTCGCGCGAGCGGATCAACCTGCAGGGCCGCAAGGTCGACCCGAGCGAGCTCGAGCGTGTGCTCTTCGCCGTCGACGGCCTGCGCACGGGCTGCTTCTGCGCGTTCGGCGTCGAGGACCCCGAGCGCGGCACCGAGGTCCTGGTCGTGCTCGCGGAGGTCGAGCCGGCCGCGGAGACCGACCGCGCCCGCCTCGCGGCGACGGTCCGCCGCGAGGTCGCGACGCGCCTCGGCCTCGCAATCGAGGACCTCGTGCTCGTGCGCAAGGGCGCGCTCACGAAGACGTCGAGCGGCAAGCGGCGCCACCGGCACTTCCGCGCGCTCTACCTCGCGGGCGAGCTCGACGTCCTCCACCGCACCGGCGCGGGCCGGATCTGACCGGGGCCGAGACACGACGAAAGGCCGAGATTCCCCGCGCCAAAACTTAGCTCCTCGGCTAACCTTCCGCGCATGAGCGAAAACAGCCCCGAGATCGTCATCTGCACCTACGAGGTCAAGCCCGGCAAGGAGCGCGAGATGGAGGCGCTGCTCGCCAAACACTGGCCCGCGCTCCACAAGGCCGGGCTGACGACCGACGAGCCGCCGCGCATCTACCGCGGCAAGGCGTCGGAGAAGCCCGGCGGCGCGCACGGCGCCGAGCGGACGTACGTCGAGATCTTCTCGTGGAAGTCCGCCGAC
>CAZGTQ010000003.1:0-40016 GCA_964528575.1 uncultured Planctomycetaceae bacterium | reverse complement strand
CGTTCAGCGACAGGGAGGTGCCAGGTGCCGCACCTGGCACCTCCCTGTCGCTGAACGACAACAAGGTGTGCGACACCGTATCGCCGTATCGCCTAGTGCTTGCCGTACGCGAGCGGCGTGCCGATCCGCTGCGCGTAGATGTAGGCCTCGAGCGCGCGCATGCGCGGGTCGTCCTCGGCCATCAGCTCGGCGCGCACCGGGTGCTCGAGGCACCAGTTGATCATGTCGCGCAGCAGCACGGCTTCGCCGATCTGCGTCTGGTACTTCGGGTACGTCTCGGGGTGCGTGTTCGCGGCGTCGGGGTGGCACATGTCGCACGACACGGCGATCGTGCTGCCGAGCTCGTCGGACGAGTGGAAGATGCGCGCTCCTTCGACGACCATGCGCTCGGTCTCGGTCTTCCAGACGAGCAGGTCGCGCGCGTCCCACGCGCGGCCGCTGTGGCCCTCGCCCTGGCCGTCGCGCAGCACGTCGGCGTTGTCGTGCGACGGGGCGATCCAGTGCCGGGAGCGGACGTCTTGCTCCCAGTCCTCGTCGGGGTTCTTCGTGCTCCAGGCGGCCATCATCGCGTTCGCGACGGCCTGGCCCTCCGCGCGCGTCTTCGGCGCGGACTCGAGCTCGATCACGGTCTCGCCGTCGCACAGCTCGGCGCGGAGCGGCTCCACGGGGGCGACGCTGTTGCCGCGCTCCTTGGCGGGGGAGCCGGCGCATGCGACGACGAGGAGGCCGCCGGCGACCAGGGCGGCGGCGACGGATCGGGTACGGTGTTTCATCGCTGTTCCTGGCTGGATCGCTGTTCTGGCTAGTACGTACCGACGTTCGCTGCGGCGGGACGGTCCTGGATGCCGTTGCTCTGCATGTAGGCGCGCGACACCGTGATCGGGTTGCGGTTCCACAGGTTGTAGACCTTGTCGACGAGCCCGTCGGCGTGGACCTGGACGTGGCCGTCGCCGCAGCCGTCCTGCGGGTTGAACGGGTTCGGACGGTTCATCTGCACCGTCAGCTCCGGCAGGCCTTGCGGCGCGTACGGCCAGGGCCACGCGGTCGACAGCAGCCCGTGGAACCAGATGTTGCCGATCCGGTTCGTCAGGAGCTGGTGCGTGTGGCCGTGGATCACCGTGACGTGGTCGAAGCGCGAGAGGATGCGCTGCACCTCGGGCGCGTCGATCGTCCAGAAGTTCCACGGCTGGTAGAGGTGGTAGAGCGGCGAGTGGCTGAACACGATCACCGGCGTCCCGCTCGAGTGCTTCTCGAGGTCCTGCTTCAGCCACTCGCGCTGCGGCGCGCCGACCATGAAGTTGCTCTGGCTGCGGTTGTCGAGCCCCGCGACCGTCTTCATCCGCTCCATCGGCGTCAGCCCGCGCGCCGTCCAGAAGTCTTCCTCGACGACGCTGTTGAGCACGACGAAGTGCACGCCCTCGTGGTCGAACGAGTACACGTCGTCGCCGAACAGCGAGCGCCATTTCTCGCCCAGGTCGAGGTACCAGTCGTGCTCGCCGACCATCATCCTCACCGGCGCGCGCAGCTCCCTCAGGATCTCGGCGCCGAGGTCGAGCTCTCGTGGCTGACCGAGCTGCGCGAGATCGCCGCCGTACAGCACGAAATCCGGCTGCGGGTCCATCGCGTTGACGTCGTCGACCGCGCGCAGGAGCGAGCGGACGAAACGGTCGTTGAGCTCCTTCTCGTACAGGTGCGAGTCGGAGATGTACGCGAAGCGGAACGGTCGCGCGCCGCTCCCCACCGACACGGGCTGGAACGAGTGCGGGTGGACGATGCTCTGCCCCATGACCGCCGCGGCCGCCGCGCCGGACACCTTCAGGAACGAGCGGCGGTCGAGGTTCTCGAGCGAGCGCATCAAGCCCTCGCGCGACTCCATGTACTTCGTTTCGACGCTCTTGATCACGTTCTTCGCCATCGCTGCTCCTGCTCGGCTGCTCCTGCTCGTTCCTACTCGTCGTCGCCCAACACGCGCCGCTCGAACCCGAGCACGTCGCGCTCTGCGAGCGCCGTGTCGCGGAAGGGCCGGTGCTTCACCGCGTGGGCCCGTTGCTTCTCGAGCGCAGCGCGGTTCTGGTCCGCGAAGCGCACGTCGGTCAGCGCGAACAGGAACGCGACGACGGCGTCGATCTCGTCCTCGCTCAGCGCGAGCGCCTCGATCCCGCCGTCGAGATACGGGTTGTCCTCGCCGCCCTTGTTGTAGTGATCCATCACGTCCCACAACGTCGTCAGCGATCCGTCGTGCATGTACGGCCCCGTGATCCCGACGTTGCGGATCTGCGACGACTTGAACGCGCCGATGTCCGCGTGGTTGCGCGTCACCATGAAGCGGCCGAGCTCGCTCATGTCGGTGCTCAGCGCGAGGTCGTCGAGCGCCTGCTCGGAGTCGTCCTCCGCCAGCCGCACGAGCGCGCGCGCCGCGAGCGCCTCGAAGTTCTCGACTCGCGCCGCGACGCCGATGTTGTGGAACTTGTGATCGCTGCCGAGCGGGTTGGAGCGGTTGATCGGGTGGCACGACGTGCAGCGCGCCTTGCCCTCGAAGAGCTCGAGCCCGAGCTTCTCCTGCTCGCTGAGCGCGCTCTCGTCGCCCGCGCGGAAGCGGTCGAACGGCGAGTCGAGGAACACGAGCGTGCGCTCGAACGCGCCGATCGCGTTGCGGATCGCGTCGTAGTCGACGGCGCGCCCGTAGGCCGCCTGGAACTTCGCCTGGTACTCGGGGATCGCCGCGATGCCGTCGACGACCTCCTTCTCGCTCCCCATCCCCATCTCGATCGAGTTGAGCACCGGCATGCCCGCCTGGTGCTCCAGCGTCGTCGCGCGCCCGTCCCAGAACTGCGTCGTGAAGAACGTCGCGTTCATCGTCGTCGGCGCGTTGCGGCGGCCGAGCTGTCCACCGACCCCCTCGGACACCGGACGCTGATCGGTGAACGCGCGTGTCACGTCGTGGCAGGTCGCGCACGAGACCGTGCCGTCGGCCGACAGCCGCGTGTCGAAGTAGAGGTCGCGGCCGAGCGCGACCCGCTCCGCCGTCGGCTCGAGCCCCGGCACCATCGTCGCCGTCCAGATGCGGGGATCGACGCCGGGCGGCGCCGTCAGCCCGTCCTCGGGGAGCTTCAGCCGCTCGAGGGCCGCGAGCTGGTCCGTCATGCTGGCGGCGCCGTGGAACGACGTGCTCTGGTTGCGCGCGTGGTCGTCGTCGCCGTGGTTCGCCGCGGCGGCGGCAGCCACGAGCGCCACGAGCGCGGTGCAGGCCGAGAGCGCGCGGGGCGATGCATGCTTCATGGGGTCGTGGGGCAGGGAGACGGGGGCGGGAGCGGTGAACGACGGCGCCAGGCTAGCCAGCGTCCGTTCGGCTGCCAAGACATGGCGGATGCAAAAGAGTTGCATCGAAGTCGTCCAGGAGCGCTAGCCTGGACGCTTGCGCGCCGAGGCCCGACACCGTTGAACCCATCCTCGAGACAAGAGCCCCCCGGAGGGCCGAGCGAGCGTCTCGCCGACCTCATCGGCCGCTACGCCGCCGCCGGGCTGCCGCTGACCAGCCAGCGCCGGACCCTGATCGAGGTGCTCGCCACCCGCTCCGACCACCCGACGGTCGATCAGATCTACTCCGCGGTCGCCGAGCGGCTGCCCGAGGTGTCGCGGACCACGGTCTACCGCTCGCTGGAGGTTCTGGCCGACCTCGGTCTGCTCGAGCGCGTCGAGCACCCGGGCTCGTCCGTGCGCTTCGACACGAACATGGAGCCGCACCACCATTTCCTGTGCACGCGGTGCGACTCCCTGCTCGACCTGCCGATGGACGCGGTGCCCGGCTTCCGGGAGCTCGAGCTCGTCTGCGACCAGCCGCTCGTCGTCGACGAGATGACGGCCTTCGTCCGCGGCACGTGCGCGCGCTGCGCCGCCGCGCAGTAGCAGGCGCTACCAGCGCTCGCCGCCGTCGTCGCGGTCGCGGCCGCGCCCGCGCTGGCCGCGGTCGCGGTCCCGGTCGCGCGGGCCCCGATCCCGCGATTCGCGGTCCCGCGACCCGCGCTCGCGCGAGCCGTGCTCGCGGGAGCTGTGCTCGCGCGAACCGTGCTCGCGGGGCGCGTGCTCGCGCGAATCGCGGTCCCGCGGCGCCCGGTCGCGCGACTCGCGCTCGCGCGGCGGCCCGTTGCGCGACTCGCGGTCGCGCGGCGGCCCGTTGCGCTGCTCGCGGTCCCGCGGCGGCCCGTCGCGCTGCTCGCGCTCGCGCGGCGGCCGGTCGCGCTGCACCCCGTCGCGCGGACCGCGCGCCTGCGCCTCGCGCTCGCGCGCCTCGCTGATGCGGATCGCCCGGCCGTCGATCTCGACGCCGTCCATCGTCTCGAGCGCCGCGCGCGCCTCCTCCTCGGAGCTCATCTCGACGAAGGCGAAGCCGCGCGAGCGCCCGGTCTCGCGGTCGACGAGGATGTGCACGTCGCGCACCTTGCCGCCGCCGCCTTCGAAAGCGGCTCGCAGCGTCTCTTCGTTCGTGCCCCAGCCGAGGTTGCCCACGTACAGTCGCTTGGTCATCGCGTCAGGATCTGGGCCCGGCGTCGCGGCGCGTCGGCCGAGGAGCGGCGGGCGTGTGTCGGAGAAGCCGGGGCGAGCCTTCGCCCCGGAACGGGGACGGATGCTAAGCGCTCCGACCAGCCAGGGAAACGGCCCGTCCGGGGACAGGGCGAGCTACGCTCGGGAGCCGATGAAGTTCTGTCCGCTCTGCGCGGCGCCGCTCGAGGAGCGCGTCCCGGCCGGCGACGACCGGCCCCGCAAGGTCTGTCCGGCCTGCGACGCGGTCCACTACGAGAACCCGCGGCCCGTCGTCGGGTGCATGATCGAGCACGAGGAGCGGGTCCTGCTCTGCCGCCGGGCGATCGAGCCGGCGCGCGGCCTGTGGACCGTGCCCGCGGGCTACCTCGAGCTCGGCGAGGCCGCCGTCGACGGCGCGCTGCGCGAGACGCGCGAGGAGGCCTGCGCCGACGCCAGCGTGATCGCCCCGCACGCGTACTTCGACCTGCCGCACATCGGCCAGACGTACGCGCTCTTCCGCGCCCGCCTCGCGCGGCCGGAGATCGCGGCGGGCGCCGAGAGCCTCGAGGTCGGCTTCTTCGGCTGGGACGAGATCCCCTGGGGCGAGCTCGCCTTCCCCGTCGTCCACTTCGCCCTGCGCCTGCTCGACGACGACCGCCGCGCGGGCGCCCGCCACCTGCACCTGGGCATCGTCCGCTGGCTCGGCCGCGGCTCGCGCTTCGACCCGTCGAGCTACGAGCTGCAGGACCACCGCCGCGTGCCGATCGTCGAGCCCGAGCGGTGAGCGCGAGCGCGAGCGCGTTCGACGAGAGCGCGGTGCGCCGGCGCTTCCCCGTGCTCTCCACGGGGCTCTCCACGGGGCTATCCGGTGGCCTCGCGAGCGACCTCGCGAGCGGCCTCGCGCTGTTCGACAACGCCGGCGGCAGCGCGCCGGTGGACGGCGTCGTCGAGCGCGTCCGCGCGCACCTCGCGACGATGCCCGTGCAGCTCGGCGCGACCTACGCTCTGTCGCGGCGCGCGCAGGAGGCGGTCGATGCGGGGCGCGCCGCGGCGGCGCGGCTCGTGAACGCTCCGCCGGGCGAGATCGTGCTCGGGCCGTCGTCGAGCGCGCTCGTCAAGCTGCTCGCGCGCGCGCTCGAGCCGCTCTTCGCGCCGGGCGACGAGCTCGTCGTGACGAACCTCGACCACGAGGCGAACGTCGGCCCGTGGCGCGAGCTCGAGCGCGCGGGCCTGGTCCTGCGCGAGTGGCGCTTCGACGCGCGCACGCACCGGCTCGAGCTCGCCGACCTCGAGCCGCTGCTCTCGCCGCGCACGCGTCTGGTCGCGTGCACGCAGCTCTCGAACGTCGTCGGCGCGATCCACGACGTGCCCGCGATCGCCGAGCGCGTGCACGCGGCCGGCGCTTGGCTGTGCGTCGACGGGGTCGCGTTCGCCCCGCATCGGCGCGTCGACGTACGCGCGCTCGGCGCCGACTTCTGGTTCGCGAGCGCGTACAAGCTCTTCGGGCCGCACGTGGCGTTCCTGTGGGGCCGCGCCGAGCTGCTCGCCCGCGCGCGCGGCCAGAACTGGTTCTTCCACGGCGAGGACGCGGTGCCGGCGAAGCTCGAGCCGGGCGGCCCGATCCACGAGCTCGTCGCTTCGCTGCCGGGCATCACCGAGTACCTCGACTGGCTCGGGGCCGGCTCGCTCGAGCGCGCGTTCGCCGCGATCGCGGAGCGCGAGGCCGAGCTCGCCGCGCCGCTGCTCGCGTTCCTCGACGCCCATCCGGGCGTGCGCTTGCTCGGGCCCGCGACGGCCGATCCGCGCGAACGCGTCCCGACGATCGCGTTCACGGTCGACGGCCGCCGCTCGAGCGAGATCGTCTCCCGCCTCGACGAGCACGGCCTCGCCCTGCGCTACGGCCACTTCTACGCCTACCGTGCGATCCGCGACCTCGGCCTCCTCGACCAGGACGGCGTCGTCCGCGCGAGCCTCCTGCACTACAACACGCCCGCGGAGGTCGCGCGCCTCGTCGAAGCGCTCGATCACGTGCTCTGACGTACGCCTCCACGACGGCAGCGCGGCGCGAAGCGCACGCGCTGCGTCGGCGGCGTACGATGCGCGCCCAATGAGCGACGAAGGCGTGGCGCCGCGGCAGGGCGCGGAGAATTTCCGCTGGCTCGTGCACCTGCGTTGGGCCGCGGTCGTCGGCCAGCTCGTCACCGTGCTCGTCGTCCACGGCGCGTTCGGCATCGAGCTCCCGCTCGGCTGGCTGCTCGCGCTGATCGCGGCGGAGGCGCTGTCGAACGCCGCGTTCGAGCTGTGGCTGCGCGGGAGCGCGCCCGAGCGCGGCGGCGTGCCGTGGGAGAGCGCGCAGGGCACGGTCATGCTCGTCGACGTGCTGTTCCTGACCGCGCTCCTGTGGCTCACCGGCGGCGTCGCGAACCCGTTCAGCCTCTTCTACCTCGTCAACATCGTCCTCGCTGCCGTGCTCCTGCGCCCGCGCTGGGCGTGGACGGTCGCCGGAGTCGCGCTCGCCGGCTACCTGTTCCTGTTCCTCGAGCCGCATCCGCTGCGGGCGCTCGAGGAGCGCGGCGCGCTGGCCTCGCGCGGTCTCGCCG
This sequence comes from uncultured Planctomycetaceae bacterium, assembly GCA_964528575.1. Classification (GTDB taxonomy): domain Bacteria; phylum Planctomycetota; class UBA1135; order UBA1135; genus CAZGTQ01. The sequence goes on along the minus strand of CAZGTQ010000003.1, from coordinate 32,895 downwards.
CGGCGTTCGCGGGCGTCGTCGTCAACATCGCGTACTTCGTGTCGCGCATCTCGACCGCGCTGCGCCGCCGCGACCGCGAGCTCGTCGCCGAGCGCGCGCGCAAGGCGGAGAGCGAGCGGCTCGAGTCGCTCGCGACGCTCGCGGCGGGCGCCGGCCACGAGCTCGCGACGCCGCTGTCGACGATCGCGGTCGTCGCGAAGGAGCTCGAGCGCGTGCTCGCGGCGGAGGGCGCGGGCGACGAGTCGATGGCGGACGCGCGGCTGATCCGCCAGGAAGTCGAGCGCTGCCGCGCGATCCTCGAGCGCATGCGCGTCGACGCCGGCTCGAGCGCGGGCGAGTCCATCGTCCCGGTCGCGGTGCACGAGCTGCTCGCGACGGTCGTCGCGGAGCTGCCGTCGCCGGGCCGCGTCGACCTCGCGCTCGCGGCGTCGGCGCGCGCGGCCGAGATCGTCGTCCCGCGCGCCGGCCTCGCGATGGCGCTGCGCGGCATCGTCAAGAACGCGCTCGACGCGTCGCCGCCGGGCGCGATGGTCGAGCTCGCGGCGCGCTGCGAGAACGGCGCTGTCGTCGTGACGGTGACCGATCGCGGCCACGGCATGGACCCGGCGGTGGCGCAGCGCGCGTTCGATCCGTTCTTCACCACCAAGGAGCCGGGCGCGGGGATGGGGCTGGGGCTCTATCTCGCGCGCACGACGATCGAGCGCGTCGGCGGCGCCGTCGAGCTCGCGACGCGCCGCGGAGCGGGGACCAAGGTGGTCGTGCGCCTGCCGCTCGCGACGTAGCATCGTGGCGCGATGGACGAGGCGCCCATGGAGCCGGCGACGCGGAGCTTGCTCCTGGTCGACGACGACGCCGTGCTGCGCGAGCGGCTCGCGCGCGCGCTGCGCAGCCGCGGCTTCGAGGTGCGCACGGCGGGCGGCTACGACGAGGCGGTCGAGCTCGCTCGCGCCGACTCGCCCGAGTACGCCGTGCTCGACCTGCGCATGCCGGGCCGCTCGGGGCTCGACCTGCTCAAGGAGCTCGAGCGCATCGACCCGTCGACGAAGTCGCTCGTGCTGACCGGCTACGGCAGCATCGCGACGGCGGTCGACGCGATCCGGCTCGGTGCCGTGAACTACCTGCCCAAGCCCGCGGACGCCGACGACATCGTCGCGGCGTTCGAGCGCGTCGAGACCGACGAGCTCGAGGAGCCCACGCACCACTACGAGGCGCCGACGCTCGCACGCGCGGAGTGGGAGCACATCCAGCGCGTCATGCGCGACTGCGGCGGCAACGTGTCGGAAGCCGCGCGCCGGCTCGGCATCCACCGCCGCTCGCTCCAGCGCAAGCTCCACAAGCAGGCGCCGGAGTAGCGCGATCCCGCCGCTCGTACCCATCGTTTACGTCTGGTCGCGGCCCGCCGGTCCGGCCCCGCAGCCCCGCGACGAAACGCCGCACCCGATCGGCGGCTCGCGTGAGCGTGAGGCGCGACGTGCGGCGGATCGTCGCACCCACGCGAGGCAGTCAGCGCGGGAGTCGCGCCCGCGGCCGGCACGCGGCGCGCGCGCTGCGACGATTTGCCGCAGGGCGGCGGCGGGCGCCAGGCCCTAGCTTGCACGCGAACGAGGTCGCGGAGCGGCCGGGCGACCCCGGTTCCGGGCTGGCGCGGCCCGCCGCCTCGGATCCGGATCGGCCGCTCCCGGCCCGTTCGCCCTCGCCCGGACGCCCCTCGCCCCGGACGACCCCCTAGCCAGGACGATCATGGTGCACCGTCCCGACCCTCAACGGATCGCCGCCTACGGCGCGGCGGGCTCCATCGCCGCCGTCAACGCGGTCGTCGTGCTCGCGCTCGTCTACCACGTCGCCGCCGGCGCCGCCGAGCGCGCGAGCGACGCGCCGCTCGAGACGCGCATCGAAGCGGCGCACGACGAGCCGCACCCGCGCGAAGCGGAAGCGATTCCGGCGGGCCCCGCGCGGCGCTGAGCCGTGATCTAAGGCTGGTAGCGGCGCGTCGAGTGCCGCGGGAGGTCGTCCGCCTCGAGCACGTCGGCGATCTCCGCGGCCGGGCCTTCGGGCGCGACGAGCGCGCCCTCCTCGTGCAGCGCGACGAAGCGTGCGCGCCGCGGGAACGCGCTCTCGGGCGTCGCGCGCAGCTCCTCTTGCATGCGCGTCGCGACGACGTGCGGCGCGTAGGACACGAGCGCGACGTCGCGGCCGCGCAAGGACTCGGTCTCGTCGAGCTCGACTGCGAGCACGTCGCCCGCCATCTTCAGCGCGGCCTTCGTCGAGCAGTACGCGGTCCAGCCCGGATAGGCGCTGGTCGCGGCGCCCGACGAGAGGTCGACGATGCGCGTCGCGGCGTCGGGCGCGTGGCGCAGCACGCAGCCGGTGAGGTACACCGGCGCGAGCGCGTTCACGACCGTCGCGCGCGCGAGCTCGGCGAGCGGGAGCTCCGGCAAGGGGCCGAGCGGGCTCAGCGTCCCGGCGTTGTTGACCAGTCCCACCCGCGCCGGCCGTGCGTCGCCCAGCGCATCGCGCAACGTCCCGTCGCCGAACGCCTCGAGCTGCGCGAGGTCGGAGAGGTCGACGCGCTCGTGGCGGTAGGCGCCTCCCTCGAGGCCGTCCGCCGGCGCCCCGCGCGCGACGCCGAGCACGCGCCAGCCGCGGGCGAGCAGCTCCCGCGCGACGGCCGCTCCGATCCCGCGGCTCGTGCCCGTGACGATCGCCAGAGCCCGCATGCGGGCGATTGTGGGGCGCGCCGTCAGCGCGCGCAATCGGACGCGCGGAAACGGCGGTTTCGCTCGAGGTGCAGCGGCCGCTCCGCCGACGAGAAGCGCCGGCGACGGTCTGTTCCGGACCGCGCGCCGCACGCGGGCTCCCCGACGCGCGTCGCGTCGTCTCCCGCGCGTCCCGTCGTGGGGGAGAGAAGGACGAACGCGTGAAGGACCACAGAATCGGCTTCGCTCTCGCGGCGGCGCTCGCGGCGACCCTCGCAGTGCCGGCGGCGGCGCAGCCCAGCCAACCGGCCGCGGCGCGGCCCAGCCGGCCCAGCCAGATGGTGTCGCAGCAGTTCCCCGGCCTCGACTGGCAGCGCGGCCCGACGACGGCGCGCATCGGCTCGCAGGCCGAGATCCACGTCCCGCGCCGCCACGTCTTCTGCGGTCCGGACGATGCCGCGAAGCTGATGGAGATGTGCGGCAACCCGCGGAGCGGGCTCGAGGCCGGCGCGGTGTGCGACGACGAGGGCGACTGGATCCTGCTGTTCGAGTGGGAGGACGTCGGCTTCGTCCGCGACGACGAGAAGGACGAGCTCGACGCGGACGAGATGCTCGAGACGATCCGCGCGGGCAACGCGCTCGCGAACGAGGAGCGCAAGCGCAACGGCATGCCGACGATGCGCGTGATCGGATGGCACCAGCGGCCGCACTACGACGAGGAGACGCACAACCTCGAGTGGTGCATCGTCGGCGAGTCCGAGGGCGAGCACGTCCTCAACTACAACATCCGCCTGCTCGGACGGCGCGGCGTGATGTCCGCGACGCTGATCTGCGACATCGGCTCGCTCACGGCTCTGCTGCCGGAGACGCGCGAGCTGCTCAGCGGGTTCGAGTACGTCTCGGGCGAGCGTTACGGCGACTTCGTCGCCGGCGACAACGTGGCGGAGATGGGCCTCGCCGCGCTCGTCATCGGCGGCACGGGCGCGGTCGCGCTGAAGACGGGCCTGCTGCAGAAGCTGTGGAAGCTGCTCCTCGTCGGCTTCGCCGCGCTCGCGGCCGTGGCCAAGAAGCTGTGGCGCTTCGTCACCGGGCGCGAGAAAGCGGAGGAGCCCGACCTCGAGTGGGAGTCCGTCGCCGAGGCGCCGCGCTCGAGCGGCTACGTCCACCCGCTCGAGATGAAGGCGCGCGAGCTCGAGCTCGAGGGCTTCACCGGCCGCCGCGCCGAGCCCGCAGCGCCGTTCCCGGGCGAGTCCGCTCGGGCGGCGTCGCGCGCTCCGCTCGCGTCATCCGTCTCGTTCGACGAAGAGGTCGGCGACTTCACGCCCTCCGCGCCGTCCACCTCGCCGCACCGGCAGAACCAGCGGCCCACAGGCGGCGCCGCGCCGATCTCCTTCGACCTGCCGCCCGACGCGTGAGCCGCTCGGCTGCCGGCCGATGGATCTCGTCGTCGAGCTCTTCCTCGTGCTCGCCGCGATCTACGCGAGCGAGTGCACGCTCGCGGTGCGGCGCGGCGGCGTCGTGCTCGAGTCGGCGTGGGGCGGACGCGCGCGGCGGCGCGAGCCGCTGCCGCTGCTCCACGGCGGCGAGAGCGGCCTCTTGCTCGCGAACCCGGTTCCGCTCGGCGCGCGCTGGGAGGCGCACCCCTGGCCGGTCGCGTTCGGACCGGACGGCGTCGAGCTGGGCGGCGCGCACGTCCCGTGGGCCGCGGCGGGCGCCGCGCGCGCGCAGGACGGCGAGCTGCGCGCCGGCGGCGCGTCGGTGCGCGTGCCGCCGCACGTCGCGCGCGCGTGCGCCCTCTGGCTGCGCACGGCGGCGCTGCTCGCGCCCCAGGAGCGCGAGGCGGAGCTCGCGCGCCGGCTCGATGCGCACTGCGACGAGCGCGCCGCGGCCGAGCGCGTCGCGCGCTTCGCGCGGCGCACGCTCGCCGTGCGCGGGCTCGCGCTCGGACTCTTCGCGTTCGTCTTCGTGGTCGCGCCGATCGCGTGCGCGACGCGCGGCCTCGCGGCGACGTGGCCGGCGCTCGCGGCGGGCGTCGGCGTGCTGCTCGCCCTGACGCTCGTCGCGTGGGCTTGCGCGCACCGCGCGCTGTTCCCCGGCGAGCGCGGCGAGCGCGTCCGCGCGTGCGCCGGGATGCTGCTCAACCCGTCGGCGGCGATGCGGGGCCCGGACCAGCTCTCGCGCGCGCTGCTCGCCGACCTGCACCCGCTCGCGGCCGCACATGCGACGGCGACGCCCGCCGAGCTGCGCGCGCTCGCGCGCCGCACGCTGCTCGAGCTCGACCACCCGCGCCCGGTCGAGCTGCGCGCGGACGCGGGCGCGGCGACGCGCACCTGGTTCCGCGTTCGCCTGCGCGCGTCGCTCGCGGCGCTGCTCGAGCGCGCGGGCGTCGACGTCGCGGAGCTGCTCCTCGCGCCCGCTCCGCTCGACGACGACTGCCGCGTGCGCTGTCCGCGCTGCGACGCGCAGTTCGTGCGCGCCGTAGAGCGCTGCGACGAGTGCGACGTCGCGCTCGTGCCGTTCGCGCCGCCGACCGAGTCGCTCGCGACCGCGGCCTGAGCTACCGCACGGCGGCCGGCGGGGCCGCCGCTTCGAGCGCCGGCGCGCGGCGGGTGGGGCCGGGCGGGCGCAGGTGCTTCTCGATCGCGCGCCACTCGAGGCGCTGGCGGTGCCAGCTCTGGGCGCGGTCGCGGATGCCGTGGCGGTTGTCCGGATAGAGCATCAGCTCGAAGTCGCGGTCGGCCGTCTGCAGCGCGTGGACGAGCGCCATCGCGTTCTGCAGGTGCACGTTGTCGTCGAGCGTGCCGTGCGTGATCACGAGGTGGCCGTGCAGCTTCGCGGCCGCCGCGATGGCGGACGAGCGCTCGTAGCCGGCCGGGTTGCGCTGCGGCGTGCTCATGAAGCGCTCGGTGTAGATCGTGTCGTACATGCGCCAATCGAACACGCCGCTGCCGGCCACGCCGAGCGCGAAGCGGTCGCTGTGCGTCAGCGCGTACGCCGCCATGAAGCCGCCGTAGCTGTGGCCCGCGATGCCGACGCGCTGCGCGTCCGCCCACGGGTGTGCGGTGAGCCACGCGAGCGCGTCCTCGAGGTCGAGGAGCTCCTGCTCGCCGAGCCGGCCGTAGCACTGCTCGGTCGCCCAGAACCCCTTGCCGCTCGCCGAGCGCACGTTGACGCGCATCACGACGACGCCCTGCTGCGCGAGGAACTGCGCGTAGTCGTCCGAGCTCCAACTGTTGCGCACGCTCTGCGAGCCCGGCCCCGCGTACACCGGCATCCAGACCGGGTGGCTGGCGCCCTCGTCGAACGGGACCGGGCGCAGCAGCGCGACATCGAGCGCGAAGCCGTCGCGGGCCTCGACCTCGAGGAGCTCCCACGTCGACAACGCGTAGTCCTGCGCGGCGGGCACCCGCGCGGTCGCGAGCTCGCGCACGATCGCGCCGTCGCCCGTGCACAGCCGCACGCCGCCCGGATCCGCGAGGCTCGACCAGCGGTCGAGGAAGTACGAGCGGTCGGCGTCGAACTCGATCGTGTGGCGGCCGCGGCCGCTCGTGAGGCGCACGAAGCCCGTGCCGTCGAGGCCGATCCTGTACACGTTGCGATCGACCGCGCCGTCCTTGTTCGCCGTGAGCCACAGCAGGCCGCGCTCCTCGTCGAGCTCCTCGATCGACGTCACCGACCAGGGGCCGGACGTCACGGCGCCGGCGAGCTCGCCGCCCGGGCGGTAGCGGTACACGTGCCGATGGCCGGTGCGGTCGCTCTGCCACAGGAACGTGCCGTCGGCGAGCCAGAGCGGCGGCCGCGCGCGCTCGACCCACGTGTGCGAGCCTTCGTGGATCCACGTCTCGCTCTTCCCGGTCTCCGGATCGGCGACCGCGAGGTCGAGCCAGCGCTGGATGCGGTCCTGGACCATGAAGACGAGCCCGTCGCCCGCGGGCGTCCAGCCGACGCGCACGACGAGCGGCTCGTGGCCCGCGTAGCGCGCGAGGTCGACCCACGTCGTCGCGCCGGTCGCGACGTCGGCGACGCCGAGCCGCACGCTCGGGTTCGGATCGCCCGGCTTCGGATAGCGCGTCGTCTCGACGCGGCCGCGGAAGTGCCCGTCCTCGACGTGGTCGACGAGCGTGAAGTCGAACACCTCGCGCGCGTCGAGCCGCAGGTAGGCGACGTAGCGCGACGTCGGGCTCCACCAGAACGCCTTGAAGTCGCCGCGACCGTAGATCTCCTCCTGGTAGACCCAGTCGAGCTTGCCGTGCAGCGTCCACGCGTCGCCGCCGCTCGTGATCGCGCGCACGCGGCCGCTCGCGAGGTCGGCGACGTACAGGTCGTTCGCGCGCACGTATGCGACGGCGCTGCCGTCGGGCGCGACGTCGGCGAGCTCCGCGTCGCCGCCGACGTCGAGCCGCCGCGCGCCGCGCTCGTCGTGCACGAAGAGCGCGCCTTCGTGCGCGGCGACCGTCACGCGGCCGTCTTCGCTCGTCGACGCGCGCCGTCCCGCGAGCAGCGCCGCCGTCCGCTCGTCGACGCCTTCGAGCGCGGCGAACGCGGTTCGCAACGCGGCATGCTCCGTAGCGCCGCGCTCCGCTCGCTCGCCGTCCACGGCGTCAGCCGGCTGCGCGACCTCGGCGCCGGTCGCAGGGTCGATCCAGCGCTCGCCGTCGCCGCGCCCGCGGATCAGGTGCTCGCCGTCGGGCGCCCAGCGCCACGGCTCGACGTCGGGCGCGAGCGAAGGCGCGGGCGCGCGCCCCGCGACCTGCTCGAGCGTGAGCAGCTTCGCCTGCGCGGCGGCGGGCGCGCCGAGCGCGCAGACGGCGGAGAGGGCGACGGCGGCGGGCAGGGCGTGCGTGCGCATGGCGAGGCGAGAATAGCAGACGCGCTCAGCGCTCGCCGCTCGTCGGCAGGTCGGCGGTCGCGGGGATGCGCACCACGGGGTACGCACCCGCGCGCGTGCGCTCCTCGAACACGTTCCACGTCGATAGCGAGTCCTCGCTGTGCGCCTCGAGGAGCTGCGCGGCGAGGCGGCCGAGCGGTTGGCGCGCGGGGACGACGAGCGCGCCGGCGGGGAGCACGATCTCGCCCGCGCGCCACGCGCCCTCGAGCGCGATCTCGTGGTGGCCCTGGAACGGCCGCTCCGCGCGCGTCACCGCGCTCGTCTCGAAGGTCTCGGCCGCGACGCGCGCCGGCTCGCGCAGCACGCGCGTTTCGACGCCGTGCGCGGCGAGCAGCGCCCGCTCGCGCTCGGTCGGCTCGGCGATCGCCCACGCCCACGGCAGCGCGACGCTCTGGGTCGAGCGGAACGCGTCCTGCACGTCCATCGTCACGCCGCGCGCCTCGTCGCGCGCGAGCCGGCGCGCGCCGCGGCCGCCCGCGAGCGGCGAGCGATCGACCGTTCCGACGAGCACTTGCCGGCGCGTCGGCGGCGCGAGCGCGGTGTCGTAGCCGAAGCGGATGTCATGGCCCGCGACGACCGCCGCGTCTGCCGCGGCGCAGAGCTCGGCGACGTGGTCCGCGCGCGCCGCGAGCGCGCGCAGCGTCTCGAGCACGAACGCCCGCGTCGCGGCGATGCGCGTCTCGAAGTCGCGGTAGCTGTACGCCTCCGAGAGGATCCCGATGCGGTTGCGCAGGCCGTAGTAGTTCGTGCCGAAGCGCGGCCGGTGGTCGTAGGTCGCCCACACCTGCGGGTCCTGCGCCGCGTCGAAGTTGCCGTAGTCGAACGTCGAGAAGCCGTGCTCGCGCAGCGTCGCGCCGCGGACGGCGGGCAGGAGCTCGCCGCGCACGAACGCGTCGAGCACGGGATCGACGTTCGTCGACAACGACGGCGAGTACGTGAGGTGGTAGCCGTGGTACGAGCCGTTCGTCGTGTGCAGGTCGACGAAGACGTGCGGATCGTGCGCCCCGAGGAGCGCGAGCAGCGCGGCGCACTCGGACGATTCCGCCTTGACGAAGTCGCGGTTGAGGTCGAGCCCGTGCGCGTTCGCGCGCTCGCCCACGCCGCCGTCGGGGCCGTTCTGCGACGCGCGGTTCGCCGGGTCGATGCGCTCGTTCCCGTCGGCGTTGTAGATCGGCACGAACCAGACGACGAGCCGCTCGAGCAGCTCCGCGTGCTCGCCGAGCGCGATCTCGCGCAACAGCTCCTGCACCGCCTCCTTGCCCTCGACCTCGCCGCCGTGGATGTTCGCGTTGACGAGCACGCGCAGCCGCGCGTCACCCTCGCTCGACTCCGGCAGCGCCGCGCGCACGACGGTCAGAGGCCGTCCCTCCTCGCTCGTGCCGAACGTGTCGCGCGCGAGGCGTTCGCCGTGCGGCAGGTCGGCCAGCGCGCGCAGGAACGCGTCGACCTCGGCGCACGTCGACGTGCGGGCGTACGCCGTGCGCTCGGGCACGGTGCGCGGAACCTCGGGATCGAGCGGAAGAGCGAGCAGCAGCGCGGCGAGGAGCGGGGCGTTCATCGCGCGCATCGTAGCGCCGCGAGCGGCTCACCCGCCCAGCCGCTCGAGGGCGCGGCGCGCCGACGCGTGCCCCGGCATCCCCTCGAGCAGGCGCCGCAGCGTGCTCTTCGCGTCCTCGATGCGGCCGGCGGCCTCGTACGCCTGGGCGAGCTCGTACAGCGTGATCGCGCGCGTCGGGTCGTCCGCGAGCACGGCCTCGAGCGTCGCGATCGCGCCCTCCGCGTCGCCCGCGATGCGCTGGCCGTAGCCGACGTTGTGCCGCGCGTCGAGGTCGTCGGGCCGCAGCTCGAGCGCCGCGCGGAACGCCGCGAGCGCCTCGGAGGAGCGGTCGAGGAACGCGAACGCGATGCCGAGCTGCTGGCGCGCGCGGTAGCTCGACGGATCGAGGACGAGCGCGCGTTGCAGCCGCTCGAGCGCGTCGACGTAGCGCCCGTTGCGGATCGCGCAGCGGCCGAGCCCGACCAGAGCGCCCGCGCTCTCGTCGAGCGCGAGCGAGGTCGCGAACGCCGCCTCCGCCGCATCGGGCCGGCCGAGCGCCAGCCACACCTCGCCGAGCTCGCGCTGCGCCGCGGCGTCGCGCGGGTCGAGCCCCGTCGCGCGGCCGAGCTCGACCGCCGCGCGCACGAGCTCGCCGTGCTCGCGGAACGTGCGCGCGGTCTCGCGGGCGAGCGCGACGCGCTCGCGGAGCGCGGCCTCGGTGTCGGCCTCCCGCGTCCGGTCGGGCGCCTCCTCGGGCGCGCAGCCCGCGAGCGCGAGCGGGAGCGAGAGAGCGAGCAGCGCCAGCGGCGCCCCCGTGAGGTGACGACGCGAGCGCTTCACAGGTAGCCCAACGCGCGCAGCCCCGCCTCGAGCTCGGGCGGGATCGCGGCGCTCTCCGCCGGCAGGACGCCCCGCTCCTCGACCCGCTCTAGGTACGCCTCGAGCCTCGCGCGCAGCTCCTCGGCGCGCGCGCGCTCGCTCGGTGCGACGTCGGCCGCCTCGCCCGGATCCGCGCGCAGGTCGAAGAGCTGGACTTCGCCGTTCTCGCGGTCGAGCACGAGCTTGTGGTCGCGCGTGCGCAGCGCGTGCAGGCTCGGCCGCTCGCGCGTCGCGGTCGCGACGCCGATGCCGCCGTCCGCCGCGGCGCCGTCCCCCGTCGCCAGGCGCGCGAACGAGCGGCCGGACCAGCTCGCGGGCGGCGCGACGCCGGCGAGCTCGGCGAGCGTGGGCGCGAGGTCGAGCAAGCTCACGATCGCGCCGACGCGCCGGCCGCCCTCCTGGCCGCCAGGCAGGCGCACGAAGAGCGGTACGTGGAGCTGGTGCTCGAACAGGTTCGCGCCGTGGCTCCACGAGCCGTGCTCGTACAGCTCCTCGCCGTGGTCGGACGTGAACACGAGCACGCTCTCGTCGAGGAGGTCGCGCCGGCGCAGCCAGTCGAAGAAGGTCGCGAGCCGGCGGTCGAGCGCGCGCACGCCGGACGCGTAGCGCGCGCGCCAGTACGCGACGTCGCGCCGCAGCTCGTCGCTCGCCCACGCGGGACGCTTCTCGACGTTTTGGAAGAGCTCGTGCGGCGTGCGCTCCTCGGCGATCGGCGCCGCGGGACCGACGTCGGGCGAGGCGCGCAGCTCGTCGTAGTCGGCGCGCTCGCCGTCGTACGGCGCGTGCACGTCCATCAGGTGCAGGTACGCGAAGAACGGGCGCTCGGGCGGCAGACCGTCGAGCCACGAGCGCGCGCTCGCGAACAGGCGGTCCGCCGGCGTGTCGATGTCGACCGCGTGCTCGTCGAACACGTCGAAGCCCTGCGCGAAGCCGTAGCGCGCGGTGATCCACGGGTTCGCCACGAAGGCGCCGGTGACGTAGCCCGCAGCGCGCAGCGTCTCGGCGAGCGTCGTCGCCGCGGCGGGCAACACGCCGGTCCGGCCGTTCGGCGCCTCGCCGCCCCAGTAGCGGCCTTCGTGGTTGGTCAGCCCGTGCGCGGCGGGATGGAGCGAGGTGAACAGCGACGCGACCGAGGGCTTCGTCCAGGGCGCGGGCGCGACGCAGCGCTCGAACACGACCGACTCGGCGGCGAACGCGTCGATCGCCGGCGAGATCGGGCCGTCGAAGCCGCCGAAGCCGAGGTAGTCGGCCCGCAGCGTGTCGACGAGGCACACGATCACGTTCGGGGGGACCGGCGGCGCGGAGGGGCCGGGCCCGCAGCCGGCGGCGGCGAGAGCCAGGGTCGCGGGCGCCAGGCGCGCGCGCAGGGCGATGGGGGGCGCCATGGGGCGATGATACGGTGCGGAGCGGGCGGGTAAGGAAATTGGAAATCGCGCGAAGGAAGTCGCACACGCCATTGCGCCCTCCTTCGGACGGACGGACGTCGCGCTGATGCCTCTGGCCGCCGTTTTTCGCGGATTTCGTCGGAGAGTGCCGCAGCCGTCCCTTTTGAGCGTTCGTACAATGGGCCTCGTCTCTGCGAAAGCGATACGCCCTTTGGGGCGAAGGGAGGAGCCGTTGGAGACGATTCGAGAGGAGCGAGGGAGCGTTCGCCGTGCGGCGGCCGCGTGGGGCGCGCTCGTGGCGCTCGCCGCGCTGGGGTCGGCGCAAGTCGCGGGCAGCCAGTCGGCCTTCGCGATCGCACAGCGCGCGGCATCGAACGCGGGCGGAACGGCGACGAGCGCCGGCGGCACGTTCGCGGGGACGCTCGAGTCGCACCTCGGGCTTGCGCCGGGCGGCGGGACCTCGAGCGCGGCCTTCGTGAGCCTGGTCGACGGCGTGGTGGGCGTCGCGCCGGCGATCACGACGAGCGCACCGCTCGTGTTCGGCGTCTCGCCCGGCTTCGGGTCGAAGACCGGCGTCGAGCTCGTCGACGTGTTCGGCTTCAACTTCACGGCGGCGGGGGCCGGCGCCAACACGGCCGAGTTCGGGGACCGGCAGGCGCTCGCGGTGCAGACGCTCTCCAACACGAGGCTCGCCGTGACGACGCCGTCGGGCGTGAGCTTCGGCGGCAACCCGAAGACGCCGGCGACCGTCGAGGTGACGAACGGCAACGGGACGGCGGGCGCGACCGACGCGTTCCGTTACCTGCCCGCGCTGCTCGCCCCCGAGCTGGCGGCGATCGACGCTTCGCTCGAGCTCGGCGTGCACCACGTCCCCAACACGGTGGCCTTGCTGGTCGCGGGCACGAGCTCGCCGGGCCTCTCGCTGCTCGTGTTCCCGTTCGAGGGGTCGCTCGAGTTGTTCGTCAATCCGATCGTCCTGGGCGTCGTGGCCGCGCCGACCGGGCAGAGCACGATCACGTTCTCCGTGCCCGACTCCCCGAATCTGATCGGGAAGAAGATCGAGCTGCAGGCGCTCGCCGTCACCGACCTCGTCGTTCCGCTGGGGGCGTTCACGAACGCGGTCGCCCTTACCTTCGTCCCCTGATCCCCGCTCGCACTCGCCATGAAGCACATCGTTCTCGCGCTCGCGTCCACGCTCTCTCTGTTCGGAGCGATCGCTCTCGCCGGTCCCGGCGGCGGCGGCGGAGCTTCGCCGCCGGCGCTGATCCACTACCAGGGCCGCTTCCTCGACGTCGCGGGGCAGCCGCTCACGCAGAGCGCGGTGCAGGTCCGCTTCCGCGTGTACGACGCGGCGGTCGCCGGCGCCGTGCTCTACGAGGAGACGCAGGTCGTCGACGTCGCGAACGGGTTGTTCGCGACGTTGATCGGGTCGACGACGCCGCTGCCCGCGAACCTGTTCGCGAGCAACGCGACGACGTATCTCGGCATCGCGCTCGGCGCCGACAGCGAGATGGCGCCGCGGCACCGCATCGCGAGCGTGGCGTACGCGCTGCGCGCCGACACCGCGCGCAACGCCGACGACGTCGAGGGCAACGCGATCAATCCGAGCTCGGTCACCGTGAACGGCATGGCGGTGATCGACGGCGCCGGCAACTGGGTGGGGAGCCCGACCGGCCTCGTCGGCCCGACGGGTCCGGCGGGCGCGGTCGGGGCGCCGGGTCCGACGGGAGCGCAGGGCCCGAGCGGCGTCCAAGGTCCGAGCGGCGCCCAAGGTCCGACGGGCGCGGCCGGCGCCAGCGGCGCACAGGGCGCGATCGGTCCGGCGGGACCGACGGGCAGCGCCGGAGCGACGGGAGCACAGGGACCGAGCGGTCCGGCCGGGCCCACGGGCGCCGCCGGAGCGACGGGAGCGCAAGGACCGGCCGGCCCCCTCGGGCCGACCGGCCCCGCCGGAGCGTCCGGCGCGCAAGGTCTGCCGGGCCCGACAGGACCGGGCGGCGCTGCCGGGCCCACGGGACCCGCGGGCGCGCGCGGGACGCACGGTCCGACCGGGCCGGCCGGACCGACGGGGAGCGCGGGCGCGGCCGGCGCGACCGGCCCCGCGGGAGTCGGCGGCGCGACCGGCCCGGCCGGCGCCGACGGTGCCACGGGTCCCGCGGGCGCCGACGGTGCCACGGGTCCGGCGGGGTCCGCGGGCGCGGACGGAGGCGCCGGGCCGACCGGACCCCAGGGACCCGCGGGCCCGACCGGGTCGGCCGGCTCCTCGGCGTGGGTCGACGTCGAGCCGAACACCGTGATGACCGCGCGCGATGTCGACGTCGACGGGAACGTCGACGTCGATTCGCCGACGCTGCTCGCGCTCTCGTCGCTGATCGGCATCGATGTCGTGGCGACGGGCGGCCTGCTCCTCGTCGGGAGCATCGTCAGCATCGTCGGCCAGCAGACGATCGTCACCGGCGGCCTCACCGTCACGGGACAGAAGTCGTTCGCGAGCCCGCACCCGAGCGATCCGACGCGCGAGGTGCGCTTCGTCTGCCTCGAGGGCCCCGAGTCCGGCACCTACTTCCGCGGCACGGCGCGCCTGGTGGGCGGCGTCGCGGTGATCGACGTGCCCGAGTCGTTCCGCCTCGTGACCGAGCCCGAGGGGCTCACCGTGCAGACGACGGCCGTCGGCGCGCCGACGCTCCTGTGGATCGAATCGCGCGGCCTCGACCGCATCGTCGTGCGCGGCGCCCAGGACGTCGAGTTCGACTACTTCGTCAACGGGGTGCGCCGCGGCTTCGCCGATTGGGAAGCGATCCGCGCGAACGAGGCGTTCCGGCCCGACCGCCGCGGCGTCTCGTACCGCGACAACTACCCGCCCGCGATCCGCGCGATGCTCGTCGCGAACGGCATCCTGAACGCGGACTTCACGCCGAACGAAGAGAACGCGCGCAGGCTCGGCTGGTCGCTGCGCGACTAGGCCGAGCTCGCCGCGGACCAGTACCAGTCGCTACGGGGAGCTGCGCGGGAGCGCGGGGCCGAGGCTCCGCGCTCCCGCCGTTTCGGCGCCGCGCGTGCGCGCGAGCACGACGGCGCAGCTCGCGAAGAGCACGAGCGCGCCCGCGAGGAACGCGCCCCACGCCTCGGCGAGGTTGCTGCCGCGGTGGCCGAGCACCGCTTCGCCGGTGAGGCCGAACAACACCGCGCTCGCGGCGATGCCGAGCCACGCCACGCGCCGCGTCTCGTCGCTGCGCGTGTGGATCGCCAGGTACGCGATCGGCAGCGCGAGCAGCACGTAGTGGTGCTTCCAGCTCCGCTCCGACAGCATCAGCATCGCCAGCGCGAGCAGCGCGAGCTCGCCGAGCACTCGGCGGCCATCGCGCTCGGCGCGGCGCGGTCCGAGCGCGATCCAGAGCACCGCGAGCACGGCCAGGCACGCGACGCGGTGCACGACGTGGAACGCGCGAGGGCTCAGCGACACGAGCGTCACGCGCACGTCGGTCGGCTGCTCGGGCGGGTCCGCCTCGATCGCGACGGCGTCGGTGGTGAGCCGCGCGAGCACGCCGAACAGCGACTGGTTGATGTGCTCGGTCTGCATCAGCTCCGGCTCGCGCTGCTCGACGTACGGCTCGACCATTTGGCGCCACCACGCGCCGACGAGCTCGACGTTGCGCTCCGGGCCGAGCCAGAGCGACGGCAGCACGAACGCGTACAGCGCGAGCCCGAGCGCGAGCCCCGCGAGCCCGCGCGCGCTGCGCTGGCGCAGGAAGAGCAGCGCGGCGAGGAGCGGGGTCACCTTGAGCACGGCACCGAGCGCGATCCACGTCCCGCACTCGAGCTCGCGCCGGCGCGACCACGCCCACGCGGCGGCGACGACGGTCGCGCCGACCGGCACGTTGACGTTGCCGTGCTGCACGTCGGAGTAGAGCGGCCGGAACGACAGCACGACGACGATCGCCGCGAGCCCGGCCGGGAACGCGCGCGCGCGGCCCGCTGCGAGCGCCAGCGCGGCCCACACGATCAGCCACGCGAGCACGACCTTCGCCGCCGCCCAGGCGAGCGGGCCCGCCGTCGGCCCGAGCGCGTGGAACGGCCGCATGACGAGGAGCGAGAGCGGCAGCGTCGGGTAGCCCTCCGCGCCGACGCCCGGCCGCGCGACGCCGTAGATCGGCTCGCCGCGCTCGAGCGCCTCGAACGCGGGCGCCCACTTGACGAGCGCGTTCTCGCCCTTCGACGCGCGGTGGTGCGCCTGCGCGAGCGCGACGATCGATGCGAGCACGGCGACGACGAGCACGGCGCGCCATCCGCGCGACAGGCTCGTCCCCGGCTCGTCCACGAGCTCGTCAGCGCACGCGCTGCTGCTTGCGACGCTGGTCGGCGTCGAGCACGCGCTTGCGCAGGCGCTGGTTCGACGGCGTGACCTCGAGCAGCTCGTCGTCCTCGACGTACTCGAGCATCTCCTCGAGCGACATGCGCCGCGGCGGGGCGATGCGCACCGTGTCGTCCTTGGACGCCGAGCGGATGTTCGTCAGCTTGCGCGTGCGGCACACGTTGACCGCGAGGTCCTCGTCGCGCCGGTTCTCGCCGACGACCATGCCGGCGTAGACGTCCTCGCCGGGCTCGACGAAGAACTCGCCGCGGTCGGAGAGCCCCTCGAGCGCATAGGCGACGGCCGGCCCCGAGCGGTCGGAAACGAGCACGCCCGACGAACGCCGCGGGATCGAGCCCTGGTCCGGCCGCCACGAATCGAAGACGTGCGACAGGACCGCTTCGCCCTGGGTGAGCGTGAGCAGCGCCGTGCGCGCGCCGATCAGCCCGCGCGCGGGGACGAAGAACTCGATCTTCGAGATCGGGCCGATCGCCTCCATCTGCGCGAGCTCGCCGCGCCGCCGGCCGAGATACTCGATGACGCGCCCGGCGTTGTCGGTCGGCACCTCGACGCTCGCGCGCTCCCACGGCTCGCACGGCGTGCCGCCGACGTCCTTGATCAGCACGCGCGGCTTGCCGACGCTCATCTCGAAGCCCTCGCGCCGCATCTCCTCGATCAACACCGCGAGGTGCATGACTCCGCGGCCCTTCACCTCGAACTGGTCGGCGGTCGCCCCGGGCGCGACGTCGAGCGCCGGATCGCGCAGCTCCGCCCGCTCGAGCCGCGCCGCCAGGTGGCGGCTCGTCACGAAGCGCCCGTCGCGCGCGGAGAACGGCGAGTCGTTGACGCCGATGACCATCGAGATCGTCGGCTCGTCGACCCGGATCGCCGGCAGCGCCTCGACGTGCGCGGGATCGCAGAGCGTGTCGCCCAGGCGGATCTCCTCGATGCCGCCGACGACGGCGATGTCGCCCGCGCACACGGACTCGGCCGGGATGCGCTCGAGGCCCTCGTAGCGAAAGAGGCTCTTCACGAGCACGCTCGGTTGCTCGCGCCGGTCGGGGTGCGCGAGCTTGAGCCGCGCGTTCAGGCGCAGCACGCCGCGCTCGACGCGGCCGACGCCCACGCGGCCGAGGAAGTCGCTGTACTCGAGCGTCGACGCCTGGAAGCGCACGGGACCCGTGGGGTCGTTCTTCGCCGCCGGGATCCGCGCGAGGAGCAGGTCGAACAGCGGCTCGAGGTCGACGCGCGGATCCTCGGGCTCGCGGCACGCATAGCCGTCGCGGCCCGAGCCGTACAGGACCGGGAAGTCGAGCTGCTCGTCGTGCGCGCCGAGCTCGACGAACAGGTCGAACACCTCGTTCAGGACCGCGTGCGGGCGCGCGTTGGCCCGGTCGATCTTGTTGATCATCACGAGCGCGCGCAGGCCCGCTTCGAACGCCTTCCTCAGCACGAAGCGCGTCTGGGGCATTGGCCCCTCGAACGCGTCGACGAGCAGCAGGACGGCGTCGGCCATCGACAGCGTCCGCTCGACCTGTCCGCCGAAGTCGGCGTGGCCGGGGGTGTCGACGATGTTGATGCGCGTGCCGCGGTAGGAAATCGCGGTGTTCTTCGCGAGGATGGTGATGCCGCGCTCGCGCTCCTGGGCGTTGCTGTCGAGGGCGCGCTCCTCCACGCGCTGGTTGGCGCGGAACGTGCCCGCGAAGCGGAACATCGCGTCGACGAGGGTGGTCTTGCCGTGGTCGACGTGGGCCACGATCGCGACGTTGCGGATCTGGGTGGTGCTCTGGAGCGTTTGCATGGGAGGGGGCGAAGCCCGGCATCATAGGTCGGCCGGGCGGCGAGCGCGCCGTAGAAGAAAGCGACTCTCGCGCCCCGACCACGTCTCGACTACGTCTCGACTACGCCTCGACGCGCGCCACGCGGTCGAGCCGGTAGGTCTTGAGCGTGCCGGACAGGCCGCACTCGGCCTCGAGGTAGCCGTGGTCGCCCAGCTCGTAGAGCAGGCGGGGCCGGACCGGGAGGCGCGCGGGCGCCTCGTGCTCGTCGTCACCGTAGACCAGGGTGACCGGTTCGCCCGATGCGCACGCGCGCTCGAGCGGGCGCAGGCGGCGGGGGAAGCGCCGCGGCCGGCCCGGCACGCCGGAGGCGAGCGAGAGCGGCAGCCCGGAGCGGGCGAGGAGCTCGGCGCCGCTCGCCGCGCCGCCGAGCCGCTCCACGCACGCCTCGAGCACCTTCCACGTCGTCGCCGCGTCGGGCAGCGCGCGGCCGAGCTCGTCCGCCTCGAGCTCGAGCCAGTCGGCGAGGGAGCGCAAGTCGTGCGCCGGCGCGTCCGCGAGCACTCGCGACGCGAGCGCGCGCACGTCGACGAGCGGGCTCGCCGGCAGGGCGAGCCCGTGCCGCGCGGCTTCGAAGCCGATCCGCCCGGCCAGCGTGCGCGCCTCGTGCGCCGCCGCCCAATCGTCGCCGAGCCAGTCGAGCAGCGCCGCGAGCGCGTCGGGCGCATGCGGCGCGGTGCGCACCGCCTCGTCGTCGATGCCGTGCAGCGCGGTCGCTTCGGGCGCGACCGCGATCGACGGGGCCACGAGCGTGGCGAAGTGGTCGGCGATCTCGCCGTCCATGACCCGCACGCCCGCCACCTCGACGAGGTGCGGCGGTCCGGCGGACGCGGCGACGTGCGCCGCGAGGACGACGAGCGGGCGGTCCATCGGCGGCGGGATTCTACGAGATGACGATCCGGTTCACGTCGCCGGCGACCCGTGTCGAGCGCTCGTCGTTCCGATTCGCGTCCGGCCGAGCGCAGGACGTCGACGGTCTCCGCGAACGTGCCGTCCTCCCCGGTTTCGACAGCGGTGCCGCGCACGTAGGTCGAGCGTCGAGCCGTACGTCCTCTAGCGTGCGCCGAAGGTCCCGGCGACGGCGACCTGCGCGAGAGACTTGCGGTCCGACGGCGTCTCGCGCTCGCGGTAGCCCTCGGGGAGCGCGTCGGCCGGCCCGGGGCGGCCGACCGCGAACGCGGCCATCGCCTCGTACTCGCCGGCGGGCACCCTGAGCAGCTCGTGCGCCTTCTCTTGGCTGAAGCCGCCCATGAAGTGCGCCGCGAGGCCGATCTTGGTCGCCTGGAGCGCGAGCGAGAACGACGCGGCGCCCGAGTCGAAGGGCGCCCAGCGGTTCGGCTTGCCCGTCTTCGCGAAGGAACGGCGCGCGAAGACGACGCCCAGGAGCGGCGCGCGCTCGGCCCACACGCGGTTCGCGTCGACGAGGCACTCGGCGACGCGCGCGCGATCCGCGTCCGTCGCGCCGTAGACGAACAGCCAGGGCTGCTCGTTGTAGCAGGACGGCGCCCAGCGGGCGGCCTCGAACAGCGTCGCGATCTGCTCGTCCGTCAGGGGCTCGCTCGCGAACGAGCGCGGCGACCAGCGCGCCAGGAACCAGTCGTCGACCGGCGCCTGGGCGGCGCGTCCGTGCGGGGTGGCGCTCATCGGCTCTCCTTCTGGGGCTCTCCTTCGCTCGACCGCCTCCACGGCCCCCGGCGTCGCCGGCGGGCTGTCGGGCTCGCACCGCTGTTGGATGCGCCCGACCAGGAGAGCGCGGAGCGGCTGCGAGGGGAAGAGCGGAAGCACCCTTGAATGGCGGCGGCCCCGCCGCTGAACGGCGGCGACCCCGCCGCTGAACGGCGGCGGCCCCGCCGCGCGACGTCGCGCGACGGGGCCGGCCGCTCGAGGCGCCCGCTCGGGCGGGCTCGCCGTCACGGGCCGAGGAGGCTCGTCGTGAAGACGAAGGGCGTTCCTGCGACCTCGCCGGAGAACGGCGTCACGCGCACGCTGACCGGGGTGAGCCCCGGGCCGCCCGCGAACACCCCGTCGGCGATCACGTCCCACGTGAACGTGTGCGCCGCGCCAATCGGCGAGCTCGTCAGGCCCGCGAGCGGGTCGCCTTGCGGGACGCCGAGGTCCAAGTCGCGCGTCGCGGGGCGCCAGGAGCTCGCGTCGTTCGGCGTGAGCGTCCAGTCGATGCGCACGGAGGCCGGGTCGCCCTCCAGGTCGACGATCTCGTAATCGAGCTCCGCGTTCAGGAAGGCGCTGAAGTACGTCAGGTCGAGCGCCTGGACCGACGGCGGCAGGTTCATGCCGCTCGGCGGGACGAGCGTCGCCGCGACGCCCGTCGGCGCCTCGCCGCCCGACCCGTCGTCGGTGACGCCGCCGGTGACGACGGCGAAGCCGCCCGCGAGCACGTCGACCTGGTGGTCGGCGCGCGCCTCGGGCAGCGGGCTCGCGGGCGTGAACGTGTCGGCGATCGGCAGGAAGAACTCGGTCTGCGCGAGCAGCCCGCCCGCCGTCGACGTGCGGCCGCCCGTGATGAGCACGGTGCCGTCACCGAGCGCGGTCGCGGTGTGGGCCCAGCGGCCGGTCATCGTGAAGCCGGCGTCGGCGTTGAGCGGGTCGACCGCGGTGAACTGGTCGTTCTCGGGGTCGTAGATCTCGGCCGCCGGCGCGCTCGGTTGGTCGGCGTCGTCGCGGCCCCCGAAGTACAGCACGCGCCCGTCCGGCAGCGGCGTCGCCGTCGCGCCGAAGCGCACGGCGAGCGGCGGCGTGCCGACCGACGTCGCGATCGAGCCGTTCGCCTGCAGCACGAGGCGCTCGGACGCCGGGGAGCTGCTCCCCGCCGCCGCGCCCGCGACGAGCAGCGCGCCGTCGGGCAGCCGGGCGATCGTGCCCTCGCTGAAGGCGCCGGTCAGCGCGAACAGGTTCCACGCGTCCGCGACCGGGTCGTACACCTCGCCCGTACCGCTCGCGCCGAGGGACGTTCCACCGGCGACGAGCACGCGGCCGTCGGCGAGCAGCGCAGCCACGTGGCCGGAGCGCGCGACGTTCATCGACGTCGCCGCCGTGAACGAGCCGGAGACCGGGTCGTAGACGTCGACGAGGCTCGACGGGCCGCCCGACGCATCGCCGCCCGCGACCACGATGCGCGTGTCCGCGAGCACGCTGACCGTCGCGCCCGAGCGTGCGCCGCCGAGCATGCCGTTCGAGGCGAACGAGAAGTCGCCGACGCCGTCGGGGCGGAAGCCGAGCTCGCTCGAATCGGTGACGCCGCCGGTGCTCTCGCCGCCGACGACGAGCAGGTTGCCGTCGGGGAGCACGCTCGTGCCGTGCCGCGCGCGCGGCAGGGAGAGCGGCAGGCCGCCGGGGATCGCGAGGCCCATGAGGTTGATCTCGAGGTCCTGCGCGGAGGGCGCGGAGACGCCGGAGCCGAGCACGCGCACGCGCGTCTTGATCGGCGGGAAACCGGCGAGCGCGTTCGCGGCCGAGTAGTCGCCCGCGCCGAGGTCCGCGGCGACGTTCCAGCGCACCTGGTGGACCGACTTCGCCGGCGCCACGAGGCCGCTCGGTGCGCTCGCGCCGAGGTTCAGGAGGTCGTCGACGATCGTCGCCGGGCTCCAGCTCGCGCCGCCGTCGGCGCTGAATTCGACGCGCACGTCGCTCGTCTCGCCCGCCTCCTGCGTCAGCGTGAACTGCACCGTCGCGAAGCCGGTCGAGTCGCCGACCGTCTGTCCGGAGCCGTTGACGAAGCTGTTCGACAGCTCGGGCGTGGCGGTGGGCGCGGACGAGGACGCCGTCACGCCTCCGCCGCCGCTCCCTCCTCCGCCGCCGCACGAGGCGAGCGGCGTGACGAGGAGCGCGCTCAGGAGGACCGACGCGATCGAGATTCGTTGCTTCATCGGAGTGCGAGTCGAGGTGTCTGGCGGGCTCGCGCCCGCCGCGTTTCGGCGGGGTCAGGTCTCGCGCGAGCGTGCGGCGATCGCGCAGCGCAGACGCGCTTCGCGCGCCTGCTCGAGGTACGTCACGGCTGCGAGCAGGTCGTCCTGGAGCAGCGCGCAGTCGGCCAGACCCTCCCAGGCCTGGAAGACGTTGGGGTTCTCGGACACGGCGCGCTCGAAGCACGGGCGCGCCTCGTGGGGACGGCCGCCGAGGACGAGCAGCGAGCCGAGGTTGACGTTGACGTGCGCGTCGCCGGGCAGGAGCGCGTGCGCCGTGCGCAGCGCGACCTCCGCGTCGACGAGCCGGCCCTCGCGGCGCAGCGCGAGGCCGAGGTTGTTCCACGCGTTCGGCTGCCACGGCCGCCGCGCGATCGTCTCGCGCGCCGCCGCGATCGCCGCGCCGGTCTCGCCCGCCGCCGCGTACGTGTACGACAGGTGCAGCGCCCAGCGCGCGTCGCGGGGGTCGAGCGCGCGCGCGAGCTCGAGCGCGCCGGCGGCGGCCGCGTGCTCCTCGCGCGCGGTGTGGGCGAGCGCCGCGCGGAAGTGCGGCTGCGCGGCGAGCGCGGTCGCGGCGGACGCGGTGCCCCAGATCGCGAGCGCGCACGTCGCCAGCCCGCACGTCGCGAGCGCGGCGGTGCGCGGCGCGAACGCGAAGCGCGCGCGTCGCTCGCTCGCCCGGGCCGCGGCGGGGGCGGCGAGCGCGAGGCAGAGGCCGAGCGTCGCGGCGCTCGCCGGCTCGGCGAGCGGGAACGACGCGAGCGACGTCACGGCGAACGCCGCGCACGCGGCGCCGGCGCGTGCGCGCACCGATCCGGCCAGCGTGGCACCTCCGGCCAGCGTGGCACCTCCGGCCAGCGTGGCACCTCCGGCCAGCGTGGCATCTCCGGCCAGCGTGGCATCTCCGGCCAGCGTGGCATTGGACCGCAGCGCGCCCGCGGCGCCGAGCCCGAGCGCGACGAGGAAGAGGAGCGCGGCCGGCGCGCCGAGCTCGCTCGCGAGCTCGAGCGCGTCCTGGTGCGCGTGGAGGGGTTGGCGGAAGCCGCGCACGGTGACGAAGCCGTCGGGCGTCGTGCGCAGGCGGTCGGCGCGGACGAGCTCGCCCGCGCTCGCGAGCGACGCCTGCGGGTAGACGACGGACCACTGCCCGGTGCCGTGGCCGGCGAGCGGACGGTCGGCAACGAGCTGCGCGCTCGTCGCCCACAGGTGCAGGCGCTCGACCGCGGTCGTCGAGCCGAGCGCGGGCATGCGCGCGGCGAGCAGCCCGGCGAGGGCGAGCGCGCCGGCGCACGCGAGCGCGCGCACGCGCGGGCGCAGGCGCGGCAGCTCGCGCGCGGCGAGCAGGGCGACGGCGACGGCGGCCGCGAGCAACGCGAGGCGGTTGCCGGAGAGCGCGACGTACGCGCCGATCGTCGCGCATGCGAGCGCGGCGAGCAGCGGGCCGCGCCAGCCGTGCCGCCCGATCTGCCGCCAGCCGTGCGGCCATGCGAGCGGCAGAGCGAGCGCGGCGAAGCCGGCTGCGAGGTTGCGCGTCGCGAACGTCGACGCGCCGGCGTCGACCGACGGGAGCGCGCCGCGCAGCGGTCCGAGCGTCGCGAGGCCGACGAGCGCGACGAGCGTCCCGGCGAGCGCGAGCAGCGCGAGCGCGCGCGACGCGCTCGCTCGGTGCGACGGCTCGTCCGTGGCGTGCAGCCGCGCGACGAGGAACGCGCCGAACAGCGCGACGAGCCCGAGCACGCGGTCCTCGGCGAGCCCCGGGTCGGTCGCGGCGCCGAGGCGCACGAGCGCGAGCGCCACGAGAGCGGCGAGGCACGCGCCGGCGAGACCGAGGCGCGCGGCGGACGCGCGCGCGCTCGTACGCGTGCGCGCGAGCGCCCAGCCGAGCGTCAGCGCGACGCCGGCGAGGACGACGAGCGTCTTGGGCGGCAGCGCGACGTCGACGGCGACGGAGCGCGGCAGCACGACGAGCGCAGCGACGCCGACCGCCGCCGCGAGGGCGACGAGCGGAACGTCCCACATCCGCGCCCCGGGCGCGGCCGCTTCCACGTGCGTGTGCATGCTCCCGCCTTCTCTCCACGGAGAGAGGCGCAGGCGTTATCGACGACGCGCGAGCGGGTTCTGAAAGACCGATGGCGGGATCGGAAGCGGGAAAACGCTTCCGCGGCCGGCGCGGCGGCTGCGGCCGCTGCCGCCTGCGCTCTGGAACGTTCGCGAGCCAAGGGCGGAAGCTCACGCCGGGGGACGCGCAGCGACCGGCGGCAAGCCGGGCGACACGGTCGACCGTTCGTCGGAGTCGTACACGCCGTAGGCGGCGCTAGCCCTCGAGCTCGGCGAACTCCGGGCGGCCGCGCAGGCAGTCGAGGTCGGTGTTGATGCCGATCTCGCTCTGCACGTAGAAGCCGCGCGTCTGCGCCTCGAGCAGCGCCGCCAGGCCCGCGTCGGCGTCGCCGAGCAGGCACAGCGTGCACGCGGCGTGGAACGCGGTGTAGCCGTCCTTGGGAGCGCGCGCGCGGGCGAGCTCGAGCTCCTTGCGCGCGTCGTCCGCGAGGCCCATGCGCGCGAGGATCATCGCCAAGTGCAGGCGCGCCTCCTGGTCGTCGGGGACGCGCTGGACGTGCTTGCGCGCGACCTGGATCGCGCGCTCGGCGACCTCGAGCGCCTCCTCGTAGCGGTCGAGCCGCTTCAGCACGTCGTACAAATGGTCGTACGAGCCGATGTGGGTCGGCCGCAGCGCGATCGCGCGGCGCAGCAAGGGCGCCGCGCTCTTCAAGTTGCCGAGCCGCGCCTTGAGCGCGCCGAGCAACCGGTGCGCGAGCCACTCGTCCTGGTCGATCTGGATCGCGACGCGGTACTCGCGCTGCGCGTCGCTGTACGCGCCGGTGACCTGATAGGCGAAGCCGAGCGACGTGTGCGCCTCGGCGCAGTCGGGCATGAGCGCGAGGGCGCGGCGCGCCTTCTCGATCGCCTCCTCGACGAAGCCCATGTCGCCGTCCCAGTACATGTACTTGCGCACGAGGCACTCGGCGAGGCCCGCCAGCGCGAGCGGGTTCGCCGGGTCGACGTCGAGCGCGCGGCGGAACGAGCTCACGGCCGCGAGCAGGTGCTTGGTCGTGCCGCGGTGCAGGACCTCGTGTCCGTGCACGCAGAACTCGCGCGCCTTCTGCGGGTCCGGCGGTGTCTCGACCTCGACCTCGTCGGTCGCCTGCGCCAGCCGGCGGCGCACCGACCGCGCGATCGAGCCGACGAGCTGTGCCTGCAGGCCCCACTCGTCGTTGTCGCTGACGTCGATGTGCTCGCGCCAGAGCTCGGTCGTCTCGCCGTCGCGCGTCGCGTTCGCGCGCTCGATCGTGAAGTCGAGCGTGCCGCGCTGCTGGGCGACCTCGAGCCGGCCCTTGAGCACGAACGCGCCGTTGGTCGGGTGCACCTCGCTGTCGGACAGCGTGACGGCGAGCTGGGTCGAGCGCTCGAGCTCGGCCTGCAGGTCCTTGCGCACGCCCGCGGCGAGCAAGCGCGTGTACTCCTCGGCCGGGGCGACGTCGATCGGCAGGACGTGGAGCGCGCCGCGGATGCGCGCGCTCTTCGCCGCCGGGCCCGACCCGCGCAGGTTCTCGGAGACGGCGAGCAGCGCCGCGTGGGCCGCGCCCCCGTTCACGTAGCGCTTGGCCGGGTCGCGCGCGAGGCACGTCAGGAGGAAGTCCTCGAGCGGCGGCGGGAAGCCGGAGCGGTGCTCGGACGGCCGCAGGGGCGAGCCGTCGAGGATCGCCATGCAGACCTCGGGGAACGAGCGGCCGGGGAAGGGCAGCGCCCCGGTCAGCGCGTGGTAGAGCACCGACCCCAGGGCGAAGACGTCCGTCCGGGCGTCGATGTCGTCGCCGCGGACCTGCTCGGGCGCCATGTACAGGACGGTGCCGACGAGCATCCCGGACTGGGTGATCTGCGACTCGTTGCCGCTGCGGCAGATGCCGAAGTCGAGCAGCTTCACGTGCCCGTCCTCGAGCACCATGATGTTGGCCGGCTTCAAATCGCGGTGGACGAGCCCCTTTTGATGCACCAGGGCGAGCGCGGAGCAGACCTCCGCGCCG
Source organism: uncultured Planctomycetaceae bacterium (assembly GCA_964528575.1). Taxonomy (GTDB): domain Bacteria; phylum Planctomycetota; class UBA1135; order UBA1135; genus CAZGTQ01. Next base: position 7,319 of record CAZGTQ010000003.1, on the reverse strand, counting down.
ATCCGGATGCCCTCCTCGAAGGACAGTCGCTGGTTCTGGAGGAGCTTGTCGAGGGTCCGCCCCTCGAGGTACTCCATGACGATGTAGGAGGTGCCGCGCGCCTGCCCGTAGTCGAAGATCGTCGCGATGTTCGCGTGCGTCAGGCTGCTCGTGTGCTTCGCCTCGCGCTCGAACCGCTGCACCGCGGAGGGGTCGAGCTCGACGTGCGGACGCAGGATCTTGAGCGCGACCGTGCGGCCCAGACGGGTGTCGACGGCACGATAGACCTCGCTCTGAGGTCCCTCCCCCAGGCGGTCGGTCTCCGGGTCGAACTCGAAGTGATCGAACTGCATCGGGCGCACGAGCGCGCTCGGCGACGCCAAGAGGACGCGCTCGTCGTCGACGGCCGAGCTCGTCCAGGCTCGTGAGAAGGGGGCCATTCTAATGCTTCCTCCGCCGGCTTCCCCTGCAAGATCGATGCCATGAGTCCCGTCTCCCGCTCCGAGGAGCCCCGCCCGACCGCCGGACCCGTCGCTTTCGAGGAGGGCGACTTCCACGCGCTCGCCGAGGGGCTCGACCGCGACCCGCAGTACGACGACCGGCGGCTCGTCACGCGGCGCAAGCTCGCCGCCCTGGCGAAGGAGCTGGCGGCGCGTGCCGGCCGCGCGGGGGTGCGCCTCGAGAGCCGCACGAGCCTCCACAACCCGCACGCGTTCAACCACATGCGCGTGCGCCGCCAGTGGGCGTACGTCACCCGGCCGAAGGCGGAGAAGACGCGCCTGCGCCGCGTGCTCGGCGCCGACCTGGCCAAGGATCTCGACGCGGCCTACCGCAACGCGTACCTGTGCCTCGCGATCGAGCAGGACGCGCTCGAGGCGAGCCTGCGCATCCACCCCGACGGCTGGTACGACGGCCAGAACCTCGTGCGCCGGGTCGCCGCCGAGGGCCCGAGAGCCTGGCTCGCGATCCTGAACGAGCTCGGCGGCTTCCGCCTGCGGCTCGACGATTGGAAGGGCGAGTGGCGCTGCGGCGAGCTCACCGTGGGGCGCCTCGAGGAGTTCCTCAAGTACTACCGGCCGGGAGAGCACGCGTGGGCGGTCGAGCGCCGGTTTCCCGCGCCGCGGGGCGCGCGCGGTCCGGCGCTGGGCGAGGCGGCGGCCGAGGGCCTCGTCGCGGAGGCGGAGCGGCTGCTGCCGCTCTACCGCTACGCGGTCTGGTCGGAGGAGAGCGACTTCCTGTTCGGCTGAGATCGGACGAGCGCTCTGAGCTCGCCGACGAGATCGCTTTCGCTCGCGGGCCGGAGCGGCCCTCCTGTATGCTTCCGGCCCCTTTTTGTTCGCAACGCCCATCCTGATCGACATGACCACCGCCTTCATCCCCGACGAAGTCCACCCGGGCGAGACGCGCGTGGCGGCCGTCCCCGAGACCGTGCGGCGCTACGTCAAGGCGGGTCTCGAGGTCGTCGTGCAGGCCGGCGCCGGCGCGAGCGCCCGCTTCCCCGACGCGCTCTACGAAGCCGCGGGCGCGCGCGTCGGCGAGGCCTGGGGAGCGGAGCTCGTGCTCAAGGTCCAGCCGCCGAGCCCGGACGAGATCGGCCGGATCGCCGAGGGGGCCGTGCTCGTGAGCTTCGCGGGCGGCATGTCGGACCTCGGCCTCGTCCGCGGGCTGCGCGACCGCAGGGTGACGACGCTGGCGATGGAGCTGATCCCGCGCATCACGCGGGCGCAGTCGATGGACGCGCTGTCGTCCCAGGCGACGGTCGCCGGGTACAAGGCCGTGCTGCTCGGCGCGACGCACCTGGGCAAGCTCTGCCCGCTGCTCATGACGGCCGCCGGCACCGTTCCGCCGGCAAAGGTCGTCGTGTTCGGCGCCGGGGTCGCGGGGCTGCAGGCGATCGCGACCGCGCGGCGGCTCGGCTGCGTCGTCGAGGCGACCGACGTGCGACTCGCGGTGAAGGAGCAGGTCGAGTCGCTCGGCGCGCGCTTCATCGAGGTGCCGGGCGCCCAGGACATGGAGGGCGCGGGCGGCTACGCGAAGGAGGCGGGCGAGGACTTCCTGCGGCGCCAGCGCGAGGAGGTCGCCAAGCACGTCGCGGAGGCAGACCTCGTCGTGACCACCGCGCAGATCCCGGGGCGGCCGGCGCCGCGGCTCGTCGACGAGGAGATGGTGAAGCGGATGCGTCCGGGCGCGGTGATCGTCGACATGGCGGTCGAGAGCGGGGGCAACTGCTCCCTCTCGCGCGCCGGCGAGGTCGTCGAGGTCCACGGCGTCGTGATCGTGGGGCAGCGCAACATCCCTGCGACCGTGCCGACGCACGCGAGCGAGCTGTACGCGAAGAACATCTGGAACCTGCTCAAGCCGTTCCTCGGCCAGGGCGGCGCTCTCGAGCTCGACTTCGACGACGACGTAGTCAAGGGTTGCCTGCTCACGCACGCGGGCGAGGTGCGCCACGCCGCGACCGCCGAGCGACTCGACCGTGGCGCCAAGCAAGAGGTCTCGCCGTGATGACGAGCGTGCTCCTTCCGCTCCTTCCGACGACGTTGCTCGCCGCCGCGCAGGACGGCGCGGGCCACGGGCTGCCGTTCATCGTGATCGGCCTGTGGATCCTGCTGCTGGCGATCTTCGTCGGCTTCGAGGTGATCACGAAGGTGCCGCCGACGCTGCACACGCCGCTGATGAGCGGCGCGAACGCGATCAGCGGGATCACGCTCGTCGGCGCGCTCTACCTCGCGGGTCGCGAGTACCCGGGCTTCGCGCACTTCCTCGGCTTCCTCGCGATCGTCATGGCGACGATCAACGTCGTCGGCGGCTTCCTCGTGACCGACCGCATGCTCGCGATGTTCGGCCAGAAGAAGCGCAAGAAGGAGAGCGCGTGATCGCGGCCATCGTGCCCGCGGTGGTCGGCTCGATCACGGTCGAGCTGGCCTACATGGCCGCGGCGCTGCTCTTCGTCCTCGGCCTCAAGCGCCTGTCGGGCGTCAAGACCGCGCGTCGCGGGTCGACGATGGCGGCGGGAGCGATGCTGCTCGCGACGGTCGCGACGCTGGCCCTGCTCTGGGGCACGGTCTCGTGGATCGTGATCGTCGCGGGCATCGTCGTCGGCTCGGCGATCGGCGCCGTGCTCGCGGTGCGCGTGCCGATGACGGCGATGCCCGAGCTCGTGGCGTTCTTCAACGGGATGGGCGGCGCCGCGTCGATGTTCGTCGCGCTGTCGGAGACGGTGCGCTTCCAGCACGCGGAGGAGACCGACGGGCACGGTCTCGCGGACGTCGTGACGCTCGACGCGGGGGGCCTGATCGGCGGAGCGCCGTACGCGATCGCGATCATGCTGTCGATCCTGATCGGCGCGGTGACGCTGTCGGGGAGCCTGATCGCGTACGCGAAGCTCGCGGGCAAGATCCGCGGCAACCGCATCGGGCCGCTCGGCGTGAACGTGCTGAACGTCGCGATCGCGCTCGGGTGCCTCGTGCTCCTGTACCTCGCCGCGTTCTCGGCGACGTCGGGCGGCTGGATCCTCGCGCTCGCGTTCCTGCTGACCGCGGTCGCGCTGCTGCTCGGCGTCGGCCTCGTCGTCGGCATCGGCGGCGCGGACATGCCGGTCGTGATCTCGCTGCTCAACAGCTACTCCGGCCTTGCGGCCGCCGCCACCGGGTTCGTCGTCGCGAACAACCTCTTGATCATCGCGGGCTCGCTCGTCGGCGCGTCGGGCCTGATCCTGACGCGGATCATGTGCAAGGCGATGAACCGCTCGCTGACGAACGTGCTGTTCGGCGGCTTCGGCGAGCAAGCGGCGGCGGCCGGCGACGACGGCTACGTGAACGTCAAGTCGACTTCGGCGGAGGAGGTCGCGCCGCTGCTCGACGCGGCGCAGTCGGTGATCGTCGTCCCCGGCTACGGCATGGCGGTCGCGCAGGCGCAGCACAAGGTGCGCGAGATGGCCGACCTGCTCGAGCGGCGCGGGACGGACGTGCGCTACGCGATCCACCCGGTCGCGGGGCGGATGCCGGGGCACATGAACGTGCTGCTCGCCGAGGCGGACGTGTCCTACGACAAGCTCTTCGACCTCGAGCAGATCAACTCCGAGTTCAAGAACACGGACGTCGTGATCGTGCTCGGCGCGAACGACGTGTGCAACCCGGCGGCGTCGGACCCCAAATCGCCGATCGCGGGAATGCCGGTGCTCGACGTGTGGGACGCGCAGACGGTCGTCGTGATCAAGCGCTCCCTCAGCGCGGGTTACGCGGGCATCAAGAACGACCTGTTCGAGCGCAACAACACGCTCATGCTCTTCGCGGACGGCAAGAAGGCGATGGAAGACATCGTCGCCGAGCTGCGGGAGCTGTAGCGACGACTGCTGCCGGCGGCCGCCGGAGCCATTACACTGGGGGCGCCATGCTGCGTGCCCCCCTCACCATCGTCGCGGCGCTGCTGCTCGTCGCGGTTCCGGCGCGCGCGCAGGACGACGCGCTCGCGGACTACGACCGGATCTTCCGCGAAGGGATCGAGCACCTGACCGCGGGCCGCTACGACGAGGGCATCGCCGCGTTCCACCGTTGTCTCGAGCTGGCGCCGCAGAACGCGACGTGCGCGTACAACATCGCCTGCGGACACTCGCTGAAGAAGGAGGCCGAGCCGGGGTTCGAGTGGCTCGGCAAGGCGGCCGACTGGGGCTTCGGCCACCGCGACGGCAACATCGAGCACGCGGCGGAGAAGGACCCGGACCTCGCGCTCCTGCGCGGCGACGCGCGCTTCGCGGAGATCGTCGAGCGGATGCACGCGATGCGCGCCGCGGTCGCCGAGCACGTGTCCGAGGCCGCGGTGTACCTGCCGCGCGAGCTCGCCGAGGGCGAGCAGTGGACGGTGCTCCTCGTGCTGCACGAGCGCGCCAGCACGAAGGACCAGGTGATCGCCGGCCCGTGGCGCAAGATCGCGGACCGCTTCGGCGTCGCGCTCGTCGCTCCGTCGGGCACGGTCCCGCTCGGCGGCTGGCCGGCGGACGGCATGGCGTGGTTCGGCGTCCCTGCGGAGTACGCCGACGATCATTGGAAATACGAGCGGCCCGCGTCGGACGCGATGGCGGCGTTCCGCAAGGAGCACGGCTACGAGCGCGGCCGCGTCTTCGTCGCCGGCGAGGACGAGGGCGCGGCGATCGCGTTCAACCTCGCGATCAACGCGCCGGGGCTCTACCGCTCGGTGCTGATGGTCGACGGCCGGATGTTCAACGGGCTCGCGGGCGACGCGGCCCCGCGCGCCGCGCAGCGCGGCCTCGAGGCGCGCATCCTGTTCGACGAGAACCACGGCATGTTCGAGTTCTCGGAGCGCGCTTCGACGCAGCTCAAGGTGAACACGCTCGAGACGTACCTCGACCTGTGGGGCGTGCCGAACGTCGTGACCGCCTACACGCCCGACCCGACGGACCCGAACCAGCGCTTCGAGCTCGTTTCGAACGAGGTCGCGGCGATGCTGAGCCCGGTGCCGGCGCGGGTTCCCGATTGACTCGCCGTAGCCGGCGCGGCGCGAGACGGCCCCGTCAGTAGGCGACGGCCCTCGCCGGTCTCACCCCGAGGGCTCCGCCGGAGAACGAGGGCACGCGGAACGCGCGAACCGCCGAGCGCGCTATGGACGGGGGGTTGCCGAACCCGCCTCCGCGGTGCGCGCGAGCCTCGCCGTGCGTGCCGCCTCGGTAGGCGCGAGGGTCGTCGACGTCCGACCCGGCGGCCACGGGGTCGAGCCCTTGGCTGCGACGGTAGAAGTCACCGTCGTCCCACCGATCCTCGCACCACTCCGACACGTTGCCGTGGACGTCGTGCAGGCCGAATCCGTTGGCGCTGTAGCTGCCCACGACCGTGTGCATCGCCGCACCGTCCTCCAGCGGGTCGTCCGGGGCTGCGCGCAGGTTCGCGGCGCCGATCAGCGACTCGACCTCGTCGCCCGTCGACCAGGCGCTCTGCGTTCCCGCCCGCGCCCCGTACTCCCATTGCGCTTCGCTCGGAAGAGCGAGCCCCGCTCGCCGCAGCCAGAGCGTGCAGTCGAGCCAACTGACCTGTTCGACGGGCTGGAGCGGAGAGGGAACGGCATGCGAGGCGTTCCACTCCGTCTGCCAGTTGTGAACGCCGTACATGCTCGGGTTCCGACCTGTCAGTCGCTCCCATTGGCCCTGCGTCATCTCGTACTTCGAGAGGAAGAACGGGGAGAGCTCCACCTCGTGCACCGGGGCTTCTTGCTCGCTCGCGTGCGGATCGAAGTTCCCGCCGCTCGCGTCCTCGCGCTGCGCGCCCACCCAGGCCCGACCGCCGGGCAGCAGGACGAGCACCAGGCCGGTCGCCTCGGTCCGCACGAGCGTCCCGTCCGCGCCCCGGCGCGCCGGTGCGCCGCTCATCAGGTGCGCGAACTCCCAGAGCCCCGACTCCGGGTCGGGGCCGAGCGGGAGCATCCAGGGAGTCTCGCTCGACGCTCTCGGCACGATCGCGCTCACGAACGCGATCGACGCCACGATCGGGACGTTCTGACGGGAAACGGCGGCACTCTCAGCGCGTCGCGTCGACCGCGTTCCAGCGCGCGACGAGCTCGGAGCGCAGGCCGGCGAGGCTCGTGAGCGGGAGCGCGGTGCCGTCTTCGAGCAGGAGCGAGGGCTCGGTCGCTTGCAGGAGCTGCTCGGGGTCGACCGACGGGTCGACCTCGAGCTCGCGGTAGAACTCGACGAGGAGGTCGGGGAACAGGTGCGGGAGCATGCGGTTCACCTCGTGCACCTCCGCCTCGCCCAGGCACGCGCGGATCGCGCCGTTCCACGCGGTCGCGTGCTCGAGCTCGGCGATCTCCAGCAGCTCCGCCGCGGGGACGACGCCCGCGCCCGAGGCGAGCGCAGCGGCGCACATCGCGTACAGCCCCTCGATGCCGACCCGCTCGACGACGCGCTCGGCGACGAGGTAACCGATCCCGTAGTACGACTCGGGCAGGTAGCTCAGCTCCTCGTTCAGCTCCCACCGGTCGAGCTCGAGCACGTCGCGCGGATCGCCGGCGGCCTCCTCGCCGGTGTAGCTGTACCAGACGCGGCTCTCGGCGTACGCCCGGTCCGGCGGAGCGAAGTACGCGAGCCGCAGCGACAGGCCGCCGAAGTACAGGCTCGCGTGCAGGAGCCGCACCGCGCGTGCCTGCGGGACGAGGTCCGGCGAGAGGCGCCCCGCGACGACGTCGGCGAGGCCTTCGCTCAGCACGCCGGGCAGCGCGTCCCACGTCGGGCCGGTGAGCGCGTGCACGAGCTCGTGCGCGAGCGCCCAGCGCGCGTCGTCGCTCTCGCGCAGGTAGATGCGCAGCGGCACGCGGTCGACGAAGCGCGTGAA
>CAZGTQ010000002.1:0-10081 GCA_964528575.1 uncultured Planctomycetaceae bacterium | reverse complement strand
GCGTCCCCGGGCGCCGCCGCGGCGACGACGGGCGCGGGCGCGCTCGCCGCGACGGACGCGCCGAGCGCGTCGGCGGCGGGCGCGACCCGCTCGGCGGCGCGCTCGGAGCGCGTCGCGAGCACGAGCCCGGTGGCGGCGACGACGAGCACCGCGGCCGTCGCGAGCGCTTGCGGGGTCGCGAGCCACGCCAGCGCGCCGCGCGCCGACTCCGCGGCCCCCGCGAGGGTCGCGTCGTGCTGCACGGCGAGCGGCGCGAGCGCGACCGCCCACGAGCGCCCGTCGCCGCCGTGCGCGGCGTCGAGGCGTTCGCGCAGTTGGTCGAGCGCACGGCGCAGGCGGGTCTTGACCGTCGCAACGGGCACGCCGACGCGCGCCGCGATCTCGCTCGGCGTGCGCTCCTCGAAGTAGCGCATGAGGATCGCCGTGCGATACGGCTCGGCGAGCGCCGCGACCGCGTCGACGACGGTGCGGTGGAGCGCCAGCCGGTCGGCGAGCTCGCCCGGATCCGCTCCGCCGTGCTCCGCGCGGGCCGCGGCGCGCTCGCGGGCCGCGCGGCGCTCTCCCTGGCGCGCTCCCTCGCGGGCGCGGTTGCGCACGACGGTGGCGAGCCAGCCGCGCAGCGACGCGCGCGGCGCCGGCCGGTGCTGGAGCGCGGCGAGGCACGCCTCCTGCACGAGGTCGTCGGCCGCGTGCGAGTCGCGCACGAGGCGGTGGGCGAGGCGGCGGATCCAGGCGGTCTCGCCGAGGAGCGAGCCGGTCGTGTGGTTCGCGGTGGGTTCCATGACGACGATGGACATGCCGGGCGGGCGCGGGAGGATTCGCGCCGCCGGCGGAAATCGCGCGGCGCGTGCGGCCGACCGGCGCAGTTGGGATGATCGCCGATTCGCCGCACCGCACCGTGAGCTCCTCCAGGACGATCTCCCAGGCCGCTTCCGCGCCCGCCGCAGCGGGCGCGCTGGCCGCCGAGCCGGTCACGACGCGCCAGGTCCTGCGCCTGTGGTGGCCGCTCGCCGCGAGCTGGCTGCTCATGGGCGTGGAGACGCCGCTGTTCGCCGCGGTCGTCGTGCGCATGCCGATCGGGGAGACGAGCCTCGCCGCGTACGGCTCGCTCGTGTTGCCCGTCGCGCTCGTGATCGAGGCGCCGATCATGATGCTGCTCGCCGCGTCGACGGCGCTGGTGCGCGACCGGCCGAGCTACGCGAAGCTCTACCGTTTCACGATGGCCGCGGGCGCGGCGCTGACCGTCGCGCACGCCGCGGTCGCGTTCACGCCGCTGTTCGACCCGCTCGCGCGCGACGTCTTCAACCTCCCGCCGCAGCTCGTCGAGCCGGCGCGGACGGGCCTGCGCCTGATGACGCTGTGGACGTGGGCGATCGCGCACCGGCGCTTCCAGCAGGGCGTGCTGATCCGCTACGGCCGCTCGCGCATCGTCGGCGTCGGCACGGCGGTGCGCCTCGTCGCGTTCGCCGGCACGCTCGTCGGAGGCGCACTGCTGACGGACTTCGCGGGCATCGCGGTCGGGACGGTCGCGGTCTCGGCGGGCGTGCTGGTCGAGGCGCTCTTCGTCGCGCTCGCCGTGCGGCCGGTCGTGCGCGCGCTGCCCGAGCACGGCGGGGGCGAGCCGCTGACCCGAGCCTCGTTCCTGCGCTTCTACGTGCCGCTCGCGACGACGCCGCTGCTCACGCTGCTGATCCAGCCGCTCGGCGCCGCCGCGATGACGCGCATGCCGATGGCCTTGCCTTCGCTCACGGCCTGGCCCGCCGTGTGGGGCCTCTTGTTCTTGCTGCGCAGCATCGGCTTCGCGTTCAACGAGGTCGTGGTGACGCTGCTCGGCCGACCGGGAGCGGTGAGCGCGTTGCGCACGTTCGCGCGCCGTCTCGCGCTCGCGACGAGCGGGATCCTCGTCGTCTTCGTCGCGACGCCGCTCGCGCCGCTGTGGTTCGGCGACGTCACCGGGTTGTCGGAGCCGCTCACCGCGCTCGCGAGCTCCGCCCTCGCCGTCGGCGTGCTCATGCCCGCGTACGGCGCGATCCAGAACCTCTACCAGGGCGCGCTCGTCCACGGCGGCCGCACGCGCGGCATCACCGAGGCGGTCGCGCTGTACCTCGTCGTCGCGATCCTCGTGCTCGCGCTCGGCGTGCTCTGGAGCGATCTCCCAGCGATCCACTACGCCCTCGGCGCGTTCACCTTGGGCGGCGTGCTCCAGACCGCCTGGCTGCGCTGGCGAGCGCGGCCGGTGCTCGCGCGCCTGGCGGATTGACTCGGTCGGGCGATTTCCGCCGATCGCGTGTCCAATGGGCGCGCCCGGCTCCTCTCTCTCGTCCAGATGCACGCGTCCGCACCGCCGTCCGACTTCGAGCGTTTCGCGCGCGCCCGGCTCGGGCCGCGCAGCGCGGCGCTGCTGGCTGGGGGCGCGGCGCTGGAGCTCGCGCGGGAACGGCGCGCCGCGGGCGCCGACCTCGAGGACGCCGTGCTCGCCGCCGTCCACGCGGCCGCGGAGCGCGATCCGGGGCTCGCGGACGAGTTCGTCGCGTTCTTCCTCGCCGACCTGATGCAGCTCGGCGGGGGAGCGATCTCGCGCGCGCTGCGGCGCTTCGTCGACACGGGCGATCTCGTCCAGTCGGTCCTCGGCGACCTGTGGCCGCAGCTCGCGAGCGTGCGCTTCGAGACGCGCGGCCGCTTCCTCGCGCTGCTCGCCCAGCGCGTGCGTTGGAAGGCGGGCGACCGGGCGGAGCAGGAGCGCGCCGCGCGCGGTCGGGAGGAGCGGCGCGCCGTGGCGACGAGCGAGCGCGTCGAGACGCCGCTCGAGCGCGCGCTGTCGGACGAGGAGCGCGACCGGCTGGCGCTCCTGCTCCTGCGGCTCGCGCCGCGCGACCGCGAGCTGCTCGCGCGCCACCTGCGCGGCGAGCCCGCGGACGCGATCGCTGCGGCGCTCGGGCTGACGGAGGGCGCGGCGCGCAAGGCGCTGCAGCGCGCGGTCGCGCGCGCGCGGGAGATCGCGCGATGAACGTGACGGAGAACGGAGCGGCGGTGCGCGTCGAGCGCGCGTTCCAGCGCTGGGTCGACCAGTTCCGCGCGTCGGGCGCGGACGAAGCGGCCGCGGCGAGCGCGCTCGAGGGCGAGCCCGACGACGTGCGCGCCGAGGTCGAGCGGCGCATCGCCGATTTCCGCGCGCTGCGCGCGTCGCTCGGCGGCGCGGCGCCGCGTTTCGAGCCGGGGCGCGTGATCGGGGACTTCCGCCTCGTGCGCGAGCTCGGCCGCGGCGGCATGGGCGCGGTGTTCGAGGCCGAGCAGCTCTCGGTCGGCCGGCACGTCGCGCTCAAGCTCCTGTTCCCGCACCTGGGGCTGTCGCAGAGCCGGCTCGAGCGGTTCCGCCGCGAGGCGGTCGCGGGCGGGCGCCTCGCGCACCCGAACGTCGTCACCGTGCACGGCGTGGGGGAGGACGACGGCGTGCACTGGATCGCGCTCGAGCTCGTGCCCGGCGGCACGACGCTCGCCGACGAGATCGCGCGGCTGCGCGGAGCGCGCGAGCTGCCGGCGGGCTGGTACCGGCGCGTCGCCGAGCTGTTCGCGGCGGTCGCGGACGCGCTCGCCGTGGCGCACGAGCACGGCGTCGTGCACCGCGACGTCAAGCCGTCGAACGTGCTGATCGACCCGCAGGGCCGGCCGCGCGTCGCGGACTTCGGGCTCGCGCGGCTCGAGGGCGAGGCGAGCCTGTCGCGCACGGGCGAGATGCTCGGCACGCCGTTCTACGCGAGCCCCGAGCAGATCGGCGCGCGCCGCGGCGGGGTCGACGCGCGCACGGACGTGTTCTCGCTCGGCGCGACGTTGTACGAGGCGCTCACGCTCACGCGGCCGTTCGACGGCGACACGAGCCACCAGGTCTGGGCGAAGATCCGCGAGCTCGATCCGCCCGATCCGCGGGCGCTGCGCTCGCGCGTGCCGCGCGACCTCGCCGTGATCGCACAGAAGGCGCTCGAGAAGGACCCCGAGCGCCGTTACCCGACCCTGCGCGCGATGGCGGACGACCTGCGGCGCTTCGTCGCGAGCGAGCCGATCCACGCGCGCCCGCCCGGAAAGGTCTCGCGCGCGATGAAGCTCGTTCGCCGCCACCCCGTCTGGTCCTCCGTCGGCGCGATCACGTTTCTCGCGCTGGCGATCATCTTCACGCTGCTCGTCGCGCTCGAGCGGCAGAACCGGGTCGCGCACGCCGAGCGGTTGCTCGCGCAGGAGCAGGCCGAGCTCGCGCGGCAGGAGCGCGAGCGCGCCGACGCGTTCGCGTCGTTCCTGACCGAGGTGATCGGCAGCGCCGACCCGCGGACGAGCGAGGGGCCCGTGACGCTCGACGAGGTGCTCGACACGGCGCGCGCGAGGCTCGACGACGAGGCGCCGGACGACCCGCTGCTGCGCGCGGGGCTGATGGAGCGCGTCGGCGAGTTGTACGGCTCGTTCGGCCGCGACGAGGAGGCGCAGGCGCTGCTCGAGCACGCGCGGCAGCTACGCGGCGGCGAGCGGGAGCGCGATTCTTCCGAGCGCGTCCTCGAGAGCCTGCGCGAGCGGCTCGGCCGGCTCCATCCGGCGCATCCGCGCTACCGCGAGCTGCGCGAGCAGATCGAGCAGCTCGAAACGGCGAGCGATGTGAACCGCTCGCTCCGCACCGCGCGCGCTCTCGTGGAGCTGGGCCGTATCGACGAGGCGCGCGCTGCGTACGAGGAGCACATCGCGCTGCTGGAACGCGCTCTCCCGCCGGATCACCCCGACCTCGACGCCGCGCGCGAGGAGCTCCGCGCGTTGGACGACCGCTGAACGCGAAGCACGTGCCGGAGCGATCCGGGAACGTCAGGGTGCGGTGAGCCAGTCGAGCAGCTCGCGCGGCGACGCCGACGTGCTCGCGGCGAGCGCGCTCGGCGCGCCCGCGGCCGCGTAGGCCGCGGCGGGCGTCGCGGGCGCCTCGCTCGCGCCGACGAGGAGCAGCGGGCGCGGAGCGCAGAGCGCGGCGACGGAGGGATCGCCGCCGTACTTCGCGAGGCCCGGCAGCATCGCGGGGTCGTCGAGAGCGGGGGCGCGCTCCTCGCTCCACGTCCAGTCGAGCGCCGTGCGCGCGACCACATCGCCGGCGAGCGCGCTCGCCCAGAGCGCGACCCGTCCCAGCGCGCCGTCGCCCGCGAGCACGACGCGCGTGGCTCCGCCGAGATCGCGCGCGTAGCCGATCGCCGTCAGCACGTCATGCACGCGCCAGGCGAACAGCGTCGGGTTGAAACCCCACGTGAACGCCGGGCTCTGTGCGTGGCGCGCGTCGACCGGCAGGAACGCGCCGGCGCCCTCGCGGGCGAGGAGCGGCTCGATCGCGAGCACCGCGACGCCGCGCGCGAGCGCCTCGCTCGTGAACGCGGGCGGCGCGCCGCGCTCGCTCACCGCGACGACGACCGTGCCGGCGAAGTCGCGCGGCAGTGCGAGCGCGCCGCGGACGAACGCGCCCGGTCCCGCGCCGACGATCGCCGCGGGCTCGGTGCGCTCGAGCACGAGCCGCTCGACGCGCGCGAAGCCGCGCTCCTCGACGCTCGACGCGCTCGCCGCGACGGTGCCGCGGGCGGGCAGCGCGCTCGGCACGAGCACTTCGAGCGCGCCGCCGACGAAGCGCCGGAAGACCGCGAGGCGCGCGGGATCGTGCGGTTTGAGCGCCGCGCGCTGGTCCCGCGCCGTCGCGTCCATCGACGCGCGCACCTCGGCGACGTCCTTCGCGTCGGACGGCGGCGGCAGGGGCTCGGGCTCGGCGAGCGGCGCGAACGGGCGCTCGACGGGCGGCAGCGCGACGGCGAGCCCGAGCGCGTCCGCGAAGAAGGCGACGGGCCAGCGCGCGTCGCCGGACTCGGCCGCGACGCGGTGCGGCGCTCCGTAGAGGCTCCAGATCGCGCGCAGCTCGTCCGCGATGCCGTCCGCGCGCTCGTCCGCCCGCTGGTCCCCGCACGCGAGCGCGAGCGGCCGCGGCGCGACGAGCGCCGCCAGCTCTGCGCTCCCCGTCCCGACGCGCAGGTGCGAGGCGTTCTCGCACGCGCAGCCGTGCTGCAGGCCCGGTCGGTCGAGCACGGTCGCGAACGCCGCCGCCGGCCGCTCGTCGAGCGCGCACAGGACGAGAGCGTGCGTGCCGCCGAGCGCGCCGATGCGGCGCGCGTCGACGTCCGGTCGGCGCGCGAGCAGCTCGAACGCGCACAGCGCGTCGTACGCGCGCACGCCGAACGCGCTCTGCAGGCCCAGCTCCGCGTCCGCGTCGCCGAAGCCGGCGCCGCACGCGCGAGGCGGCGGGTCGCAGCGCAGGACGACCAGGCCCGCGCGCGCGAGCGCGACGCAGAGCTCGTCCGCGCTGCCGTCGTGGTCGGGCAGCGCGAGCACGGCCGGCGCCGCCTCGCCGCCCGGCGGGTGCGGCGTGAACACGCGGCCCGCGACGTAGCGGCCGGGGAACGTCGCGAAGCGCACGCTCTCGACGGCGAAGCCGTCGCGTTCGTCGCGGCCGTGGTACGCGGCGCGCGCCGGCGCGCGCGGCGGCAGTGGCCACAGGCCGGCGGCGACGAAGACGCGGCGGCGCACGCTCTCGCGCCGCTCGCTCCACGCACCGACGTCGCCCTCGAAGACGAGCGGGAACGGGCCTTCGAGCGAGCGCGCGCCGTGCGTGCGCAGGTCGGGGGCGGGCGCTGCGAGGACGAGCGCGGCGAGGGCGAGGAGCACGGTGGGACGCTGGCCTGCGTGGATCAGAAGTCGAGGACGGGCTCGTAATCGACGCAGCGCGGCTGGAAGCGCTCGACGCTCTTCGTCGCGCCGTCCGGGCCGACGCGCACGAGCCGGCCGCCGCCGCCGTCGCACACGAGCGTGTCGCCGTCGGGCAGGCGCAGCGCGCGGTAGACCGTCCCGCCGACGTCGACGCTCCACGTGCGGCGGCCGGCGCGGTCGTACTCGTGCACCTCGCCCGAGGACCAGAACGTGACGAGCGTGTTGCCGTTCGCGAGCCGCTCGACCGTGTTGGGGAAGTCGCCGGTGCGGATGCTCCAGCGCTCGGCGCCGTCGGGGCCGAGCTCGAGAACGCGGTCGCGCCCGGAGTCGGCGACGAGGATCCCGCCGTCGGGGAGCGGCGCGGCGTCGAAGGGGTCGGAGAGGCCGCCGAAGCGCCGGCGGACCGCGCCGGTCTCGGGGTCGAGGACGAGGATCGCGTTCGCGCCGTTGGCGACGACCAGGATCGAGCCGTCGGCCGCCAGCTCGACGTCGACCGGCTCGGCGATACCGCTCGCGGCGAACACTTGCTCGCCCTCGCGGTCGAAGCCGAGCACGCGGCCGGTCCAGCGCTCGACGACCAGGACCGAGCGGTCGGGCAGGGCGCGGGCGTCGTAAGGCTCGCCGTCCCAGATCCGCCGGGTCCCGCCCTCGAGGGAGAGCAGGTACAGGCCGACGGTGTCGGCGCCGGCATACTTCCTGCTCACCGACAGGAACGCCTCGCGGCGCTCGTCGGCAGGCGCGATCCGGGGCGGGTCCTGGGCGAGAATGGCGAGAGCGACGAGAGCGACGAAGGGCATGGCGGTGCTCCCTCTGGGGGCGCGCGCCACGATACCGTGAGCCTCCCATGCTGCGCGCACCGAACCCGTACACCGGCGAGCCGACCTGCGAGGTTCCCTACGACGAGCCCGAGGACGTCGAGCACGACCTCGCGCTGGCGGTCGCGACCCAGAAGGCGTGGCGGCGGGTGCCGGTCGACGAGCGCGTGCGTCGCGTGAGCGCGGGCCTCGGTTGGTTCCGCGACCACGCCGAGGAGATCGCCCGCGACGTGACGCGGCAGATGGGCAAGCCGATCGTCGAGGCGCGCGCCGAGGTGCGCACGTTCTTCGAGCGGGCCGAGCACATGCTGGCGATCGCGGCGGACGCGCTCGCTCCCGACGAGCTGCCGCCCAAGCCAGGCCTCGTGCGGCGCATCGAGCACGAGCCGCTCGGCGTCGTGCTGAACATCGCGGCGTGGAACTACCCGCTCCTCCTGCCGGTCAACGTCGTCATCCCGGCGCTCGTCGCGGGCAACGTCGTGCTGCTCAAGCACAGCGCGACGACGCCGCTCGTAGGCCAGCACTTCGAGCGCGCGTTCGGCGAGCTCGACCCGCCGGGCCTCGTGACGAGCCTCGTGCTGACGCACGCCGCGACCGTGCGGCTCGTCGGCGACGAGCGCATCGACCACGTCGCGTTCACGGGCTCGGTCGAGGGCGGACGAGCGGTGCACGAAGCCGCGGCGGGCCGCTTCGTCGGCGTCGGGCTCGAGCTCGGCGGCAAGGACCCGGCGTACGTCGCCCAGGACGCGGACCTCGACTTCGTCGTGCCGAACGTCGTCGAGGGCGCGTGCTACAACGCCGGCCAGTCGTGTTGCGCGGTCGAGCGCGTCTACGTGCATCGCAAGCTGTACGACGAGTTCCTCGACCGCGCGTGCGAGGCGGTGCGCGCGTACCGCACGGGCGATCCGATGGTCGAGTCGACGACGCTCGGTCCGCTCGCGCACGCGAGGGCGGCGGTTCTGGTCGAGGAGCAGGTGCGCGACGCGGTGCGCCGGGGTGCGAAGGTGCTCGCGGGCGGGGAGCGCCTGGACCGCCACGCGTTCCAGGCGACGGTGCTCGCCGACTGCCCGCACGACAGCGACGTGATGCAGGACGAGACGTTCGGTCCGCTCGTCCCGTGTCGCGCGGTGAGCGGCGACGACGAGGCGCTCGCGCGCATGAACGACAGCCGCTACGGCCTGACCGCGTCGGTGTGGACGCGCGACCTCGAGCGCGCCGAGCGCTTCGCGCGCGAGCTCGACGCAGGCACGGTGTACATGAACCGCTGCGACTATCTCGACCCGGCGCTGCCGTGGACGGGCGTGCGCGACAGCGGCCGCGGGACGACGCTCTCGCGCTACGGCTTCTGGACGCTGACGCGCCGCAAGGCGGTGCACCTGCGCCTGTCGCCGTGACGGGTCACTCGCTCGTCGCGCGCTCGGCGGAGCCGAACCACTTCCGCCATTCGTGCTCGGCCTTGGCGCGCACCTCGGGCGTGATGCACCTGGCGCAGACGGCGATCGCGGCGGCGAGCGTCGCGAGGTCGTCGGCGTACCCCGCGACCGGGACCACGTCCGGGATCGCGTCGGCCGGCATCACGAAGTAGGCGAGCGCGGAGTAGATCGTCGTCTTCGCCCAGGTCGGCGTCGTCGGCTCCTTCGCCGCGTAGTAGAGCTGGAGCGCCTTGCGGACGAGCTCGCCCCCGGCGCGCACGGCGTGGCGGCGGACCTTGGTCCAGAACGAGCCTTCGGAGAAGCCCTGCATCGGGGGTCGATAGGACGGGGGCGGGGGCGCTTCTACGGGGGAGTTCCTACTCCGGCGTCACGTAGGCCGCCGTGATGCCGCCGTCGACCGTGAACGTGGCGCCGGTCAGGTAGGACGAGTCGTCCGAGGCGAGGAAGAGCGCGGCCTTGGCCATCTCGCTCGCCTCGCCGAAGCGGCCCATCGGGACGTGGACGAGCCGGCGCTGCCGCTTCGCGTCGGTGTCGAGGAACTTCATGAGGAGCTCCGTGCGCAGCGGCCCCGGGCACAGCGCGTTGACGCGGATGTTCTCGCGCGCGTGGATCACGGCGAGCTCGCGCGTCATCGCGAGGACGCCGCCCTTGCTCGCCGTGTACGCGAGCTGCGGCGTCGCCGCGCCGAGCAGCGCGACGAACGATGCGGTGTTGACGATCGAGCCCCCGCCGGCGCGCCGCAGCGCGGGCACGCCGTACTTGCACCCGAGGAACACGCCCTTGAGGTTCACGCTCATCGTGCGGTCCCACGTGTCCTCGTCGGTCGCGACCGCGTCCCCGTCGTCGGAGAGCATGATCCCCGCGTTGTTGAACAGCACGTCGAGCCGCCCGAAGCGCTCCTCCGCGGCGGCGACCATCGCCTCGCACTCGGCGGCGCGCGACACGTCGGCGCGCACGAAGAGCGCTTCGCCGCCGGCCGCTTCGACGTCGGCGACGGTGCGCCGGCCGCCGCTCTCGTCGACGTCGACGGCGACGACGCGTGCGCCTTCGCGAGCGAACAGGAGCGCG
>CAZGTQ010000001.1:0-11079 GCA_964528575.1 uncultured Planctomycetaceae bacterium | reverse complement strand
CTCTCAGCGGCCGTGGCACTTCTTGTACTTCTTGCCGCTGCCGCAGGAGCACGGGTCGTTGCGGCCGAGTTTCGGCGCGCCGTGCACGAAGGGATCCTGCTTGGGCGCCGCGTGCCCGTGGTGGTGGCCGTGCGCCGACTGGCCGGTGCGCACGACCTCGCGCAGCTCCTCGGCGGCGGGAGCGAGCGCCTGGCGCAGCTCGAAGCTCTGGCTGATCACGTGCATCGTCTCGAGGTGCGCGAGGAAGGCCTCGAGGATCGCGGGCGCGTGCTCGACGTGCGGGTCGCGCAGCGCGAAGCGGTCGGCCATCAAGTGCCCGACGACGACGTGGACGTCCTGGCCGTCGAGGAAGCGCGGCGCCTTCCCGAGGTCCTCGTAGCAGGCCTCGAGGAATCGCTCGCCGACCGACCGCACCGCCTCGTCCGGCGCATCGAGCGCCCGCGCGGCCTCCGAATCGACGAACGCCGCCAGCTCGAGCGCGATCTCCTTGCTTGCCATGGCGGGGATTCTAGGGCGCGGCCGGCGCTTTCCATGGCGTCCACCGCCCGCCGAATGCGCCACCCCGAGCGTCCCCGAGCCGTCGCCCCCAGATGGCCGGGGTGGACCCGCCCGCGACACCCTGAGCGCGGGCGGGTCCGTTATCGACCGTCGTCGTCGCAGCACGCCTCGCCGGACAAGCCCTCGCGACCCTCGCGCCAGAGCCAGGGCACCATCGCGAGCGCTGCGAGCGGGTCCGCCCACCACCAGCCGGCCAGCGCGTTGGCCGCCAGGCCGACGAGCAGCGCGAGCGAGAGGTACGAGCACGCGAGCGTCTCCTTCGCCTCCGCGCGCAGAGCGCGGCTCCCGATGCGGTCCGCCAGCCGGAGCTTGCTCAGCGCGACAGGCGGCATCACGACCAAGGAAAACGCCGCGAGCGCGATCCCGATCGGCGACTCGTCCGGCTCGTCGGCGGCCACGAGCGTCCAGATCGAGCGCGCCGTCACGAAGAGCGCGAGCCCGACGAGCGTCGCGCCGACGACGCGGTGCACGCGGCGCTCGCTCGCCTCCAGCGCGCCCGTGTCCGCGCCGCGCGTCTCCAGCCGCAACCGGTGCACGAGCGCGGTCGCGGCGAGGATCTCCGCGACGCTGTCCAGGCCGAAGCCCGCCAGCGCGATGCTGCCCGCGCGCACGCCCTCCGCGATGGCGACGACCGCCTCGACGACGTTGTAGGCGAGCGTCGCGACCACGAGGCGCAGCGCGCGGCGGCCGTCGGTCGCACGGTCGGACATCCGCGCACCGTATCAGGCGCTATGCTGGCGGACCTCATGCCCCGCGGCTCGATCCTGCTCGCACTCGTCGTCGCGCTCCTCGCGTGCAGCCCGCCGCAAGAGGTCGGCTACGACGGTCCGCTCCCCTCGAGCGAAGCGCGCGCCGCCTGTCTGACGCCGATCATCGGGCGCTCGTTCGTCGACGCGAGCGGCGCGCTCGGCGGCGGTGAGCTCTTCGTCGTCGGGTTCGTCGTCGGCGCCGCGCCGACAGTGCGCCTCGAGCGCGAGCGCGGGAGCGGGGACTTCCTGTTCATCGAGGTGTACACCGACGGCGACGTCGCCGACCTCTACGAGCGCGTGACCGGCGAGCGGATGGCCCGGTTCGAGGGCGAGCTGAGCGAGAGCTACCGCGCACGGCTCGGCTCGTGAGCGCGCTCGACCTCGACCGGTGCGGCCTCGAGGCGCTGCCGGCGTGGACGCCGTCGCTGGCGGGCCTCGAGGAGCTCCACGTCGACCACAACCGGCTCGCGGAGCTGACCGGCGTCACCGCGCTCGCTTCGTTGCGCGTGCTGAGCGCGTACGGCAATCGCCTCGATGCGCTCCCCGCCGACCTCGGGCGCCTCGAGCAGCTCGAGGAGCTGAGCGTCGGCGCGAACCGCATCGCCGCGCTGCCCGATTCGCTCTGGTCGCTCGGCCGGCTGCGCGTCCTGAACCTCGGCGGCAACCGGCTCGAGGAGCTGTCGGCGCGCGTCGGCGAGCTGCGCGCGCTGCGCATGCTCGACCTCGGCCACAACCGGCTCGCGCGCGTGCCCGACGCGCTCGGCGAGCTCGCCTCGCTCGACCGCTTCCTCTACCTCGGTCACAACCGGCTCGAGCGCGTCCCCGCGGCGCTCGGCCGCCTCGCGCGATTGCGCTACCTCGGCCTCTCCGGCAACGCGCTCGCCGAGCTGCCGCCGGAGCTCGGCGGATGCGCGGCGCTGCAAGAGCTGCGCGCCGACGGCTGCGCGCTCGCGCGCCTGCCCGACGAGCTCGGCGCGTGGGCGCGCCTCGGCGAGCTGTGCCTGCGCGGCAACGCGCTCGAGCGGCTGCCGGCCTCGATCGGCGAGCTCGGCGCGCTCCACACGCTCGATCTGCGCGACAACCGGCTCGCCGAGCTGCCGGCGTCGATCGCGCGGCTCGAGCGGCTCACCGCGCTCGATCTGCGCGCCAATCCGCTGCGCGCGCTGCCCGAAGGGATCGGCGCGCTGCCGCGGCTCGTCAAGCTCGACCTACGCTGGACGAAGCTGCGCCCGCGGCCGAGCTGGCTCGACGCGCTCGCCGACCGCGGCTGCACGGTCTACGAGTGACGCGTCACTCGGCGATGCGCTCGAGCTCGTCGAGCATCGCGAGCAGCACGCGCGCCGAATAGCCCTGGTCGTGGAACCAGACGATCGTGCCGCCGGCGTCGACGAGGAGCGCGCGAGCGTTGCGCGGGTTCTGGGTGCCGGTGAGCTCCGCGATCGCGTCGGCGTCGCCGTACACCGTGACGATTGACGCGCGGTCCGCGGTGTGACGACCGACGCGCGGTCCGCGGGCGGGATGCCGCTGCGCATGCCCTCGTCGATCGTGTTCGCGAGCAGGTGCGGGACCCAGCCGCGGACCGTCGGGAGCTCGAGGATGCGCACGCCGGGGTCGACCTGCGCGAGGCCGAGCAGCCAGCGGTCGGCGTCGAATTGCGCGTCCTGCACGTACGCGACGAGCAGCACCGCGGGCGCGCCGGCAAGATCGGCGGGCAGCGTCCAAGCCGTTCCGTCGAGGCCTTCGCCCGCGACCGCGGGGAAGCGCTCGCCCGTCGGATCGCGGTTGTCGATCGTCGCGCGGCAGGAAGTCGCCACGGACGCTCCGGCGAGCAGCGCGCCCAGGAGCGCGAGCGGGAGCCGTGCGCGCCGGCGCATGCGTGTGTCGGTCGGGGGCATGGCGCGGGGGGATTCGTCGCGGCGCTCGGGGCGGATGCGCCGTCGTCACGGTACGTCCGCGCGCTCGATGTGCGAGAGTGGGGCGATGGATCCCGCGATCCGTCCCGAGCGCGCGTCCGACCGCGCCGCGATCCGCGCGCTCGTCGCCGCGGCGTTCCCGACGCCGGCCGAGGCGCAGCTCGTCGATGCGCTGCGGGACGCGGGCGATCTCGCGCTCTCGCTCGTCGCCGAGCGCGACGGAGCGCTCGTCGGCCACGTCGCGTTCAGCCCCATCGCGGTCGACGAGGAGCGCGGCGCGCCGAGAGCGCAGCCGCTCGGCCTCGCGCCGCTCGCGGTCGACGCGTCGGCGCGGCGCGCGGGGATCGGCGCCGCGCTCGTCGAGGCGGGCCTCGCGGCGTGCGCCGCGCGCGGCTGTCCGTTCGTCGTCGTGCTCGGCGACCCGCGCTACTACGCGCGCTTCGGTTTCGCTCCCGCGTACGCGCGCGGGCTCGTCGACGCGTACGGCGGCGGCGACGCGTTCCAGGTCATCGAGCTCGTGCCGGGAGCGCTGCCGTCGCGCGGCGGACGCGTGGGGTACGCCGACGCGTTCGGAGCTCTCGAGAGCTGATTCGGCGCGGCGCGCTCACCAAGGCGCGCTCACCACGGCAGTACGGTGCCGTCGCGGCGCAGGCGCAGGAGCCAGAGGACGTCGCGCTTGCCGCTCCGCCCGCCGACGGCCAGGCGCAGCGAGCCGTCGCTCTCGCGCTCCGGCGCGCACGCGATCGAGCGGCCGAGCGAGCCGACGTCGGTGAAGCCGTGGCGCGCGTCGCGGATCTGGCGGTGCTCGCGCACGGTGCCCGCGCGCGTGAGGAAGAGGAGCCAGAGGCCCTGGTCGCTGCCGGCGAGCAAGTCGGGAACCCCATCGCCGTCGACGTCGCCGGGCGCGGCGAGCGCTCGTCCGAACGACGCTCCGTCGAAGAGCAGGCCCTCGAAGCCGCCTTCCCAGTCGCTGACGAGCCGCCGCTCGCGCTCCGTGCCGTCTGCGCGCAAGAAGACGATCCACACCGCTCCACGCAGCATGCCGCCGTCGCGCTGGCCCAGGTCGCCGATCGCGAGATCCGCGACGCCGTCGCCGTCGACGTCGCCCGGAGACGCGAGCGCCTCGCCGAAGCCGAAGCCCGAGCCGGCGATCGCGGACGCCTTGGTCACGTCGCCGCGGCGGCCGAGCGACGCGACGACCACCAGGACGTCGTCGCGGCCGCCCATGAGCGTCCACTGCTGTGCGATCGCGACCTCGAGCGTCCCGTCGCCGTCCAGGTCGCCCAGCGCGGTTGCGGCCTTTCCGAGCGGATGCGGCCTCGGCCCGTCGATCTCGACGCCCGCGGCGCGCAGCAACGCCGGCGCCTGCGTCAGCTCGCTCGCCCGGACGACGCGCCGCTCCGCGTCGAGGAACGCGACCCACGCGCCGCCCGAGCCGGGGACGGCGGCGTTCCAGCCGACCGCGCCGACGAGCACGTCGTCCGCTCCGTCGCCGTCGAGGTCGCCGAGCCGAGCGAGCGTCGAGCCGAAGGCCGCGCGACGCTGCGCCGACGCGAGGGAGCTCGTCTCGATCGCGCCGACGCTCTCGACCGCGCCGGCGGCGTCGAGGGCGAGCAGCGCCACGGCGCTCGAGCCATCGCCCGGCGGCCCCAGGGCGAGCGTGTCGCCGCCCAAGAACGCGAGCGCTCCCGCCGGCGCCCGGAGCTCGTGTTCCGCCAGCTCGACGCGCGGCAGCGAGCCCGCGACCTGCTCCGTCGCGACTGGCTCGTGCGGCCACGCGTTCGACGACCACGCTTCCTCGAACAGATGCCGCGCGGTGCGCGACGTCGCCGCGAACGCGCGCGCCTCCGCGACGCTCGCGCGCGGCTCGATCCGCGCGATCTGCTCCTCGCGAACGCCGCCCGGCTCCCACCAGAACGCCTCGCGGAAGCCGAGCGTCGCCCCGATCAGCTCGTCCGCCGGGACGCGCGTGTCGGCGATCCCGCCCTCGTACCCGCGCACGCGGTAGCGCGGCGCGACCGCACCGCCCGCGAGGAGCGCCATGTCGCCTTCGTTCCCCGCGCCGAGCGCGCGCCACGGTCCCGGCTCGTCCGTCCTCTCGAGGAAGAGCAGCACGCGCTGTCCCGTCTCGTACGGCGCCCAACGCCCCGCGCACGTCCAGTCCTCGAAGCGCTCGATGCGCACGCCGCCCGGACCGCGGCCGACGATCCAGCGCTCGACGCGCAGGTCGTACGCGTCGTCGCGCACCTCGACGATCTGGCCAGCGACGACGGCGTCAGCCAGCGCGACCAGCTCGAACAGCTTCAGGCGGTCGTAGTCGGCCGCGGCCGCCGGCGCCGCGAGAGCGAGCGCGGCCACGACGCTTCGGATCGGTCTTTGCATGAGCGGTTTGCAGGGCTTCACGGCGCTCCGGCGGCGTTTCCTCGCATACGGTCCCCCCGCATACGAAAGCGTGATCCTACGCCGCAGTGCGTATGGGTGCGGCAGCGGCGCCCATTAGATTCGGTCTCCAAGGAGCCGATGTCCGATCCCAGACCCATGAACACGATCGATCGATTGGTCGTCGGCGTCGACCGTGACGCGAGCTCCTACCGCGCCGGCGTGGCGGGAGTTACGCTCGCTCGCGCTCTCGGCTGCGAATTCGAGCTCGTCCACGCCGTGGCGGTCGCCCCGCCGCTGTGGGCGGGCGTAGGGCCCGACCAGCTCGAGGAGATGCGCACGTCCGCGATGGCGAGCGCCCGCGCGCACATCGAGGCGGAGCTGCGGCCGCTGCTCGACGGCGCGCGGCTGAAGGACGTCTCGCTCGCCGATCGCCTGCACGTGCTCGGCGGGCATTCGGTGACCGTCCTGCTGGAGGAGAGCGCGCGGTTCGGCGCGGACATGGTCCTGCTCGGCCCGCACCGCCACCGCGGCGTCATCGACTTCGGCAGCACGGCGCGCGGTCTGCTCGCGCGCTCGAACGCGCTGATCTGGAGCCAGTTCGGCCCGTGCCGCACGATCCGGCGCATCCTCGTGCCGGTCGACTTCTCGACGGAGAGCGATCGCGCGCTCGCGGTGGCGACGGAGCTCGCCCGGCGCCTCGGCGCGCGGCTCGAGATCGTCCACTGCTTCGCCGCGCCGGCGTTCGCCTACGCCTCGGCGGGCGAGGGCTACCCGGGCCCGACCTACGTCGTCGACTTCGAGCGCGACCGCGAGCGCGAGCAGTTCGACCGGCTCGTCGAGTCGGTCGATGGCGTCGAGGTGGCCGCGTCGGCCTTCGTCGAGGGCGGCGCGGTGAACGAGATCCTGCTGCGGGCGCCTGGCTCGGACCTGGTCGTCATGGGCACGCACGGGCGCACCGGCCTGTCGCGCGTCCTGCTCGGCAGCATCGCGTACGGGGTGCTGAAGCGCGCGAAGACGCCGGTGCTCGGCGTTCCCGCCGCGGACCGCGAATGGCTGCTCGACGGACGGACGGACGGGGTCGCCCGCAAGTGACCTCGGGCTGTCCGTGCAGCGCGAGCCGCCGTCCCGTATCTTCTCGCGCCGGAGGCCTCGATGAAGCGATTCCGCAGAGTGCTGGTGGGCGTCGATCTCGACCGCGAGACCGAGGCGGTGACGGCTGGCAGCCGCAAGGCCGCTCTCCAGGCGCACTGGCTCGCCGAGAAGACCGGCGCGACGCTCACGCTGTTCCATTCGACGCACGAAGCGCGCCACTTCGTCGGCCCCCAGGGCCGGCCCGAGCTGTCCGAGAAGGAGCTCGCCGCGCTCGAGTCGCTCGTGTCCGACTACCGCAGCTCGGGCATCGACACGGAGCTCGTCACGAGCGACGAGCGCCCGTTCCTCGCGATCGTGCGGCGCGCGTTGAGCGGCGAGAACGACCTCGTCATCGTCGCGAAGCGCAACGTCCCGGCGCGGCGTTTCGGCCCGCTCGGCAGCACGAGCCTCAAGCTCGTCCACAACTGCCCCGCTCCCGTGTGGATCGTGAAGCCCGACCATGACCTGGTCCACCGCCTCGTGATCGCGGCGACCGATCTCTCGCCCGTCGGCGATCTCGCGCTGGAGTACGCCGCCTGGGTCGCCGAGGCGAGCGACGCGAAGCTCGGCGTCCTGCACGCGTGGCAGCTCTCGATGGAGCTGCAGATCGACGCCTCGCGCATGTCGTCCGACGCGGTCGAGCGCGAGCGCCAGGAGGTGCCGGCTCGCGCGCGTGCCCACATCGAAAGCGTGCTCGAGCCGCTCGGCCTCTCCTCGGCCCCGCGCGTCGAGATCCACCGCGACGCCCCCGAGCGCCTGATCCGCCAAGCGGTCGAGGAGGGCAGCCCCGACCTGCTGGTCATGGGCTCGATCTCGCGCGGCGGCATCGCGGGCCTGCTCGTCGGCAACACCGCCGAGCGCGTCCTGCGCGAGGTCGACTGCTCACTGCTCGTCGTCAAGCCCGAGAACTTCGTCTCGCCGGTCGAGCTGTAGGGGGCGCTGCGGTTCATGTCGCGCCCCCTCGCGGTCGATGAACCCTGCGAGCCCCTACCTCGGAGCTCCGCATGAAGAGAGTCCTCGTGGTCGACGACGAGCAAGACCAGCGCGAAGCGGTCCGGAGCCTGCTCGAGGTCCACGGCTACGGCGTCACCGAAGCCAGGAACGGAGCCGAGGCCCGGCGCCTGTTCGAGGCGCAGCCCTTCGACGTGGTCGTCACCGACATCGTCATGCCGGAGGTCGAGGGCACCGAGATGATCCGCCAGTTGCGACGCATTCGGCCGGACGCGAAGATCATCGCGCTCTCGGGCAGCGACTACGCCGAGCGCGGGGCCTACCTGAGGATCGCGAAGAGCCTCGGCGCGCAGAAGACGTTCCTCAAGCCCGTCGACTCCGAGGATCTTCTCGAGGCCGTCCGAGAGCTCGCCGGCTAGCTTCGCAGCTCGTCGGGGTGGGTCGAGCCGACCCGCTCAGGCTCCTGGGAGCCGTCGCCTCGCGCGCGCTCGCTTCCGCCGGAAGCTCGACGCGGAAGCGGCTCCCCGCTCCGGCGCTGCTCTCGACGCCGATCGTCCCGCCGTGGAGCTCGACCGCCATGCGGCAGAACGCGAGGCCGAGCCCGACGTCCTGCCGGCCGGCTTGCCCGCGCTCGCCGACGCGTCCGAACTTCTGGAAGAGCCGGTCCTGGCGGTCGAGCGGGATGCCCGCGCCCGTGTCGGACACGACCAGGGCGACGCGCCCGCCGGTCGGGGCGTCGAGGCGCACCTCGACGCGGCCGCCGGGCGGCGTGTGCTTCACCGCGTTCGTGATCAGGTTGTCGACGACGCGCCCGACGAGGAGGCCGTCGACCCGCGCGTGCACGCTCCGCGGCGGGAGCCGCTCGTGCAGCGACACCGATGCGGCGTCGGCGAGCGGGCGGAACTCGTCGACCTTCGCCTGCACGAGGCTCGAGAGGTCGTGCAGGCCGAGGTCGGGCTCCAGGTCGCCCTCCTCCATCCGCATCACGTCGAGCAGCGTGTTCGTGATCGCGAGCAGCCGCCGCGAGGACTTGGCCGCGCGGTCGAGGTCCGCCCCCGGCGCGCCGTTCGTCGCGCTCGCCCGCGTCCGCGCGACGTCGATCGAGGTCATCGTCGCCGCCAGCGGGTTGCGCAAGTCGTGCACGATCATGCTCGAGAGCAGGTCCTTCTGCCGCTGGAGCTCGCGCAGCGCGACGTGGTGGCGGCGCACGACCTCGAGCCAGACGAACCCGAGCCCGACCATCCCGGCCAGGCACAGCAGCGACAAGATCAGGATCGAGCTGCGCAGGCTCCGGGCGGGCGCCAGGACGGCGTCGAGCGGCTGCTGGGCGAGGACGACCCAGCCGATCGCGGGCGCGCGAACCGATCCGAGCAAGCTCGGCGTGCCCGTGACGAGGTCGCGGTCGCGGAGCGTCGCTTCGTCCAGCTCCAGCAGCTCGAGCACGAGCGGGTGATCGCCCAGCGCCGGCGGCTCCTGCGCCGGGTCCGCGCCCTGCGCCACGATGCGCTCGTGCACCAGGTGCCCATGGTGGTCGAGCAGGCTCAGCGAGCCCGCCGGGCCGGGCCGGATCGCCGCCAGCCGCTCCGTGAGCGCCGCGATCGTGTGCTGCCCGACGAGGTACCCGAGCAGCTCTCCGTCGCCCGCGCGGATCGGCGTCGCGATCGCGACGAGGTGCCTGCGGGGCACCGCGGCGCGCAGGTACACCTCGGAGACGTACGTAGCGCCGCGCCGCGCGACGCCTCGATACCAGTCCCGATGGGCGAAGCTCACGCCGATCACGTCGGGGTCGAGCGGCCAGTCGAACCACTCGACCCCTGCGGCATCGGTGATGAACGAACGGTCGAGCTCCGGGTTCCCCTCGACCAGGTCGCGCAGGTGCGCCCTGGCCGCGTCGGCCGCCCCGGCGCGGACGGCGGCGGCGAGCTCCGGGCGACGCGCGTAGCTCTCGACGTACCGCGCCAGCCCTTCGAAGTGGCTCTGAACGGCCTCCGCGCCGAGCCGCGCGGCGGCTGCGTTCTGCCGGATCGCCTGCGACTCGAGCGACGCGTGCGCGCGCGTGAGCACGAGCGCGGTGAAGAGCCCGAGCGGCAGCGCCAGCGCCCCGAGCAGCGTGACGAGCAACCGGGGCCGCGAGCGCAGGAACCAGGGCACCGGCGGCAAGCCCGCCGCCACCTCGCGCCCGCCGCGATCGGACCGGGACATCCCCGTTCCTTCGGCTGCTCGGCGCCCAAAGTTGACCCGCCGGCTTCGCGGCCCGCCGAGCGTCAGCTCGCCGGCGTGAGCGCGCGTTCGAGCACCGCGTCGACGACGGCCGCGGTCGGGGCGCTCCCGCCGAGGTCGGCCGTCCAGGGGTGGAGCAACGCCGCCTGGATCGACGAGTCGACCGAGGCGCGGGACGGCATCCTGGACGCGTGGTCCGCTCTGGACGGAGATTCAGTTCAGGATGCGCGCGTGCCGCCGAACGAGGTCGAGCGCGACTGGCAGAGGACTCCGGCCCGATACGGTGGCCTGATCCTGCGCACCGGATTGCGTCTGGATTGCGTCCTCATTGAGTTTGATTGTGTTTTGGGCAGGCGAACCAGCGAGCCGCGCGGGTAGTCCCTCGGACCTGGATCCGGCTCTCTGCCTTGAGTTCCCGCAAGAGGGTCTGGATCTGGTACTTGCTGAGCCCGGGGAGAACCTCCTGAAGCTCGGACAGAGGCTCCCGAATCTCGCGCATCCTCGATGTGCTTGACGAGAAGAGCCTTGTTCGTGTCGCGGTCGAGTCCGCGCCGGCGCGTGTACGCTCCCGGGCGACCGAGGGACTTGTAGAAGCGGCGTGCGAGGAGGTGTCGGGTTCCACGGCCTCCACCGACACGCTCCAGAACCCCTCGATCGAGCAGTGGGGCTAGTCGTCGCGTCAACTGCGAAGGGATCTTCTGCTCGCGATGCACGAGGTCGAGCACGAGCAGATCCTCAAGGTCCAAAGAGGCTCCGGTCTCTCCGCCGACTTGCTCCAGGAAGCGCAGGAAGGCCGGGTCCTGGATGGTCCCGTGAAGCGTCAGCCAGACGAAGTAGTCGTCGGTGCGCGTGAAGTCCGGCAACGGCTTGCTGTGGCGGATGCACTCGCCGAAGGTCGAAGCCCTGTCCCGCACGCTCGATCAACCCGCAGCGAGCCAGCGTCTCTGCGATACGACGCGTGGCTTCTGCTGCCAGAGCAGGTTCTCCGGAGTAATCCCGGCCGGGAAGCCGCCGGGGCTGACGATCTCGAGTCGCCGAGGGTATTGCCTGACGAAGACCGATCCAGCGTCGCGATAGTCACGATGGCTGACGGCATTCAGCACTGCTTCGCGTACGGTCCGCTCGTCGAACGTGGGAACATCGAGGACAAAGAGACCGTCCTGGAAGTGCTGGAG